>JBCCYK010000246.1:0-9949 GCA_039189905.1 Planctomycetota bacterium
CGTGATTCGGATGTGTCGCTTCGAGTTCGTTGCGACGTGTTAGCCGTAGGTTTTGAAGTGGTTTCGGCCACGGCGTCAC
The DNA here is from genome assembly GCA_039189905.1 of Planctomycetota bacterium. GTDB lineage: Bacteria > Planctomycetota > Planctomycetia > Pirellulales > Pirellulaceae > Rhodopirellula. The sequence goes on from JBCCYK010000246.1 coordinate 80, forward strand.
GCCTCCACGCTCCAAGATGCCTCGGAAGATCGTTCCCAAGTTTGAACCTCGGCGGTAGCGCTTACCAACAACGTGGACGGTTCCCTCCTCGGCTGCTTCGAAACCGTCACGCAAGATCGGTTCAAGCTCTGGGAACAATGGACAGAATCGCAGACCAGTTTTGGGTGAATCAATTCTCACCTTGCCTACGTCCCACAGAACATCGCCCCAGGTAATGGCAAGGACTTCGCAAGCGCGAAGGCCACCGAAGCGGGCCAAGGCATAGATCGATTTCCACATCACGTCTGGACACGCGGCCAACGCACCGGAGGTTTCAGCTGGTGTCAGGATGTAGTCGCGATCGCGGTTCACCTCTCCATCGGCCGCCACCGCGTCAAACGGCGACACTTCAATCAATCGATCAGCCAACGCCGCCGTGAACATGGTTTTTGCTCGCTTGATGTGCTTGCTGACTGTGGCCGGTGCCATCGTGGCAGTGACCTTGCCATCCTCGTCCCACTTCACCGGTCGCGCCAACAGTTGCCGCTTCCAGCGTGCCGCGTCGCCTTCGGTGATTGTCGTCAGCGGGGTCTCCTCGGCGAACATCTCGAGTAGCAGCCGCTTGGCATGATGGAAGTTGTCAGCTGTACCCGGCTTGATATCCGTGCGTTCGATGATGTACCGGTCGATAAATGGACCAAGCAAACGATCCGCATCCGTATTTCGGCGTTGAATGGCCTTGACCAGTCCCCAGCCTTCCAATTTCTCCCGGATACGTCCATCCAGTCCAGCTGCCCATCTTGCGGTTTCGGCATCGGGTGAGGTGCTCACTGCATCGGCACGCACCAACTCATCAATATGCCGCTCTACCGTGGTTGCAGCTCGCTTGGACATCGCGCCCAGCCACAGCGATCTACGTTTTCCATTTTGACGAAATTGAAGCCTCCACCCATTGCTCGTGCCGGAGGTGTCTTTGAACAGACTGGCCATCTTTCAACTCCCGTGGTTGATCCCGAGTAAAGAAAGCACCACGGCGGGCCGGATCGGGTGTCCGGTGTTCGGCCGCTAAACCTAGCCGTGGCGGTGGTAACTGTATGAGGTGGTTGTGGCGCGAGGCAAGCGACCGTGATCGATCCTGCATCGCTGCGAACTGACCGGGTGACAGTGCTTGTGGTGCTTTTCTGGGGGGACCATCTCGCAGGTAGCCATCCGTTACCAACCTTCGTTGCCAGCGCCAAACGAGACATAGTGGTCGGTCGTTCCATCGCGGAACGTGCGAGCGCGGGTGATACTTCATTGTCCTCGCCCCTGGTGCGACCTCGTTTTCCTGGCGTGGTTCGGTCCTGATAAACCATGCCGTCCGACAGTCGTAGCGCAGCGTCCACGATCTGTCGTGACGCAATGACATTGACATTGAGAGGGTACCCAAGGGCGCACCCCTTTCGGTGCATCAGCGCCCCGGTTTCGTAGCACCTGCGCACCCCTTTCCCAGGTCTAAACGGGTTCATCAGCGCACCTCTTTTGTTGGTGAGCGGTACGGTTTGAACGTAATCATCCGCTCTGATCCAAGCGAACGCCCTCCTTGGTTGCAGCCGTCCCTCCGAGTCCTGATGACGCCCCCTGCCTCTAGTTCCCGCAGCAGTCCTTTTACGGTGGCTACGCTAAGCCCGCAGCGATCAGCTATCTGCTTCTTCGTCAGATCGAAGATCATTTTTCCGTCGTACCCGATCTCGGCTTTCAGCCAGCACAACATCAGAACTGCGCACTGGGATGGCTTGGGAAGTGATGGCAAGACTTCTCGATACAGCACGTCGCCACTACGCCAGCGTTCAGCAGACTTTCTTTTGTTGGATCGTGGGTGCGGTTTCGGGCGACTCAAAACACACCGCCTTGCGGTGCGTCGGCATCTGTCACGCTGTCAGTGGTTGCATCTCCCGGTGTGAAGAACATATGCGGGCCGTTGAACCAAAGATCCAGGTGTTTCCGTTCACCATTGCGGTTCTTGAGGCAACGCAGACGCATTTGCCGGACTGGTGGCGGATCATCGTTTCTTGGCTCGCCCACTTCTTCGAGCGTGTACGCGGCGGCACCCGAGTATTCGATTGCTGATGAGTCTCTAAACGAGTCCAGCCCAACACCTCGGCTCTGCCCTGGCCTGTTCGAGTCTCGGTTGAGGGCTGACACGGCGACAACGGCCCAGTCTTTAGCACAGAACCGACGCGATGTAGCCATCGTCTGCGAGGCCCTCACCTTCGCGTCTTCGTTTTCGCTCCCGAATAGCTGGATGTAGTCGAGTACCAGCAAACCCGGCTTCCGTTCACGGTTCAAAAGTGACTCAAGGCTTCGCAGGCTGCTGTCCGAATCGGGAACGAAGTCGATCGATTCCAGAGCCTTGCGGAGACCGGTAAGACCGGCGACTTGCTTGCGCTGCTCGTGAGACAACTTATTGAATCGGATCGACTCAAACGTTGCTCCAATCTGCGTAGCAATTCGTCGCTTGATGAGCATTTCTTCGGTCACTTCCATTGAAGCGACCACGGCTCGCAAGCCCTGCTCGCGTTCAACTGCCTCATAGACAGCTTGCATCGTCAGAGCCGTTTTGCCCCTTCCCGTAGGCGCTCCGATTAGCGTCAGGATACCTGGCCCGATCTCGATGCCTTGGAGCGCTTCGCCGCAATCAAACAACCGATCGGCTTTGCCCGCGAGAAGATCAGAAATGATCCGATCGAACACGGTCGATCCACGAATCAACCTCTCGTCCAGCGTCCCTGATGTCAGCTTGTCAGTTGGCATTCGTCACCTCCCGCCGGTCTTCGGCGATCATCGCGGCGGTGACGAGGTGGAGCCCGCGACGATCGGCCTCAATAAGCAGGTCGATGATCTGGGTCAGTCGAAAGTCGATGGTATGATGAGATGGACGTGTGGCAGCGTCGTTCACTGGGGGTCGGTCACGCATCGTGGTCGGCCTCCTTTTTATGCGCTGACAAGGCAGCGATGACGGCATCTGGATCGTATCGACGCATACGGCCATCGCCGATCGACGGGATTACGTTCGCTGCCCGCAGGCGATCAATCGTTGGCCTGGACAAAGACAGCAAGCGGGCCAGTTCATCGGCATCCACCAGACGTGGTGAAGCCTGCCGTGCGATGATGGGCTCAAGTTCTGTCAGTAGGTCAGCGATCAACTCACGGCGATCATCAGCCGATAGCGATAGCGTGATGACAGTAGGGCTACTCATCGAGGCCTCCATGGTTGCCGTTGGCGGCTTGCGGGGCGTCGGTAGATGAGTCCGTTCTAGCGGACTGCTCGTCGATCCGGCATCGCAGCCGGTATAGCGACCGCAGCCATCGACGGCGAAGATCGAGTTGGACGATCTCGCGTCCGATCTCAGCACGGGCGGGCAGGCGGTCAATCAAACCGGAATCCGTAGCACTCATGGCGTCTCCTTTGATTGGGCAAATGACGCCCACAGGATTGGCCTAACTCGGCTCGCGAAACACTACTTCGCGGTTTTGGCTTCCCGATTTTGCTTTCTTGGACGACCTCCTTTATCGGGCTTCAGTGGTTTTGCTCCCGCCCGCTGGACCCAGCGATTCACCGCAGAACTTATAGACTTTGTCGTCGTCAAATGCTCCCATCCGCGACTCGCGAAGATTTTGCTCAATTCTTCAATGACTTCCGGGTTTTTAGATCCAGCTTCCCGCTTTTCATAGATCCACTTGTCACGCTGGCCGGTTGGAGACGCGACATATTCAACGTCGATCTCGGCTGGCGAATCATCCTCAGTAGATTCTCCTGGTTCGTTCGTCCGAGACCGCAAGTCGTCAACTGTCATCGTGTCAGCAGGCGGATGAGCCTCGCGAAATGCGTTCAAGCAGCTCGATGCTATCGCATTGAGCCTTTTTCGTTTTCTTTCGCTCTTCGGACGGATGTGGTCATCCGCGATCGTAAGTGTTGCCAGGATCGGACACTCATCGAAACTAAGTTTTCGAGGATCGGAAACCAGCAGTTCAGTGCTTCCTAGTTCTCGGCGGACCCATAGCGCCGTAATCAAGCATCTACTGTCCATCCTCAAGCGATCAATGGTGACTAGCGATCCATCTGGATCGGTCTTCGTCGCCAAGACGTAGTTGGGATCGCTCTCAAGCGGGTGCAGGGCTTCGTAAATGGTCATGCCATCGAGATCGCACTCTTGGTCACGGATGTCCTTGAACAGGTTGACGAGCATCCGTTGACGCGGCGTTTTTGGGCGCCCCACCGCCTCCAAATTCAACGCAGTACGCATAGCAGCCTGGAGTGAAGTTGCCGACCGTCCATTTGGCGGGCTGCCAAACAAAATTTCAGAACATCCACGAATGCAGGCTCCAATCCGTTCTCGGCTATCGATGCCTTCCTCGGTCGTTGGCCGTATCAGACGCTCAAGTTGGCTATTGATCCTCGCGATCGCCGCTGATTGCTCGCGATAGAACGCAACCCATGACTCACACTGTTGCTGGAAAAACAAGACGAAGGCGGGATCGCCTAAGCCTCGTTCCAACTCGTCGAAAACCGACTCAGCCATTTAAGAAACCTCATAGCTGCATGAACGGCGGGCCAGCACCCAAGGCGGCTATGAGTTCGCGTTGGATGCCGGCCGCGACGGATAGCTACTCCATCTCGCCGGTGGCATTGTCGTTGAATTCGAGAGCTTTCACGAGCACTGCCGCTCGTCCACTGACGGGCGGGCAGTACCTCTACTCTCACTTCCACTCGGCCTCCAACACCGGTAGCAACGGTTTGGCCGATTCAATGAAAACACGTGTCTGAATCGTTGCTAGAACAAACCGAAAGCATCGGCATCAGGTTCCAGAAATTTGTCGTCATTCAAATCGGCTGAAACAATCGAAACGTCTTCGATTTTCCAACCAGTCTCTGAGTCTCGGACGTATCCACCTGCCAATTCCACGCGAATCTGGTCGCCCCTCCAAGGTAGACCGTCCTTGCGTTGTTCATCGGCCGTTATCGTCAAATACGCTTCGAAACTGATAGCGTCTGGGTCGGTCTTTCTTGCTTGAAGAACCTCCGCTTCATCGCAACTGAAGCCGCATGAGTTCGATTCGGCAATCAGGCCGCAAATCGTTTCGTCGCAATTCACGAAGTCGTTGCCGAGTTCATACAGGTCATCTGTGAGGACGAGTTGTTCGAATCCGTCGAAGTACAGGTCATTCTTGATCATGAAACTGGCAAGAGATCGATAGACGAACAGACCTGCTGATTTGGACTGTCTCCACTCTTCTGCGAGAAACTCCATCGCTTCATCATCGTTTAGCGGCGAAAAAAAGTCGCCATCCTTGCTAACGACATGCAAGGACTCGCCGCTCGGCACTTCTTTCAATAAAAGCGTCCAATTGATCGCATCTCCAATTGACCGCGGCTTCCCGGGTGGATTTCCGACCTGAGACCGCCGCAGTGCTTCGTCGTGGTCTTCCTTCGTTACCGGAATGACGTCTAGCCTCCGCATCAAGTCCGCCATGACGTGGTCAGCTTGAAGGTGGCGACCTTTGATGTCCTCCACTACTTGAGACTGCATTTGTTTTTTCAGCTGCTTCAGCTCTCCCTCTAGCTTCATCATCTTTTTGCTCTCGGGGCGCTCACGCATGAACGCTGGGATCGCAGACTTGACCTTGCAGTCGGTAAATCGTTTCATCGCGTCATGTAGCTTGCGCTCTCGATTACGTGAGAACTCATCGTGAACTTGCTGGGTCAAATAGATCCGTGAAGCCCCGACAACCGACGTATTCAGCAGATTTGTCAGCTCCTTCAACTGGTCGTTCGAGAAGTGAAAGAAGTCGAGGAGGATGTTCGTGTCGATGAAAATGTGCATTGGTGTTTCGGTGAGTGCTTGAATCCAGAACTTAGCCGCGATCTTCCGCCCCCGTCGCTGACACGCTGACACGCTGACAGCGTTGGATGAGAAGTAGATGCTGCAATCCACACCCGGCATTCCTTTGGAGCGATCAAACCGCCGAGGTGGCTACGGTTTCGTAATTTAAAATTTTTCAACGCGTTGGGACGTGGACAACTAGCTACCGGGTCTGGCGAGTACGGCAATCGCGGGTCAGAATTCTTACCGCGATGGGGCCCCCCGAGACTGGTACGCTCTGAAGGTCAAAAGCGGGCAACGCCAGCCCTGCAACGGGTCCAATGGTTGGTGGTGGCTACGGCCGCTGACCAGATGACAGTCCCTGAGCCATTGAAAGCAGCGTATCGCGTTGGCTTGCGTCGAGCGTGGCCCAAAGATCCAGCATTGCTCTGGTTGCATCGTCGGTCGCGTGCAGCGATGACACCGCTGGGGACACCGCCAGCCCTCCGCTTGCCGTATTCCCCAGCGTTTTCGATGGTTTTTCGAGTCCTAGCGGGGTAGCTTGGCTCACCCTCTGCAACACTCTGTTGCTGTTTTTCCCCCGTATTTTCAGGCTCCGGTGAAATGCCTGACTCGGCGGGATGCCCCTGGAGCGTCTGTGAGTGGGGTGAAAACTGGGGTGAAATTGGCGTCATGCCCCCAGCCCCGTTCGCGACGGCTTCGTCGAAGGATGTCTTCATCATCACGGCGTAGTGCTTCATCGCAACGGGAACACTGTTGCCGATCCATCCGGCAACATCCTTGACGGGATACCGACCCATCAGCTCGGTCTCGCGGCTACGTCGAAGATTCTGAAACGCATCGGGCCAACGCTCCAAGCCTGCCGCTTCCAGAATCCGGTAGAGCTGCGTCTGGATGTTGCTGGTTGCCGTGTAGCGGTTCTGGACCGTGATCGCGCCCTTAGGTGCAACCTGATACGCACGCTCCAAGTGGGGATACAGCTCCGGGAAAATCGGGCATATCCGCGTGGGGGGCGTCTTGTTGGAACGCACGATCATCCGTCGGTTTTCCATGTCGACGTCCTGCCAACGAAGGATTCGCGTTTCGTGACTGCGAAGCCCTCCGTAGCGTGCCAGGGCCAAGATGATTCGCCAGTCCTCGCAGGGTGCTGCTTCGATGCACTGATCGATCCAAATCGCCGGGATGTAGCGATGATTCTCGACGTTGGCGCCCGTCGCCGAAGCCTCGTCCGAGAACGGGTTCTCAGAGATGTATTTTCGCTTTACCGCGGCTCGAAAGATCTGCTTGGCTCGACCAATTCGTCGGCGGACGGTGTTGTGAGCGAGCCCTGCCGGCTCGGAGCCCTCGGGAACCACCTTGGCCTTGGTTTGTAGCCAGACCCGGAAATCCTCGGCATCGCCTTGGTCGAAGTCCTGAACGGCCTTCTCGCCATCGAAGAAGGCCAGCAAGTTATCGCGAGTCCGCTCGAGCTGTTCTCGCGTGCCAGGTGCCCAAGACCCTCCACCCAGATACTCCTCGAGCCAGCTTCGCAATGTCTTGGTCTGCGATTGCTCTTTGCTTGCGACCTCTGGCTCGTGCCGTGGCTGCTCGTCTTCTCTCGGCTCCCTCGGCGCGATAAGTCCCCAAGACGCCAACTTCGCATGTTGCCGATTCGTCAGTGTCTTGAGCCATTCCGCAACGTCACTGGACGGTGCTTCGCTTTGGCTGACGGCAAAGGCAAGCTTCTCGAGCTTCCCTCCAACCGATTCTGCCTGCTTCTTCGTTGATCTCGGACCTGGGTAGAAGGAACGTCGCTTCCCTCCGATGAAGGCTCGAATCTCGAAACTCCCATTGGCTCGCCTACGAACATTCGCCATCGCTCCGATAGCTCCCAAAACTAGTTAGATCACTTACCGAATCAAAACCCGTTAATCACCGATCACCGGAATGCTACGCGGCTCGGATCACGTGGCAACTTTCAGCGTTCCGCCTCAAGCGCCTCGAACACCTTCGACGGGAGGAACAATCGCCGGTTACAGGGCGTCATGGAGGGAATGACTTTGTCGCGAACGAGTCGATCGATCGTGGCGAGACCCACTCCAAGAATTTCTGCCATCTCCTCTCGCCCGACCGCTCGTTCAATGCCGCGCTTCGCCAGCAGCTCTTCCATGCGAGCACTGACTTCCAAGACAACTTCCTGTTTCCACTGCTCCAACTGAGATGCTGATAGTGCGATCTGCCGGTTCATCGCTGCCTCATCAATGTGAAAAGCAAGATTGAGAATCGCTCGCATCGTTACTCGGATGCGGTCGAGGCTTCACCCGTTCGCGATTGCGTTGAAAGTCGGCGTTTCAGTTGACGCAGGATTTCCTTCCAGGCAATCGGTCCAGACAGACCATCCGAGAACTTCACGTCAAACACCTCACCGGTTTCGCCGGTCAAGCCGCACGGGCAATCAGATTGATCAACGATGGTGAGAAGAGCTTTCTTCTTCGTGGTGGCCATCTCAAACTCCACTGGGCAATAGGAAAGAAGGATTCGCTTTTGTCGCATGGCATGCAACGTGGGCCCATTATCAACGCATCTCCGACTCACGCTCTGAACTGAGCCTGAAAGGACTGCAAACCTTCTGGACTTCTGATCGCGTTCGTGACAAACCTCAAGGATGAGCAAGAAACGCACTTCTATCCAAACGAACAAGGATGCGCAGACCGCGAACGAAGAGCACCCCTACATCAGCCGCAAGACGCTTCTCACTCCCGGTGAACGTCGTTTCTATGTCCATGGCCTGAGACCCGCGATCGAGGATCGATATCACGTGTCGTTCAAGGTCCGCCTAGCCGATGTGCTCGCTACCGAGACTTGGAATAGCAGCCATGGACGCCGCATCGCACAGAAGCATTTGGACTTTGTGCTTGTGACCCCCACTGCGACGCGAATTGTTGCTGCTATCGAGCTGAACGACTCTTCCCATGAAGAAACGAATCGCCGAAAACGAGATCACTTTGTCAGCATGGCGCTGGCCGCAGCAGGAATCCCACTGATTGGTTTTCCAATCTTCAGAAAGTATGAACCGAAGAAGATCCGTCACCACATCATCACAACCATCCAAACCATGCGCAATTCATCCGATTGATTCAGGCTTGTTTCAGAGAACGTCCGAGCGAACGCGAGTCCACTATCCCGTGTTTCTTACTTCCACCACACGGGATATGATGATGAGTGATACAAACTCACGACAATTAACGATTGCCAAACGTTCCGACACGTCGAAGCGGAGCATACTCACAGCCAAGCAGGCACTGCGGCATCTCGAAAAACATCCGACCGATCGCACCTACATCTACTACGACGAGGAACAAGAGATCTGGTTTCCGCTTCAAAGACTTCGTCACGGCGCATCACCAACGGAATTCTTGCCAGTCACTCCAAACTCACAACGTAGCAGTCTGCCATGGGCTGTGTTTCTCTGTGCGAGCCTGATACTGGGGCTCGGTATCCCAGCGAGTCTGTTTGCCTTGCGTTCGAGCAAGGCGGAACCACCGGCGATTGGCGCTGAACATGTCGTCAAAGTCGCAATCGATCCCAAGGCGTCTGCGGAACCCGCCAAAGTGGTCGCTGAGCCACTGACACCAGTTGCTCCAACTCCCAAACACTTCACGAGCGAGGAGATTTTCGAACGCAATGCACCGTCGGTCGCCCACATACGCGGGCGATGGTCATCCGGAACCGGGTTCTTGGTGGCGGAAAATCTGTTGGCGACGAACTCACATGTGATTGATGGCGAGTACTCTAGCAATATCTCCATTGGCTTTCCTTCGGGGAATCAACCCGGCAAGAAATACCAGGTCCTTCACATTGTCGAAGAAGACCGAGAACGAGATATCGCCTTCATTCAACTGGAGAACTGTCGAGAGAAGCCGCTTGCCCTGGCAGAAAGCATCGACTTCAAACCCGGTCGTGCGATCACCATCATCGGGAATCCAGGCATTGGCGGCAACACGTTGATCAATACCGTAACGGCTGGCGTGTTGGGCACACCGATTGA
>JBCCYK010000247.1:0-9831 GCA_039189905.1 Planctomycetota bacterium
ATCATGCTGGAGGTTCGCGAAACCAACTTGGAAGCACAGTTGTTTTTCAAGCAACTTGGTTTCAAGGCGATTTCCGTGCTGCGTGATTTCTACGACGATGCCGCCGAGGATGCGTACCTGATGCAATTTCGGTATCAACCCACCGCCGAGGAGCTGGCACAGCCGCACAATCGAATCTCACGATTGGCGGGCTAGCTCCCGCTAACACCGCCCTTTGAATTGCCGTATGGCCCTGCTGCTCACCTACCTGTTCCTGTCCATCGGTTTTTCCTTCTATTGCAGCGTGGCCGAAGCGGTGCTGCTGTCCGTGTCGCCGTCGTTCATCGCCACATTGAAACGGACGCGGCCCGGCGCGGCAGAACGCCTGGAAAAACTGAAATCAAACATCGACAGGCCACTCGCCGCGATTCTGAGTCTCAACACGATCGCACACACCATCGGTGCGGCGGGCGTCGGCGCCCAGTCCGCAAACCTCTTTGAACCCGGTGATGATTCGTTTCTAAGCAAGAACGCTGTTGGCATTGCCAGCGCCGTGATGACCCTGTTGATCTTGGTCTTCAGCGAAATCATCCCCAAGACCATCGGCGCGCTGTATTGGCGCGGTCTCAGCCCCAGCGTCAGCAAATCGGTCAGCTGGTTGATCTTGTTGCTCTATCCCCTGGTGTGGATGAGTGAACAACTCACACGCCTTCTAGCAGGTGGTGAAAAGGGACATCAAATCACCCGCGACGAACTCTCGGCCATGGCGGTGCTGGGTCAAAAGGAAGGTGTGCTTGCCGCGCATGAAGTGCGGATCTACCAGTCGCTTTTGAAACTCACGGACCTAAGCACCAAAGACATCATGACACCGCGCGTTGTTGTCATTGGCCTGAAAGAGACCACGACGGTCGCTGAGTTTGTCGCCAGCATTGAGCAATTCCCGGTTTCTCGCGTGCCCGTCTATCGCGCGAAACTTGATGATGCAGACAGCTTTGTTTTGAAGACGGATGTGCTGCTCGCCCACGCTCAGGGTGATTCAGACACGCCGATCGAGCAATTCAAACGAAAACTGCCCACTGTTCGCGATGAAGAAGCGCTGCCAACACTGTTCAACCGGCTGTTGTCAGAGCGGCAACAGATCGCCATGGTCGTCGACCAGTTCGGGACGGCCGCCGGGATCGTGACCCTGGAAGACCTGGTCGAAACGCTGCTGGATGTCGAAATCGTGGATGAGTCCGATCATCAGATTGATATGCAATCGTTCGCACGTGAGCGCTGGCAAAAACGCATCGATCGCGCTGGAATCCCACGCCCCGCCAGCGACACGTGATGGGTCACACTTAGTAGCACGGCTCTCTGAGCCGTGAAGCCTCGGCTCGGAGAGCCAGGGCTACGATCATTGCAACCGTAAAGTTAAAGCTGTACAAGGCATTGGTATGTCGCTTCAGCTTGGTGTCCGGTTAGCGGAACTCGCCAAGGGTGTGTCGATTTAGTCAAGATCACAACCCGAAGCGTGAGCGAGGACACCTTGAAACAGGATCATTGTCGACTCAGGCCTCGCTAACGCGTCGGGTTATGACTAAACCGACAGGCCGCCATGAGCTTCGGCCTGACCCTAGAAAGCCGAAAGACTTGGCATCATTCGCTACGGATGTAATCGAAGATTGAGATGCGGCGGAATGCTAGGAAGCAACCGCGTGCTGTTTCTTGCGGGCGTGAAGAATGCGGAAGAGGGAAAGGGGTGACTGTTTGCGACTCTCGTCCACTTCAATCGGCAATTCCGCCAACAGTTCTTCCGCACACAAGTCCGTTCGCCAACCAATCCTCCGCGTGATCGGGCCTGCCGAATCAATCACCCTGGCAATCAACGGGTTCTCGCTGCGGAAGTGATTGATCACCAGGATTCGACCGCCGGGACGGCAAACGCGAACCAATTCACGCATCATCCGTTGCGGTTGCGACACCACACTCACGGTATGAAATGACGTGACGATATCAAACTGGTTGTCATCAAACTCAAGCGACTCGGCATTCATCATGCGAACGCGGATGTGGTCCCAACCATTTCGATGGATCTTCGCCTGTGCCTCGGCCAACATGGATTCTGACAGGTCAACGCCCAGGATGTCCGCATGGTCTGGGTAGGCCTCCAAAGACATCCCCGTGCCGACGCCCACTTCCAAGACACGTGTTTCCGGCGCAATCGACAGCCCCGCGATGTTGCGGAGAATGCGACGCCGCGCGACCGCCGGCCACAGGACCTCGTAAGCGGGCACCAAATGGCCATAAAGCCGACTTTCGTGCGGCTGCGGTGTTTTCTTTCCGAGATGTTCCTGGTCGCAGCGAACGACGTTGGCGGCCACGACGCGTCTATTAGACATGGAATTCCGACGTTTCTGCTGTTGGAAAGCGGGTCGTCGGCTCGTTCCGTTGGTCATGATCAGTCTGTTTCCTTCGATTCTTGGCCGACCCGAATAGGGGTCTCCATCAGCTTGAGCCATCACGGTCGCCGAAGACATCCATCCGACGCGCTGTTGCGATCGCGGTGATGTCAGCACGTGCTCCCAGATTCTCGCAAGATCTCAGAGTCTCGCGAAATCTCCATAGCCCAGCCTTCCCTATGTTCGCACTTTCCGAGGCTGTGTCATTGGTTTGCCCCGACACCAGAACCCAAAACCGGACGAATTTTGCGCGGTCGTTACATTAGTTCCTCTTCGATCAAATTGCAGTAGGCATCGTATCGGCGCGCGTCCAGCCGGGCATCTGCCACCGCGTCCTTGACGGCACAATCGTCTTCGTGGATGTGCAGGCAGTCCGGATAGCGGCAATCATTCACATAGGGGCGAAAATCAGGCATGAAGCCGCCGACCTCCGCAGCCGTGATGTCCCAGAGTTGAAATTGTCGCATTCCGGGCGTGTCAAACACGGTTCCCCCCTGATCCAAAGGAAGTAACTGAGCCGCCGTCGTCGTATGACGGCCTTTGTCCGTATCGTGACTCACGCGCCCCACCGCCAAACCCAACCCCGGCTGGACGGCGTTGAGCAGGCTGCTCTTGCCAACACCGCTTTGGCCCGCCAAGGCGGTGTTTCGATTGCGCAGGTACGCCGACAACAAATCCACATTCGTCCCGGTTTCTGCCGAAGCACACAGGATGCGAACCCCCATGGACGCATAGACGCCCACCAAGTGCTGTAGTTCCGTGGTATCCAACAGATCCACTTTGTTGATCACAACGACCGCCTCCAATTCGGCGGCCTGCGCCATCAACAACATGCGGTCGATCAACCCCGGCTTGATGGTCGGCTGTGACGCACTGGTGATGATGAGCAGCGAATCAACATTGGCCACCAAAACGTGACGTTGTCCGCGGCTGGCTCGGCTGATCACCCCATGTCGCGGGCCGACTTTGTGAATCATCCCGTCGCTGCCGACACGACGAAATTCGACCTCATCACCCGCGACCAACACATTCCGCTGGTCGATCGCCAACGACTTCAGCACCTGCCGAACAGCACACCAGATCTCGTCACCTTGGCTGGTTCGCACACGGCTGCGCAGTCCGTGGACGCTCAGCACACGCCCCGTCTCAAGGACTTCGCTTGAATCGAAATCGATCCCGATGGCATCGGCTCGATCCGCATCGGACTCCGAACCCTTCACCGTGCGACGTCGCGTCAATTCGCCCTTGCCGCTCAAGCGTTCGCCACGAACCGCGTCGTCAACACGTCCGGTATCTTTTTCCCGAAACGAGCGCGTGAGATCCCCCTCTCGAACACGCCCCTGGTGTTTCTTTCGAAACTGGGCGCGGAATTTCCCACGCTTCTTAGCCATGCAAACCCGCCGAGGTGAAGGAACCTGAATTCAAACGCATCCCTTCACCAGTCCTCTCGGTTCACTGTTCGTCTCGACTGACCATCGGACCGGCCGTCTGGGCATCGGCCCCCTCCGGTGCAATGATCTGCTCCGGTTTCGCGTCCTTTTCACGCTTACGGTCGTGGATCGAAGGACCGATCAAATCTGTCAATTCGGTTTCGGACAGTTCCTCACGCTCCAGCAAAGCACGCGTGATCGTTTCCAACTCACTGCGATGCTCACGCAGCAGCTGCTCGGCCTTTTGATCCGCTTCCAAAAGAATGCGGGCCACCTCTTCATCGATCAACTCTTGCGTGTGCTCGCTAAACTGGCGCTGCTGATGGATTTCGCGTCCGAGGAAGGGATCTTCGTCGCTGGTCTTGTAGCTCACCGGACCGATTTTTTGACTCATTCCCCAATGCGTCACCATACGTCGTGCGATGCTCGTCGCACGTTCCAGATCGTTTTCGGCACCGACGGTGGTCTCACTGTAAATGATCTTCTCAGCCGCCCGGCCGCCCAACAAGACGATCAACTGGTGCTCCAACTCACGCTTGCTCATGCTCAAGCGATCTTCGTTGGGGACGTACTGCGTGACTCCCAAGGCACGACCTCGGGGAATGATCGTGACCTTGTGTACCACATGCGATCCATCCAAGTGCCAAGCGGTGAGCGTGTGGCCCGCTTCGTGGTACGCGGTCTTCTCCTTCTCGCTGTCTTGCAACACCTCTTCTCGTTTCGCACCCATCAGAATTTTGTCTCTGGCGTGATCAAAATCAGCCATGTCGACTTGCTTCTTGTCTTGCCGTGCCGCCCAGAGGGCCGCTTCGTTGACCATGTTGCGGATGTCAGCACCCGTGAGTCCCACCGTGCCCGCGGCGAGGCGACCCAAGTCAACGTCTTCCCCCAGCGGAACGTCACGGACGTGGACCTTGAAGATCTCCTCACGCCCTTTCATCGTGGGGCGACCCACAGTGATGTGCCGATCGAATCGGCCCGGGCGCAAGAGCGCGGGATCCAAAACATCGGGACGGTTGGTCGCCGCCACCACGATGACGGCATGCGAGCCGCTGAAACCATCCATTTCGCCCAGGATCTGGTTCAGCGTTTGTTCCCGTTCGTCGTGTCCACCGCCGAGACCCGCGCCACGCTGACGCCCCACCGCGTCGATCTCGTCAATGAAGATGATCGCGGGACTCTGCTCTTTTGCCGTGCGGAACAGGTCGCGTACTCGACTCGCACCCACACCGACGAACATCTGAATGAATTCACTGCCGTTGACGCTAAAGAAAGGCACCTCCGCTTCCCCGGCGATCGCTCGCGCGAGGAGCGTTTTACCGGTCCCCGGAGGTCCGTTGAGCAAAACGCCCTTGGGCACCTGTCCGCCCAGCTTCTGAAACTTGTCCGGCGTTTGAAGATATTCCACGATCTCCTGCAGATCAGCCTTCACGCCTTCCAGCCCGGCGACGTCGCTGAACGTCACGATCTTGTCCGTCGCTTCAAAACGCTTGGCCGGCGATTTGCTGAAACCCGACAGGAACCCCCCGCCCATCATGTCGTTGCGGGTCCGCCGGATCATCATGAAAATGAAGAAGAGAATCGCTAGGGGAAGCCCCACCATCACGACCAAATTCAGAATCGTGGCCGTGTTGTCGCGGGGGAGAAACGAATAATCGATTTCCTTCTCAACGGGCAGGCTCTTCAGCCGCGTCTCCAAATCCGTGGCGTACTTGTCCCCCGTGGGACGCGTGAAACGAAATTTCTTCCCATATTTTTCCGGCTCGTCTCCCGTCTTGCCATCCTCCGACTTCGCGTCCGCCGGTTTGGCAGGCCGGACCTTGAACGTGCCATAAACCTCGTAGTCGCCAATGCTGACCGACTCGATGTTCCCGCGTTCCAGCTCCTGATTGAAAAAGCTGGCGGTGACCATCTCCGGCGGCTGCTCCGTCCGGAAGAAAAGCAGAGCCCCCAGAGCCGCCAAAATCAGGACAATGACGAGCGGGTTGCCGCTCCGGCGGTTCGACTTGCCCTCGCCTTCTTCGCCGTTCTTTGGAGGGGTGCTTTCGCTCATGATCCGTCGTCAGGACTGGGTAACTGGAAAATCCGTTGAACGTGCAAACCGTGTGCCCGATTTTGCGGTGCGAGAATTGTACTGCCACGGCCATGCCTTGACTAACCGCAGCCATGAGGAGAATCGCACCTCCCTTGATTCGCCCGCCAAACCCTTGGATTTGCAATGCGAAAATGTCTTGCCTTCACCACACGCGTGTTGTCACAAGGTCCGACATGAAATTGACCGACGCTGAACGAACGCTGGCCGAGCTCATCGAGATCGCCTCTCCCAGCTTCCAAACCAACGAGCCGGTGGCCCAGTTCCTGCAATCGCGTCTGGAACGACTTGGCTTCCGTGTGCAACGCCAGCAATATCGAGACGAGCGTGGCGTCGAGAAAGTCAACTTGGTCGGGGTTCGTGAACCCAAGCACCGGCCCGCATCAGCGGCGCCTGCCGACACCGGAGCGGTTCAGGACTTGGCTTCGCGCGCCAACGGGATGGCCTACAGCTGCCACAGCGATGTGGTCCCCGTCAAACGCTGGAGCGGCCCGGGCGGCGACGGCTTCCGCGCCGTGTTCACCGAGGACCGGATCTACGGACGCGGCGCCTGCGACATGAAGGGCTCCATCGCGGCGATGCTTTCCGCCCTCGAAGCGTTCCCGTTGGAACAACAGCTCCATCCCATCTGGTTCCTCTGCACTGCCGACGAAGAAGTCAATCTGGGAGGCGCCAAAAGACTCGCCGAGCATTCAGAACTGCTTGCCGATGCGATCGACGCTCAGCCGTTCATCGTGATTGGCGAACCAACCGGGCTTCAGGTTGTTCACGCCCACAAAGGTATGCATGGATTCCGAATTGTCTCCGAAGGTCGCTCCGTTCACAGCAGCTCTGACCGTGGCCTCAATGCGACGCGCGCCGTTGTCCCGGTCCTGAAGAAACTGTTGGCGTTGGAGGACGAAACCAAGACGCGCACTCAATGGCAGGACGCGAGGTTTCATCCACCCACGCTCAGCCTCAACTATGGGGTTCGCGATCAGGCCCCCGCCTTCAACGTCGTTCCCGGACGCTGTGAAGTTTGGGGTAACGTTCGCACCATGCCCGAGGTGTCCCAAGAGGTGATCTTTCGCGAGCTCGAAGCGGTGGCCACGTCTTCCGGCTTAACGTTCGAACGCGTTGATGGCTGTGATCCCATGGAGACGCCCGTCGATGACGAAGATGTGCGATCACTCTGTCGGCTCGTTGAGCAAGCGGCTCCCGATACCGCCTGCTACGCAACCGACGGGTCCATTCTGTCCGACCTCCGTCGCAAGGTCGTTTTAGGACCCGGTCACATCGCCCAAGCCCACACCGACGACGAGTACATCCACCGCGACCAACTTGCCAAAGGACAAGCCATCAACCTGAAGATATTAAAGCAATGGTGCGGTGATGAGTCCCATGGCCCATCGGACCTTGGGCCTCAGCCGTATCGCAACCGGATTGGCTGAACGAATGACAAGGAAACCGAGGACGCTTATCACGAAAAAACAAAGCTTTCCACACACGCATCCAGCTGAAGATTTCCCCATGCGGCTAGCCGTCAAAGCCGGTAGCGTCATCGTAACAAAGTGCCAGCGGCGTTTGAACAAAGTCAATCCGGAAGCCCAAAACATCTGCCCACCGATAGCGTTCTATACGCCCACCTGTTCCGCATCAAACCGTGCCTGCATGCGATCCAATGGACTGGTAACCCCCAGGGCCCCGTTTCGCATCACATGTGTGTAAACCATCGTGGTTGACACATCCTTGTGGCCAAGCAGTTTCTGCACGGTACGAATATCGATCCCTGACTCCAACAAATGAGTTGCGAACGAATGGCGCAGCGAATGCGGTGTTGCGGGCTTATCAATGCCGGCTGTCTTCACCGCGCCATGAAAACGGCTCGGAAAATAGTCCTCATTGAGATGATGACGCCGCTGAATACCACTGCGTGGGTCACGACTGATTCGCGCCGCCGAAAACACGTATTGCCATGCAAAATCTTTGGCCGCTGTGCGGTACTTTCTTGCCAAAGCTTCAGGCAGATACACACTCCCGAAGCCACGAACTAAATCGGCGTCGTGGAGTCGGCGCCGCGTTTCAATCGTCCCTTTAAGTTCATCTTGAAGAATCAATGGCAAAATCGTCACACGATCCTTCTGCCCCTTTGCGCGGCGAATGACCAATTGATTTCGTCTGAATTCGAAGTCCTTCACACGCAGCCGCAGGATTTCCTTACCCCGCGCCCCGCTCCCGTACTGCAATCGTGCCAGCAGAAGTGACAATCCGCTCAGATTAGCGAACACCGCCTCGATTTCTTCTTCATCCAACACGATCGGAAGCGTTTCCGGCACCTTGGCGCGAAACGCGTCCACGTTTTCAAGCTCGCGTCGCAAGACGTGTTTGAAGAAGTAGATCAGCGCACTAAACGCTTGATTCTGCGTACTTGCGGCCACCGAACCCTCAACAGCCAACTCCGACAGGAACTGTTGCACTTGATCGACACCGATGAAACTCCAGTCTTGCTCCGCTTCCACATGGAACCGGCTCGCGAATCGGCGCACCCATTGCACATAAGCTTTCTCAGTCGACAACGCCAGGTGCTGGATTCTGAGCTGCTTGCGAAGCTCCTGAATCAAACTGGGTTCGTTCGGATTCAACTGCCCAGGATCGCCATCCCCTGTGTTCTGCTCGTCTTGCGCCAGTTCGCGAAGTTTGAGGATAATCTCATCAAGCTGCGGTGTGCGCTCACCGCGTTTCAACGCTTCATTGCGAATAGCACGAACCGCTTGCAAACGCTGCCATGCCGGTTTGCCGTGTCTCAGTAAAGACTGGGAGAAAGCCACTACCGTGTCTCGGTCTGCGGACCGACTGCGCTGGGTCTGCCTGAGAAATGCCATAAAGCGATCAAACCAGATCCTGTCCCACTTTTGCGAGACTTCGTCCGCACGCTGTCTTTCATGCTTCGCCATTGGTGAAACCTCACACGCACCGAGCAGCCCTGCCTTAATGGACCCAAACGCACGGTAGATACGAACTCAATCCAGCCGCCAACTAGGAATAATACCGCCGTACAAGTAGGGATAATCCGTTCACACGCATTATTGACATGCTCAACCTTAGCGGACTATGTTCCCCTAACAAGAGGGTGTTTATATCGCGATTTCCAGGCCCTTGCCGGTTTATCCCCATTTAGACCTCCGCTATCTGGGAAGAATAAGAGTTCGCACAACAAGAATGACACCGAAGCTTTCACGAATTGGCCAGTCGCTTGTCCTGGCGACGTACTTTCGCGGCGGAAGCCAAGACCAATACCAGTGGACATCGAGCTCCGATCAAATCATCACGCTTTCACTTTTCTACACTCACGACATATCCTACGACGAATGCGCCGAACGCTTCTCGAATCGCAGCTACATAGAGTGCCTCTACGACTCGTCCGGCGAGTTGTTTCCTCAGATTGAACAACGCTACAAATCGCTGATCGAACTGCTTTGTGACAATCCCGAACTGATCGAGGGCGGCGGCAACTTTGACACACCTGCACATCCCACGTACACAGCGTGTCGGCTCACTGATGCCGGTATCCGGCTTGCTCTTTCCCTGGCAAGCGAGTTTCCAGCCAAGCCAGACTTCCCTTCTTGGCCGGACAAACGACCCTTGCCCAATGATCTATAGTCGATGCTAGCTCGATGGGCGGACAATGTGCGAACCATCCGATGCACCGAAGGACCGGTGGTCAGTTTTTACGAATGGATGCTCAACTCCCGGTCCTCGGTGATCGGTACCGTTCGCTCGCTTAGGTCATCGGGCGTCGGCAAGCGTTGGTGGTCGTTCGGTTGGACGCGTGCGAGAGATCGCTCCAGGATCGTGATTGATCGGTCATTCGATCGCTTGCATCCGATATTTGGCAAGAGCAGTAAGAAGA
>JBCCYK010000248.1:0-9775 GCA_039189905.1 Planctomycetota bacterium
CGTGGGGGTACTTCTCCGTTTCGGCACAACGGAATTGGCGTAGACCCAAGTTGGCAACATAGTCTCCAAGGATGTTAGGCATCTTGGCCTTCTTTTCAAAAATCACTTCCACCGGCAGGCCCGTTTCATAGCCTGTCATGGTTGCAAAGAAGAGATCCCGCAACTTTGCCCCGCGATCAAAGCCGCCGCCTTCAATCGCAGCCCAGGCATCGTCGGCATAAGTGAATGCTTTGGTGAGTTCTCTGGTCCGATCCCCACGATAATTGAGAAAAATCACGGCATCCCCGTCGGAGACGGTTACCAGCGATCCGTCGTCTCGCTGGATGCTCGTCGCGGTGATGAACTCATCGCCGTCGCGACTGCTGTCGGTGGGTGCTTCATAATAGGATTGGATCGCTCCCGAAGCTGAACTCGCAGTCTGCGTGGAACCCTTGACCAGCATTTCATAGGCGGTTTGCACCCGTTCCCACCTGAGATCGCGATCCATGGCATAGAAGCGTCCGATGACGCTGCTGATGAACCCAACCCCGGCTTCGTCGCATGCGGATTGCAGTTGCTGCACGTATCCAAGACCGCCACGCGGCGAGGTGTCTCGCCCATCGGTGATGGCACAGATCGAAAGCTGGTCCCCGCTGAGCCCGTTGCGTTTGGCCAAATCAATGACGGCAAGAGCATGTTGAAGGTCGCTGTGAACGCGTCCGTCGGACATCAGCCCAAGCAGGTGGAGCCTCCCGCCCGTCCGTTGAATGTGTTCGATGCTCGCTTGAATCGCCGGCAAGGCAAAGAATGACTCGTCGCGAATCGCGC
The DNA here is from genome assembly GCA_039189905.1 of Planctomycetota bacterium. Taxonomy (GTDB): domain Bacteria; phylum Planctomycetota; class Planctomycetia; order Pirellulales; family Pirellulaceae; genus Rhodopirellula. The sequence continues at coordinate 808 of JBCCYK010000248.1, forward strand.
GTGTGATGCGCATCACTTCCTGATCAACGATACGTCCGGCCCCGATATTCTGGTGACCGACCTCGCTATTGCCCATGACACCGTCCGGCAATCCCACGTCTTCGCCGGACGTGTGTATGAGGACGTTGGGATAGTCCCGCATCAATTGGTCGGAGACAGGCGTCATCGCCTGAACAATGGCGTTGCAATGATCCCATTTGGAATCCGGGTTCTCACCCCAGCCATCACGGATGATCAATGCAACGGGACGACGACGCAGTTCAGGCACGGGACTGTTTCGATTGCGAAGGGTGAGGTTTTGTGAATCGTGACGGCCAAACAGCCGTTGGCGAACGCAAACAGCGTCCGAAGACTCGAACGCTGCGTGATTGTGGGACCCTCGCTGACCGCACCGTGCCGTGGAAGGCGACGAAGGCGATCAGCGGAACACCGTTCCAATGAGATCTTTGGAAGCCTCGGTCGGTCAGATGGGCGTTGGTTCGTAAGGGATGTCCTCGATCAACTCGCTCGGCAATGGCTTCACGTCGAGTCCGGCCTCCTTGGAGATACCATCAATCGCTTCCTGCGCCGTTTGCACAATGAACTCCCGGGTTTGCCCCTTGTACGGCGCCGTTGAGGTGGCGGGGCCGATCGGCCCATCAAAACCGATGGTGTTCAAGTGACCGACCAGTTTGACGTGGTCGATCAGGCCCTGGGCGGTCGGAAGCATCCGGTCACCCGATGTCGCCGCACTTGTGTCGACATCCTCGGCAATCGATGAGAGACGAACGGCAACCACCTTGTCCGCCGGGATCTCGCTGATCTGGTCCATCGCACCGTCGCCCACGACCCAGTCGAAGGTGTCGAGCAGGAAACCCACGTGCCCGCTATTGACCCCGTTGACCAGTGCCGCAAACGATTCCACGGTGTTGACGAATGGGAACTGCTTGTCACCCGCCAGATCCTTCGCAGGTGAGAAGCCAACGGCCAGATGAATGCCGCGACTACCGAGAACCTCTCCAATTTGATTCAGACGCGAACTTTGGACGTCGAAGAACTCATTGAACGGCAAGCGATCCGTGGAGGCGGGCAGATGGACAACGGCCCGGGTCGCACCGAGTTTCTCAGCGACTTCCGCCAAAGGGTGCAGAGCGCCCACCTGTGCCGTAAAAGCCTCATCGTCGTCGTCCAGCCCGACCGGCAGCGGGAAGGTGCCAATCTTGATCTCGGCGGCTCGTAGGTACTTGGATGCATCCTCAAAGTCGGTTCGCTGCGCGCGCCGAACGATATCCTGCATATCGATGTCCATGCCGGAAAAAGCATAGGTCAACGCGAGCTCGATCAGTTCACTTTGACGGCCGTTGATGCCCATCGCCGAAGGGCAGAAGTTCTTGTACATGCGTGTTTTCCTTTCAGTGAATCCATGCCGGGCCTTCGCCGGCAGCGCGATGATTGGGTTGGTTGCTGTTTGAAACTTTATGAGTGTTCTGGCGATTGCGCTGACGCACCCGCGTGGTCCGGGAGCGGATTCGAACGGGCCTCAGACGAATCATCTCGCCAAGTGTTGGTGCGGGTCATCCACGCGAGTCGCGACGACGTCCTCGTCCTGAATTGCTGCGTCCGCCTCCTCCACCGGACCCATTTCGGTCACGGCCCTGTCGCGAACGCGACTTGAGGTTGCTATCGACCAGCGTGGAAACGACATCGATCCATGTCGGGGCGCTTCTGGATCGGGAAACGCGGCCATCCTCCCGATCACGCGAATCGTCCCGCGTGTCCCTGGATGAGCGTCGGGACCGATCCCCACGGGCGGAACGACCACGCCGAATCTCTTCGACTTCCACATCATCTTCAAAGTCGTCATCGAACGAATCGGATTGCGATGGGGCAGCCTCGTCGCGATCGGATCGATCGGCGTCATCCTGCTCGGCTCGGCGACCGCGTCCAGATCTCCCTCGTCCACCGCGACGCGATCTGCGGCGGCCGCTTCGAGGCTCGTCTTCCGCCGAGTCCGTGTCGGATTGCTTTGTGGCAGAATCAAGCGGTTCCGACCCGAAGTCATCATCGGCGATGCCAGCTGCGAATCCGGCGTCACGCCCCCGTGATGCTTCCGATTCCTCCAAATGAGGCTGATGATCTTCTTGATCCGCTTCTCGATCCCGCGAACGTCCGCGACCGCGACGGGATCGTCGGGGCTGTCGCTCAGACCGGGATTCCCGTCCGAAATCGTCGTCCTCGCGTGCGTCGTCTGTCTCCGCGTCCGCTTTGAACTCGGGCTGCTCAACCGGATCGTCGCCGAGTCGTTGTCGTTGTCCACGTCGCCCACCGTGACGCCGTCCCGTGCGTCGAGAAGCTCGATCCTCCGATCGATCTGAATCGGCTCGCTCGCGCGTGGCATCGAGATCGGTGTCGGGTTCGCCCCCTCGAATCACGTCGGTCCCGTCGTCACCGTCGCGATCGACATCGGAGAGTCCCGATCCGAACGAGGTCTCGCCACGCTTTCGGGATCGGTCCGTCTGTGGCCGACCACGACGCCGACTTTCTCGACCACGTGCGGGAGAGTCCTCGGCACCATCGGTGAGCTGTTCCTCCCGCTGATTGATCGCGGCTTCCTTCGCGCCAAATCCGCTGCTCACATCCGCGACGGATGGTTCGGAAGCGGGCTCCTCTGTCAAAGAAACACCGAATCCAGGTAGCTGCGGGGGAGGTTTGACCGAAGTCAGAGCCTGCAACACGTCGTCCGTTGACGGCTCCGCGACTACCTCATCTGAACCCAGGTCGTCTGGACCCAGATAGTCCGCATCATTCGGCTCGAACGCGTGCGTGCCATCGGGTCCATCGTCCGAAGACTGATCGAATTCGTCTGCGGCTTCGATTGTCTCTTCTTCACTTGCGGCAGCCTCCAGCGAGTCTGCATCTGCCGAAGTGTCGGGTTCCGTTTCGACTTCAGCCGCAGGTTCGACTTGCGGGGGCTCGGGTGGCTTGGGAGTTCCCAGCAAGCTTGCCAGGATATTCCAGTTGTCAGGCATTGGGTTTGAGGCTCAAACGATTCGTTGAAAGTGGTCGTGAGCGGATGGGGCGGAAGAGGGTGGCGCGTTTCTGGCCCCGCTTTCTTGCCCTCACACGGGCCGCTAAGGATCGGGCCGCTAGGTATAGCGTGGTCGTCGGTTTCACCCAAGGGTGAATAGCGTTCGTGGGCGAAAAAGGCCCGAATCACGCCTATCGAGGAGCTTGGCGCCTCGGCGCCCTCGTCGGTTGGTTCGTCTGCAGCCTTGCCGGTTGATTCGACATCGAGCTACATTACACCGCGTCCAAAACCTCCAATTCCATCAATTGAGCGATCATCGATGAGTGATTCCAAATCCGTCGCCCAAGCAGAAGTCGAGAAGAACTTAGGGGAGTTGGCCCGGACGGCGGATGTGGACATCGACGCGGCAGAAACGGAGGAGTGGCTCAGCTCGTTGGAATACGTGTTGAAGAGCCGCGGGCCTGAACGCGTGAAGTTCTTGATCGACCAGCTGCGCGACCGAGCCGCTGCAGAGGGCGTGCAGCTGTCTTCCGACACCTCGACACCCTATGTCAACACGATCCCCCCGCACGAACAGCCCCCCTACCCTGGGAACCGAGAACTCGAAAGACGGATCAAGTCGATCATCCGATGGAACGCGATGGCGATGGTTGTCCGTGGGAACAAACGAGGCGGCGGCATCGGGGGCCACATCAGCACCTTTGCCAGCAGCGCGACCCTCTACGAGGTTGCGTTTAATCACTTCTTCCAGGGGCGCGGCGAAGACGGTTATTCCGGGGACTCGGTTTACTTCCAGGGTCATGCCTCCCCTGGGATGTACTCACGAGCCTTCGTCGAAGGCCGGCTTAGCGAGGAGAAGCTGGAAAACTTCCGACGCGAGCTACAGCCCGAAGGCGGTCTGAGTAGCTACCCACACCCGTGGTTGATGCCTGATTTTTGGGAGTACCCCACGGTCTCGATGGGGCTCGGACCGATCATGGCCATCTACCAAGCAAGGTTCAACGAATACTTGCGAGACCGTGGCATCAAGGACACAAAGGGACAGAAGGTTTGGGCTTTCCTTGGCGACGGTGAGTGCGATGAACCAGAGACCCTCGGTGCGATTGGACTGGCGTCACGCGAGCGATTGGACAACCTCGTCTTCGTGATCAACTGCAATCTCCAACGCTTGGATGGGCCCGTCCGTGGCAACGGAAAAATCATTCAGGAACTCGAGTCGATTTTTCACGGCGCCGGCTGGAACGTGATCAAGGTGATTTGGGGAGGCGAGTGGGACGAGATCTTGGCCCGTGACACCACGGGCTTGATGGCCAAGCGGATGAACGAGGTCGTCGACGGGCAATATCAGAAGTACACCAGCATGCCTGGGAGCTACATTCGAGAGCATTTCTTCGGAAAGTACCCTGAGACCTTGGAACTCGTGAAACATCTTTCCGACGAGAAGCTTGAGAAGATTCGACGCGGAGGGCATGATCCAGAAAAGGTCTATGCCGCCTACAAGCGGGCCATGGAGTTTGACAACGGGCGACCGACGGTCATTTTGGCGAAGACGATCAAAGGTTACGGTCTCGGCGAGGCCGGTGAGGGCCGCAATGTGGCTCACAACCAGAAGAAGATGAACGAGGCGGAGCTGCTCGAATTCCGCACCCGGTTCGGGATCCCCATCAGCGATGAAGAGGTCGGGGAAGCCCCCTTCTACCGTCCGCCTGAAAACAGCGTGGAGATGAAGTATCTGCGCGAGCGCCGCGAAACACTAGGTGGTTCCGTGCCCAGTCGTCCCACCCAACACCCAACGCTGGACGTGCCGGCCCTGGATGCCTTCAAAAAGGTGTTCCCCAAAGTTGAGAACAAAGAATGCAGCACCACCTTCGCCGTCGTGCAGATGCTGACCGCTCTGTGCCGTGACAAATCGATCGGAAAGTACATGGTTCCGATTGTCCCCGACGAATCGCGAACGTTTGGCATGGAAGGGATGTTCCGCCAGTTTGGCATCTATGCCCACGCAGGTCAGCTTTACGAACCGGCGGACTCCGATCTCGTCCAATACTACAAAGAGGCCAAAGACGGCCAGATCCTAGAAGAAGGGATCACGGAATGTGGTTCGATGAGCAGTTTTTGCGCAGCCGGGACTGCGTATAGCTGCCATGGCGTCAATATGATTCCGTTTTACATCTACTACTCCATGTTTGGTTTCCAGCGCATTGGCGATTCCATCTGGGCCGCCGCAGACATGCGTGCGAAAGGATTCTTGGTGGGTGGCACTGCCGGACGGACGACGCTCAATGGGGAAGGGCTGCAGCACCAAGATGGTCACAGCTTGCTAAACGCCATTGCCTACCCAACCGTCCGATCCTATGACCCGGCATTCGGATACGAAGTGATTGTGATCATTCACGAGGGTCTGCAACGCATGTACGGCGATGGTGAAGAGTGCATGTATTACATCACGGCCGAGAACGACCCCTACATGCACCCGCCCATGCCCGAAGGTTGTGAAGAGGGCATCATCAAGGGCATGTACCGCTTCCGGAGCCGTGATGTCACCAATGCAAAGGCTCGCGTTCAGCTGTTTGGAAGTGGTGCCATCCTGAACTCCGCTTTGGCAGCTCAGGAGATGCTTGCCGAGACCTACCAGATCGCGAGCGATGTGTGGAGCGTGACCAGCTACACTCAACTTCGGCGTGACGCGGCGACGTGTGAACGCTGGAATCGCCTGCACCCAACAGAAACGCCCCGTAAGAGCTACCTGGAGGAGACTCTCGACGGCGTGGAAGGTCCGTTTATCGCGGCAAGTGACTATGTCCGGGCATTGCCTGAGCAGCTCACACCATGGATTCCGGGTGACTACTTCGTCCTTGGTACCGATGGGATGGGTCGAAGTGAAACTCGCGAAGCTTTGCGACGGCATTTTGAAGTCGACAGCGAGTCCATCACGATCGCGACGCTCCATCGACTGATGAAGCAGGGCTTGTTCACCGCAGAAGAGGTTGCCCAGGCGATCGCGGACCTTGACTATGACCCTGATAAGGTGAACCCCTATTTCGCCTGACTTGGACGCCGTGATCGTGATGGGTCTGTTTGATGGATCCGCCACCACCGCGTACCGCAAACACGTTTGTTCCAGCACTGCCATTCCACCGCACCCGCTCGCATCCAGATACGTTTCATGACTGAAGTCAAGCTTCCCGAACTCGGTGACGGGATTGAATCCGGTGATGTCTTGGAGATTTTTGTTTCCGTTGGCGATGTGATCGCGGAGGGGGACGATATCGTTGAGATGGAAACGGACAAAGCAACCGTTCCCGTTCCCGCCTCGGTGGGCGGCAAGGTCACAAAAATTTCCATCAACGAAGGCGACACCGTCGCCATCGGCGCCGTGCTGCTGGAGGTCGAAGCTGCCGAGGGCGCTTCTGCAACTGCTACACCGGCCCCTGAAGCAGCGCCCGAGCCGGCGTCCAGCCCGATCGCACCGGAGCCGAAGACGGTTGAACCGCCCGCCGCAACGGCCCCGCCAGCCCCTGAGGTGCCCGCGGCGACACCAACGCCGCCACCTGTCGCCCCGAGTCAACCCGTCGCGGCGACACCTCCGCCACCTCCCGTTTCCACGGCGGCTGACGGTGGCGTGATTCCGGCAGGCCCTGCCATTCGACGTTTTGCAAGAGAAGTCGGCGTCGATCTGTCGAATGTTTCGGGCAGCGGCGATGGTGGCCGCATCGTGCGTGATGACGTTTTGGCCGTGGTGCGTTCCGCCGGCCAGGGAGCTGCCCCGTCAGTCGCCAAACCTGCTCCGAACGTTGCCCCGTCAACCGGAACGCAAACGTCTCCGGCCGTCGACGCGGGGTTACCAGGCACGCCCGACCAAGACGAGCACGGCCCAATCCGCGTGGAGCGTCTTTCAAAGATTCGAAAGACCATTTCCGCACAGATGCATGCATCTTGGTCTTCGGTCCCACGCGTCACGAACTTTGATGATGCCGACATCACCGATCTGGAACGGCTGCGGCAGAGTAGCAAAGAGGACTATGCAGCCCAGGGCTTGAAGCTGACCACGATGCCTTTCTTGATTAAGGCGGTCGCAACGGCTCTCCGACACCATCCCGTGATCAATGCCACGATCGACCATGAAAACGAGCAACTGGTCTACCGCGACTATGTGAATGTGGGCATCGCCGTCGATACAGACCGTGGTTTGGTCGTGCCTGTGCTGAAAAACGCCGATCGCATGGGGGTTCCTGACATCGCCCGTGCGCTTGCGGAAACGGCAGGGAAGGTCCGCGGCGGGCAGTTTGCCGTTAGCGATCTGCGCGGTGGTACGTTCACGATCAGCAACCTGGGCGCCATCGGTGGCCAATACAGCACTCCCATCGTGAACGTACCCGAAGTTGCCATCCTGCTGGTCGGTCGGAGCCGCAAATTGCCCGTTGTGATGCCGGACGATTCCATCGCGGCAAGACTGATGATGCCGCTGTCGCTTTCCTATGACCATCGCCTGGTCGATGGCGGTGCGGCCGCGCGATTCCTGAACGACATTATCGGCTATCTGGAGGCACCGAGTCGCTTGCTACTCGCGCTCTAGCGATCTTGGAATCAACACGCGAATCGCCAGCCGTCGCTCGGTCGGCGACCGACCGAGCTTGCAATCTCGCCCACGCTTTATGACGGTCGTACGCCCAGCAACTCAGTGGTGGAACCAGAACCTGCTGCAGAGCTTTCCGTGGTTGCCGCGGTTGATTTGGGACTTTGAGACTCGCACAGACGAGGATCCAGAATGCAGATACTGTGTTCAAGTTGTTCCTGGAACTCCCGCGCGTGCTCCATGAACAAATTCATCTGCTCGCATGCCTCATCGGATGGTGCAAACACACCTTCAATGCGACCGATTGGAAGAGGCTTCTCCTCACCGGGTCGCAGCGGCGCGAAAAGCGGCATGGAAACTTTGTTCCGATATCCCTTGTCTGGAAGTCGGAGACTTTGCCAATTGGCGTGATAGCCCTCATGCAGCCAAGGGGCATTAAAATCGACACGAATCGCCGCGAAGCAGTTTTTCTTGGCAAGCTCAACCAAGGGCTCCCAGAGCATGTCCCATTGATGCTGGCCCTGAACCTGGACCATGCGGTAGTGAGTTGCGTCGTCCACCACCGTTGGCCGCACCAAAAAGGAATGTGCGAGCTGACGACTGCGCCCCGCTAGCAATCGCAATTCCGAGTGGCCAAATGTGCGTGTCAGTACGAGCGTGAGAAGCACGATCACCGTTCCGATGGGCGCAATCCACTGTTGCTCGTAGCGTGCTGAAACGACCGCCGCCGTCGTACTGACTGTACAGAGTCCCGCAACAACCATGAGCATCCCATGGGAGCCGAATCGCTCATGCAATAAATGATGCAGGTGCCCACGATCCGTTGCGTAAAGGCTACGCCCGGTCATCCATCTTCGAATGATGGCCGCCGTCGAATCAAACAAAGGGAGAACCAAGATTGCGATGGGGGCGGCGGCGACAACGACCGACTCTTTCTGGCAACTCCACATGGCCATGACGCCAACGAACAACCCAATCATCATGGAGCCGGCATCGCCAAGAAAGATTGATGCTGGCGGACGGTTGTAAAGCAAAAACCCGGCCAAGCCGCCACAAACAACCAGGGGCAGTACGGCGACAAAGGGATCCGGGCGAGAAACCCCGGCAACCATTGCGAGTCCAAGACAGACAAACATGCCAATGGTGCCCGCCATGCCATCAGCCCCATCCAGCAAATTCAGTGCATTGATGGCGATTAAGAGCCAAAGAACGCTCAAAGGAAGCGCGAGCAATCCCAGGGGAATGTCCCAACCAAAGAATCCAAGAACTTGAATCTGGTTGCCAGCCCCGACCATTGTCGCCGCGACCAAGATCTGCAGCAGCAGCTTCTGGCGACCGCGAAGCACCCATGCATCATCGACCAGTCCAATTCCGGCAATGGCAAG
>JBCCYK010000249.1:0-9671 GCA_039189905.1 Planctomycetota bacterium
ATGCCGAGGTGTGCGGGCGTCGGTGACCGGAGGTGGCGCTACGCTGACCTCCGGCTAATGGCCATGACCGCTTCGCGGTGGATTGGTGAGCGCGATCATCCCGAAGGGATCCCCAGCCATTAGCCGGAGGCAAGCGAAGCGCCACCTCCGGAACGGGTCGTCCAACCACATGCGTTTCATCCAGAAGGGATGATGGCGCATCGGGTATCCTGTCCGATCGACCCAACGATGAGGATTTCCCACGATGTCCACCTACGCCAGCCTTCATTACCACCTGGTCTTCAGCACCAAAAACCGTGTTCCATTCATCAAACCCGCGTGGCAAGCTCGGTTGCACGAGTACATCGGTGGGACCGTTCGCAACCTCGGCGGATTCCCGCAAGGCGTCGGTGGCGTCGAGGACCATGTTCATTTGCTCGTCGGCTTGAAGACCACCCACTGCGTCGCCGATTTTGTCCGGGACCTCAAGAAAGGGGTGTCTCGCTGGATCCACGATGAACTCGGCGTCAAACCCTTCGCGTGGCAAGAGGGTTACGGCGTCTTCACCGTCAGTGCGACCGGTCGCGACCGTGTCAAGCAATACATCGCCAATCAAAAAGAGCATCATCGGAACCTCACGTTCATCGACGAACTGACGCACATGTTGGATCGAGCCGGGGTGGACTACGATCCCAAATATCTGGCGTGAACCGACCGAGTCCTCAATGGTGGATGTTGGGCCAGCATCCCTCCGGGATGCCGAGGTGTGCGGGCGTCGGTGACCGGAGGTGGCGCTACGCTGACCTCCGGCTAATTGCCGTGACCGCTTCGCGGTGAGGTGAATCGCGCCACGAACAATCGCGGTGGACGGTTGCGGCAAACCGAAACGACCAAGTGGTTTCATTCGAGCCCAAACATCCCGAAGGGATCCCCAGCGATTAGCCGGGGGTAAGCGGAACGCCACCTCCGAAATACGTCGGTCAACCACGCGGATTTTATCCCGGAGGGATGATGGCAAGCCGGCATCCCGTTGGGATGCGGGGTCATGCGGGTGTGCAAGACCGGAGGCGGCACTGCGCTGACCTCCGGCCAATTGCCATGACCGCTTTGCCGTGAATCGTTGCTTCAACGTGGAGACAATCTCACAGGCGTGTACACGCAATTCACGCCATGGCGCAGAATACGCTGGGCTCAGAGAAATCATGGCTGTATCCGAATCTCACGCTCGGTAACCTGCCCTGGCTGCACAACGATGTACGTTACCAAGCTCTCTGCCTCGATGTCCTCATTGGTCGCGGTGTCGCTAACATCGACGACCCTAACGGCTCGTGTTCCAGCTAGAAGCCCGTTGAACTCAATTCGGAAGTTGTTGGCCGCATTCACTTCCATTTCAGCAAGTTCGCCAGCGGCACCGGCAACCGGCCCATAAACGCGCACCACAATCCGGTCACCCGCGGGCGTCGGATCGGCTCCATTGTTGTCTCTGACCTGGACGACCAAAGTGCCCTGAAAGTCGTTTGCCTCAATCAGTCCCTGTGGCGAATCCAAATCAACGGCGTACCCAGTATCCGCAATCGACTGGACGTTGTTGGACCCTAACGAGCGCAGCAGAGAGATCTGAGCACCCGCAGCGGCGATGGCCGTGTCTGTCGGGTCATAACAAACAATTGGATTGCCAAAGCCATCGATCAATGAATCGCGCCCGGGGGGCAGGAGGAGATAGGGACCGCGCCATCCGGCACTGACGAGGATCCGATTATTCGTACGCATGCTTTCATCTTCATTGGTATCCGGATCATCGAACGGTACCAGATTGAAGGCCGGCAGATCAGCAACCCCGTTGAGATCGCGGTCATTATCCCACAACTCGCTAGCATATCGTTCAGGTGCAGTGCCAACGCTCACCGGCAGACGTCCGATGTCGGCTACGAATCCCGTATACGTGAGGCTACCGCCGTCACTGAGCTGCTCGAAAATGGCGCCTCCCGCATCCTCCAATGTTTGCTGCGTCGCCTCATACCGGGACTGATCCGCAAGCGGTTCCAACGACTGAACAGCAACTCCCGTTAGAGCGGTAAGAATGATCAAGACGACAACCAACTCGATGAGCGTTAGCCCGCGTGCCTTGAATAACAGTATCGAGGGTCCTGGTGGCATGATCATTGCAGTTCAATCGTGACGTACTGGTCGTCTCCCGGTTCGAACGCGTCGTCGCTCGCGTTGAGAGGAGTTTCGAAAGCCGTGTCGGAGCTGTTGATCTGAATCCCAGCAGTCCGTTGGAATCCATCACCAACACCCAGGCCCGCGGAAACGATGCGTATCTCTCGGTTCCCTTGACTATTCAAAGCAACCTTGCCCGCGTCGTCTCGCGAAGCGGAGATGTCCTGGATCACGAACGGAACGCCCGTCGCGTTGAAGACAGCGATGTCGTAGAGCGGCGCGTCAGGATTGGTTGCGTCAGGCAAGGCCTGGCGGGTGTATCCGGAATTGGTTCCGGAGGGGACATATTGGGCAGCGAAGAGGGGAGTCAGCGAAAGCCTTGTGGTGCTGACGCGGGCACCATTGGACAGGTAAGGGCCTCGCCAACCGAGGCCCGTGGCAGGATTAAACTCGTTACCCGCTCCATGAGGGTTCTCGAACAAATCGCCCAGGTAGATTCGCTGATCGCCGATTAGGTATTTGCAGTCGCTCCAGTATTGAAGCGTTGCATCGCGTATCACGCTCAGGCTGGCATTAGCCGTCGTTTCTCGCGCGCCGTCCAAGTTGGTGATGATTCGAGGGATCACCATTCCGCCGAGTCCGATCAAGATAACCAAAACGACGATCAATTCGATGAGAGTCAGCCCGTGGGGCCGTAGTCGCCGAGGGCAGTCGCATATGGTCATGGCTTGGCCGGGACAGGGTTGCAGTGGGATAGGCTTCCAGCCTGTCGACGACCATCTCGCGAAAGGCGGGAAGCGTATTCCACAAAGCAAAGAAGGCTGTGCTTCTGTAAGGAGGTGAATGAATAAAGAAACGCAATCGCCGCGACAATGCCGCGGCGATTGCACACTACGAGATCAATCGGGCAGTAACATCAGTTAATGCCGTTAAGCTCTTCCCAATAAACTTCGATATGGCCTTCCCCCGTTTCGAATCCGTCTCCGTCAAGGCAGTAGCTCACGCGACGGAATTCAGCACCCGCAACCTCAGCGAGCTCAGCGGCTGTTGGGTTAGCTGCATCAGCGAAAACCGTTTCATCACTGGTGACTTCCAAGATGATGCCAAACCGAGAGTAGACCTCATCTGGCAAGAAGCCAGGGGTGTCGCCGAAGTGGGTCGGTGGCTCCGGCGCAAACGTACCGAGCTGTGTCCACTCCCGCCCGATGCCGAGAAACACATACTTGCTAGCCCCTGCGCCAGTGCCGGTCACAACGGGGGGCAGGAAGATCGCATCTGCCTGAGCAGGCGTAAGCGTGATCAACTCGAGAGAGCTGTCAACTGTTTCCAAAATTGGGTCGATATCGAAGGTCACATTCGACCGTGCGGGCCCGTGGTCGAACACCGCCGTGATGCCACGGTTGATAAGCGCCTGAGCTTCGACAGCCGAGAGGGTCGTCGCAGCGAGGGTGCCGCCTGTGACAGCGTTGACGGGTGTTGCACCACCCGAGACCAGAGCAGTATCGAAACCCGAACCGAACGAAGACGACTCGATCAGAGCGCGCTGGATCATTTGGTGTACTTCTGGGAACGTTTGAGCGCACGTCGCGACGTGTGTCCGCGACAGAGCGTTGCTAATCGTTGGCACGAGCAGACCGCCGAGACCGACGAGAATGACGAGCACAACGATCAGCTCGATCAAGGTCAAACCGCGGCGACCTTGCTTGGCTCGTGCAACACGAGCAGTCAAATCAAAAGACATCTTTTTCCTAGTGTGAAAAAAGGGTTAGGTGAAAAACCCTCCGCCAGTGATTTTTGTGTGGGACATCGCTTGGAGGATAAGGGCGACAACCCACAGACCAATTTCATTCGCTACTCTCGATCGATCATGGACGATCGCACTCAGTCAGCTTTTTCTCATCAACCATCGCTGTCCCTCGACTCGGAGACGTCTCCGCGGGCGACCGCATCCGTTGGCACCCAATGATGATGGAGCTTGACCTTGCGTGTTCGTTGATCCTGCCGCTCTAGACGGCAATCGACTTGGCTAGAACTTTGACTCGCTTTCGTGAGTCGCACTTTCACAAGCTGGCACGCATCACATTCTGGCGAGCTTGCAAAACGATCTGAAGAAGGACGTCAGAGTAGCTCGACTCTCCGAGTCGATGGGTTGCAACTTGCGTTCGCGAAAACGACTCGGAGAGTCGTGCTACTTTGAACCCTTCTGTCCCAACAGAATCCTCGGGCCGGTTTTCTCCCGAGCAGGTCGCCTGGGCGAATGAACGCACCTAAACGAGGCTTGGTCGGGCCTTTCAAAGTACACCCGCTCACACCAGGCGATCTGGCGGGGAGCGAAACCGATGACCGAGGACGCTACGCGCGTGGTGGCCCACGTGTTCGGAAATGAATTGCAAAGATCTCATCGAGACTTGCCGTCTCACAAATCTTCGTGCTGCCAGACCGCCTCTCCAACGGACTGCCACCATTGGCAAGACTGCTGGAGCTCTCGGCATTCAGCAGCGCCACGCAGTGGCCATCACAATGTTCCATTTGCGAATGGTTGCGCACTGCAACCTGATTGCACCCTGCATGAACGGTTTGATCGGTTACGGGAACCCTCGTATCCCCAGGCCTGACTTCGCAAGCCCCACCCTGGCAAGCGTGGTTTGAGCGGATCGGTTCGGCAAGACGGATCTGGGCCAGGCAACCTTCTTGCACGCAAAGCAGCTCATGCAGCACTGGATTGGCGACGGTCGTGAGACCGTGCAGGCAAACCAGCAGGAGAGAAATAGGACGCATGAACCAAGGACTAAGAGATGCTTTGTTGAGAATCAATCGCAACAAGACGATACAGGGCGATGGCCGCTCGTCAACCGGAAAAACTGGAAGTTAAGCCAAGGCAACTTGATTGCAAGTGTAAACCTAGGAGGCTGAGCAAGCCGTCTTGGGCGAAATTCCTGCTGCATCCGAGGCTACTGTGAAACGATGGGCGTTATCGGGAATTGCCATGGACCCAATCGGCTGAGCCGATGAAGCATAGTCGCTCGTGTAGCCCAGGGCCGCGTGAAACTACCTGAAGTGGAGATCGCGAATTGCCGCTAGCATCCGTCTCGGTCCTTGGAACCCTGGGCAAAAAAACAGGATTTCGTCACCCAGGTTCAGGGAAAAAGGGCAGCGAACCAGGTCAGTAGCGGACTACTCCGCATCCTTCCGCGCGACTGCGTAAAGGGCACTCGTGGACCGAGTTCGGAGTACACGGCGACTCTCGTCGAACGCTCTGAAGCCGGAGCGTTAACAGCTCGGTCTGGCAAACGACCTCGGGAGTTTCTTGTTCGACGAACACCTCCCACCGGAACAATCGGCAGAATCCGCAAAGTTTACCTCAGCCGACCCTTCGCGATAGTCGATGAGGATCGTGGTCGGGTCTCCTTGAGAGAATCCATTCTGTGTGGAGCTAGAGCTTTGATGCGTTTCATTGGCAAGCGTTGGTCCCTTTCCGCGGCGGCTTGTCTGCTGTTTGCGGGAATTGCGCGGGCGCAAGCGGTCGATCCTCGTTTCGACCAGATGCTGCAGCCATCAGGCCCGGCCAACTTCGGTTCAGCACCGCCTCGGGACCTGGCGGTTCCACTGGCAACCGGCTCGTCGACCGACGGTTTTCGTCAACGGCAGACGCTACGTGAGCTACCACAAGCCCAGCAAATCGTCACGAGTGTCGACTTCACCGACGCCCCGCTCAGCGATGTGCTGAAGGTCCTCAATAAAGAAGTTGGATTGAACGCGGTTGCTTCCACGAAAGCCGGACAAACGCCCATCACGGCTTCGCTCACCAATCTCACCGCTGCGGACGCACTCGAGGCCGTGGTGAATGCAAACGGGCTGTTCTACCGCGTCGAGAATTCGGGTGTGGTTCGCGTTTCGACACGCGAGGAGTATGTCAGCGACTTGACAAATTTTCGCGAGGAGGAGACACGCGTTTTCACCCTACTGTACCCCAACCCGTTCGCCGTCGCCCAAGCGATTCAGCACATGTATGGCGAACGCGTGGAGCTGAACCAGGCTGACAACAACTTTCAAGACGTTTTCGAGTTACAGCAGCGTTTTCAGAAATTTGACGTCGTTGACGGGCGTGCCCTGGGTCTGGGAACCTTTGGTGGAGGACTCGGCGGCGGCCTAGGCGGAGGCCAAGGGGGTTTCGGTGGCGGACTCGGCGGCCTGGGAGGCGGGCTGGGTGGCGGAATCGGTGGCCTTGGCGGCTTGGGGGGACTCGGTGGTGGTTTTGGTGGTGGTTTTGGCGGTGGTTTTGGCGGTGGTTTTGGCGGTGGTTTTGGCGGTGGTTTTGGTGGGCTTTCGAATCGTTCACGATCGCGTCAGGACGTCACGGCCGATGCTCTCGCAGAACGTCAAAACCAAATCGAACTCTTTGAAGATGTGCTCCAGGAAATTGAGAACGCACGCAGCAGCGGCGGGCTGACAGAAGAACAGCAAGAAGCCATTTCACGCCGAAGTCAGGCAACGATCTACGTCTCCACGATTCAGCGGAACAATCAGGTCGTCGTTCGGACCAGCGACCCAAAGACGATGGAGCAGATCGCTCAGTTGATCGCGCAGCTCGACGTGCCAACGCCGACGGTCTTACTGGAAGTCAAGGTGCTTCGTGTGGAGCTGGCTGATGGCCTGAACAGTGCCTTCGAGTACTTTGGTGGCAATGCAAGCACGGCAGGCGCCTTTTCGGACGGCAACCAATTCGGTGCGACTCCTCCCAACGCTCCCTTCCCCGGCGGCAGCTCGGCGACCCGGACCCTGCCCGAAACGCTTGGCCTTGGCGGAACGATTCCGGGGTCGCTGACGTTTCAAGTAATCGACGACGAGTTCCGTTTCCGAATGCAGTTGCTGGAAAGCAAGAACCGCATCACGTCGCTTGCAACGCCCTTGATCCTGACGGCCAACAACGAGGTTAGCCGCATCTTTGTCGGTGACACGTTGCCCTTCACCGTTGGCTTCACTCCCGCACAAATCGTCGGCGGCGGGCTCAATGTGAATAATGGTGCGGTTGCGGCGACACCCATCACGGAGCTCCGCGACGTCGGTCAGTCGCTGCTGATCAGTCCCAATATCAACGCTGATCGCACGGTAACCTTGCGATTGGTGGAAGAGAACAGCGAACGCATCATCAACGGGGCGACGATTCCGATTCCCGCCGTGGATGGAACCGCATCGATCAACGTGGGTGTCGATACGGTACGCCGGCGCAGTGTCAGTGGGACCGTGGTCGCACAGGATGGCATGGCGGTCGCACTCGGGGGCTTGGTCGAAGAGCAAATCGTCGACACGCGGGACCAAGTGCCAATCTTGGGCGACATTCCCAAAGTCGGGTTCCTGTTCCGTCGTCAGGGAACATCACGGCAACGCAGCGAGTTGATCGTGATGATTCGCCCCTACATCTTCAACACCCCAGCCGAAGGCGCGGATCGCAGTCAATGCATGGTGGCCGAGCACACCTTGCACCCGAACGGACCGGACCCGCAGGGAACGATGAACACGTATCTGCCCTGCGAAGTTGTTCGCCCCGATCCCGAGTGTGCCGAGCGTGCGAAGGTTCTACGCCTACACAATGTTGTTCCAGCGATTTATTGATTGATGATTTTAGATTGATGAATGCAGACCGCGGATGGAAGAAGAGGACGATGAATAGAAAGCGAATCGCACTGCTGCTTGTATTGCCGCTAACACTGCCTGTGGGATGCAACTTCTTGCCGAAGTCGGCGGATGAGAAAAGCCTGGTCAGCAGCCTCGCAAAGGAAGCGACGTCAGACAACGGCAAGGACGCCAACGCAAGCTCGACCGAGAAACGCGTTTCGAATCCCCAAGCGCGTGAGATCCGTTTTGACGGTCAGGAGTTGGTGCTCGGCGGCGGGGACTGCCAATCCATTCGTGTGGATGCGTTGCGGGCCCTGACGGACGACCTGCGTGAACGCGATCGTCATCGCTCGGCACGCGAAACGATCCGTCTGCATCGTCGATCTGCATCGCGCTGGGTGATGGATTCGTTTGCAGAAAAGAACGATGACACGGTTCGCTGGGTCGCCACGGCGCTCGACCGCGACAGCAACAAGCAACTTCGTACCCAGTTGTGTGATGCGGCGGGGCGAAACCCGGAGAGTGCGACGTCATTTCGCGAGTCACGTCAACAATGCCTGGAGTCGCTTGCGGGCGGAACTGTTTCCAGCGACGCCTTGGAACAACTTTCGCGCTCAGCGGCTTCACTCGACGCGTCACTGGCCGTCTTCGAAGCGGAACGCTTGATTGCCATGAGCGAGATCGTGTTGGGTGAGACCATCGCGGCGGGCGATCGTCTCGCTGCAGTTGCTGACCAGGCAGCCCAAGCCGGTTCGGCGGACCAATGTGCCAACCTTTGGTTGTTGGCAAGCGAAACCTACCTCCGCGCTGAATCCATGGATGCCTCGAGCAAATCATGGGAAAACGCCATCCGCGCGAAAGTGAGCGAGATGACGGCGTCGACGACCAGCCTTCACGGTCGGGTCGCGAACACCTTGCCGCCACTGGACACCATGTTTTGGGAGCAGGCCGATCGCCTGCGTCCACCCCATGTTGAATTCCCGCCCGAAGTGGCTTTGGCGATGAACGCTTGGAAGTTGCGTCTGGGTTTGGGCCAAGATCAAGGGCTGAAGCCATCGGTGTCCCTGTGGTCGGCGGTTGCGGCCTATCAGTTGACAACCGGACAACCTCATCTTGCGACGTTATCCATCAAGCGTGCGGAAGTGGAAGCAAGTGATTCCGCCAAGCCTTGGTTGCAAATCGCACTCGCGCGTAGCATGGCCGCCCAAGGACAAACGCCGGTCGCGACCACCATCCTGGGATCACTCACGACGCACGAGAGTCCTCGTGTCCGTGCTGCCTCTCTGGCAACGCTTGGATCGATCAAAGTTCACGCCGGGGCTTACGAGCAGGGCAGTCGCTTTCTGATCCAAGCTTTGGCGGTGGATTGCACCTCACCAACGCCTTCGGTTGCCGCAAGTGGCGCAGAAGCGTGGCCCGGGCAACTCGCCACCGAAGCGGACCTGGCGAATGTGCGGTTGATCGTCGGCGATCTGGGAGAAGCCCGCGACTCACTCCATGCGATTCAGCAAAAACTCGCCCTGCAAGGTCGCTGGCAATCCTTGGTTCAGTCGCTTGAGAATGAGGCCGCGATCATCGAGCTGGAAGGCGATGACAAGGCAGCTGAGCAGATTCGGCAGCGCGTCTTGGAAATGGAACGCCATCCGGCTTGACGACCAATTGCGGGGTTAGGGTTGAGCCAGGTTCTCGGTTTCATGTAAGGTGAAAATGGAACGTTGATGAGTGTCCCGTGATTGGAGGATCCCCGGACATGAGCTTGGTGGCCACCCAGCGTCAAACCACGCCTGGCAACGACATGGTGCGTTGGGGCTGTTGGTTCGTCATTCTCAACGTGATTGATGGCATCCAGACCATGGCCGTCGTCGGTCGGTTTGGGCTTCGTGCCGAATTGAACCCTTGGATGGGTTGGTGGATGG
>JBCCYK010000250.1:0-9670 GCA_039189905.1 Planctomycetota bacterium
CGCACATCCAGCAGCAAGAACGCATCGCCTGCCTGTTGCAGCTGCTTCACCTCTTGTACCGAGATTTCAATGGGGAGTTCCGATGTGCTCATGTCTGCTCGTGATTTCAATGAAGGGGAAGCGTGAACGGATGATTGTGCCTGTTGGTCAATCGATTGGCGAGGCGCCGGCATCTTCGCTTTCAGCTTTTTCTGCCATCCCCGTAGCTTGGCATGAAGCTCCTCGCGTTTGACCGGGTTTTGGTCCGCAAGATCCGTCGATTCCCCAGGATCGGTCGCTAAGTGGTAGAGTTCGAGATGCTCCGTTTCATAGAACTCGATTAACTTCCAATCCCCATCACGAACGGATGCTCCGGGACGCCAACCAGATCCGTGGTAGTGCGGGTAGTGCCAATAGAGGGTGCGATCTGTCCCAGCCGTGTCTTCGCCAAGATACGGGACCAGGCTTTCCCCATCGGCATGCAGTTGTGGTTGCAGGGGCAAGCCGGCTGCATCCAAAATCGTCGGGAACAGGTCCGTACTGCAGGCAATCGTGTTGACCTGCGAACCGTTGAATCGACTTGGCTGGTCGGCATGCGCGTCTGTTTTGGGGAAACGGATCAGGAGCGGTTCGCGAACGCCGCCTTCGTACAGCCAGCCCTTGCCACTCCGCAAGGGAAGGTTGCACGTTGAACCCACGCGTTGACGCTGCAACGTGCACAGGCCCCCGTTGTCGGAGAAGAAGACGATCAGGGTGTCATCATCGAGTTGCAGTTGTTTCAGTGCATCGAGGATGCGGCCGACGCTGGTATCCACCGCGGTGACCATCGAAGCGTAGGCGGGATTGTCCTGCCGCGAACGGCTGACCCCGTAGCGTTCTTCGATCGGTGTCGCCTCGTCTGGGAATGACTCGGTCGCCTTCGTTTCGTAGTGACCCATCGTGCGGCGGTCGGCCTGCACGGGTGTGTGCACGTTGTAGTAGCTCAACATCAAAAAGAAGGGCCTGTCATCCTCCGCATGGCCCATCAAATCGATGGCTTCGTCGGTCAAGCGTGTCGTGAGGTACTCGTCCTGGTAGCGGGCCTCCAGGTACGGGTTTTTCCAGGGCCCGTGGTAACCTCCGGGCGGCGATCCTTTGTCATGACCGCCCACATTGACGTCAAAGCCTTGATCCGTCGGCAGGAACCCGTCACCACCCAGATGCCACTTTCCCAAAAAGTACGTTTGATAGTTAGCCTCATCCCGCAGCGTTTCCGCCAACGTCACTTCGCCCAAGGGCAGTGCATCCAAATCGTGAACATGTTGATAGCGTCCGTCCTTCACTCGGTCCGCACTCATGCCGGGAATCCAGTCCGTGATGTTGACACGCACCGGATGTCGACCGGTCATGATGCTGGCGCGTGTCGGTGAGCAGACCGGACAAGCCGCGTAACCTTGTCGAAACTGAACAGACTCCGCCGCCAAGGCGTCGATGCGGGGCGTTTCGTGGAACCGGCTGCCGTAGCAACCCAAATCGGCCCAGCCCAAATCGTCGACTAAGAACAAAACGACGTTCGGGTGCTCAGCAGCATGGCAAATCACCCCCCTACTGGAAACAGTCAACACCGACAACGCGACCAAAACACCGACCCGAACCCAGTCTCTCGACGCAACCATCTTTGCAACTCTCGCTAGTGATGATGGAGGGATGGCAACGTGGGATCATACCCACCGTTGCTCAGTACAAATGCCAACAAATCTGCCACCTCCGTGGGCGTCAGTCTATCAAGCAGCTTTTCCGGCATGGGCGATGTGGGAGACACTCGAACGGATTCGATATCAGCCCAAGACACGTGGTGATCCCGGCCTGAATCGCCCCAGCGATCACGGAGGACCAAAAAGCCATCGAGATCGAGCGATTTAAGCGACAGCAACGAGCCGATCTCACGTGACCGCATCCGTGATAGAAGCTCGATCGATTCGTCTCTTGGACCCGCGTTTATCACGGGCCGTCCATGCAACACGCTGCCATCCGAAGTGACCACCTGTAGCGTGCGCCCCATGTCGTGGATTTCCAGCGACGGACGGTGGATGTGCCTTATCAGGTCCTTTGCCGAGAAACACTCCCCCACGTTATCCAAGCAAGGCCCACGCTCGCGGCCATAGCCACTCAAGCGATGACAATCGTAACACTTTGCGTGTCGCATGGACTCTCGGCCGACCCGCGTCACGTTGAGTGTCGGCTCTGGGATCTGCAAACCCCGAAGTTGCTCAAGGTCAAATGAGCGAGTGCCCTGAAGCTTCCAAGCTTCAATACGATCGCGCACGCCAAAGCGATCACTCCACCGCCAATACGGTCGGAAGCTTCTTTCATCCAAGGCGTCGACGACCTGCGCCTTTTGATGCAGGGAAAGGTCTCGGTCCAGGATTCCGACGATCGCTTGAAACGCGTCGACAGATCCAATCGCCGACGACGCTTCGACGGCGGCGATCGCAACAACCGTTTCTTTGTCATGGATTGATCGTCGCAACAGTGCCATCGCGCCTGGGACGTGAGGGTGCCAATCACGCAAGCGTGTGATCGCCATGCAACGCAATTCGGTGTCGTCTGACGCCAGTCCGTCCAGGACCGCATCGGGACGAGGCTGACGGCTCTGCAAATCAGCTCGTATGCTGACCGCAGTCTCCGCAAGAACGGCGGTCGCCTCCAGGCAGGAAAATGCGGCTAGCAAGAAACAAACAGGCGGGCCATACGAGCCCCTCCTATCGATACGTTTACTGCCTAGATGCAAGGATTTCCGGAGTCGCTTTGAGGTCACGTCGGGGGTTCGCAACTCGATTATCTATCAAACGTGGCTGTCGATCCACCGAATGTGAGCTTCAGTAAAACGGAAGTGTGGCTAGAATCGCTGATCGACAACGACGCGAAACACCTGTTCCCGATGCTCCTGTGAGAGAAGACTCAGCCCATGCCGCCACGTTGATGATTCGCCTGGATGACTTTCTGAAGTGCCAGGGCTGGGTCGGGACCGGTGGTGAAGCCAAAATGAGGATCCAATCAGGAGAGGTGTTCGTCAACGGCGAGACGGAAACCCGCCGGCGCCGCCAACTGCACCTGGGCGACCGCGTTCAGCTGGGGGAACTCTCGGCGGAAGTCAACGAAGACCTCTAATTCAGGGCAACTGTGATGAATCGTCCAGAACAATCAGACGGCAGCGGTGAATCGGCGGCTGGCGATTCCGTCCAACCAATCCAGCAGATTCTGGTGCCAATGGATTTCAAGGCCACGTCCAAGCAGGCACTCGAGTTTGCGAAACGCCTGCTGCTGAGCGTCGACGGCCGGTTGCACTTGCTGTTCGTCGATGATGATCCGATGCTGATGCATTCGAATACCTCGCAGGCGTTCCGAGACGAGCACGAAGACAAGATGGCGATGAAGTTCGTCACCTTGCTAAGCGAAGAAGAACGCCACAAGTACGACGTGGTCATGAGTGTTTGTTGCGGCACGGCCTATCACGAGATCGAGACTTATGCGAGAGAGAAAAACGTGGACCTGATTGTGCTCGGACAGAGCAACCGGTCTCGACTATCAGAGATGTTGCTGGGAAGCGTCTCGGCACACGTGATTCGCCATGCGGACTGTCCCGTCGTCTCGGTTCCGGCCGTTACCCACAACTAATCCCTCGGTTTCTTGACCTTGGCAAGAAACGCATCAAGCTTGGGAACACACTCAACGAGGTGGCCCAAAGGGAGGGCCAAACGGTGGCGGTCGACGACCTCCTGGTCCCCGCCCGCGATCACCGGGAGGACCACCGCGTCCAGGACCACGTTGCACGAAGCTTGGATCGGGCGTCCCCTTGAGCATGCGGGGAATGTACGGGAATGTTTTGGTTAAGACGTAATGAAACGTTCCCTCGGGATATTCGGGCGTGATGCCAACCCGCCCGTTGAACTCGTCCAGATCGCCAGCTTTCGAAACATAGGCATAATCCGCCACGAAGGTGCCGTCGTACCTTCCACCCGGTCCCTCGTTGCCGCCCGGACGTGTTCCCATCCGCAGCCGATAGGAAGAACGCAGTGAGACGGTTGTTCCACGCTCGTCCACGATCTCACAGTCGTACACCGGATAACCGTCCGCCGCGTAACCAAGCAAGGTCATCGATCTGTCCGCCTTGCGTGCCTCACGTGAAAGCCTCAAAACCAGGTCGGTGGGACGTCCGTGATAGTGGTAGTCCCCCGTTGGCTGCACGTGTGCTTGATTTTGGTCCAAGCCGAGGTCGACTTTCCCGCCAATGACCGCGTATTGCCATGGACTGGAGAAGTCCCGTCTCCAAAACTCAGCCGCGCCCGGGTCAAAGGGAATGCCATTGAGTGCGATTCCAAATTTGCCAAGTCTGAGGGCCGTAGGTCTTGCTGCGGCCACCGGATGCAGGGGAACACGAAACCGGTGCGTCTGTTCACGAATACGGTTGGGATTCCCTGGGCCCGGAAACGATCCCGTCGCGTGTTCTGGCAAGCCATTCGATGAAATGAATCGGTAGTCCCTCTGTTCGGAGATTTGAACCTGCGAGTCAAAGGTGCCTGCTGGGTTGCCCGCCAAAAGGTTCGTGAACCGAACATCGTGATCATGCCCATCATGGGCCGAAGCCGATGAAGCCGCCGCCATCAGCCAAACGACCCAGTTCAAACCAATCCAAAATCGGCACGGCATTGCTAAGGCTCCCTGTGTAAACACACCTGCTCGTGATGCGAGGCACTCCGTCACGGCATGACGCAGTGGACAAGATTTAGTTTTAGGTTTGGTGCGACGCCGTAGCATAGGCTTCCAGCCTGTGATTTGCCGCGTCCGTTCCCGGTGGCAGGCAGGATGCCTACCCCACTTTTTGAAGTTGACAAAGCACTAAGCGGTGAAACGCGAGGCCGTCAGATGATCCACCCGCTTTCTGAAAGATTCATTGGCTTCATTCATGGTTTCAGCGTGACTGGAACCAACGATCGCTTCGTTTCAATGACGCGAGCAACGGAGTGACCGTTTCAACGTTGGATCACGAGTTGCCGCGGTCGAAAGTCTCGCGGCGCGAACGATTCTTGTCGCGACAACGGTGTGACTCGATCCAACGATTGGGTGACTTGAAGTTCGTCGCGGCTGGCTTGCTGCCACGTGCCGGCCATCCAAATGATCGCCGTCCCATCTTCACTTGCGGTAAGCACGTTCAACCGATCGGGAGAAAAAGCGACCGAAGTGACGGCGCGTTGATGTCCCGTGAGCGCCACCAATTCCTTGGGTCCCCGCTCGGAGACGTCCCACACCTTGGCCGTGAAATCATCGCTGCCCGTGATGGCACGTTGTCCGTCCGGGGAGAATGCGATGGAGGTGACGGCGGCGGTATGGCCCGACAGTTCGAAGAGAGGCTTGTCTTGACCCGCTGCGTCGTTCGCCGACCAGATATAGGCCATGTTGCCAACGGTGGCAGCCGCGATCCGATCTCCCTTGGGCGAGAACGTGGTCCGCAACACGGGTGAATCATGGCGGTAAACAAGAAGCTGTTTGCCAGATTCGATCTCCCACACCCGAACCGTCTTGTCGTTGGAAGCGGACACCAGACGTCGCGAATCGGGCGAGAAGGCCACCCAGTTAACGGCCTCTTCATGACCCATCAAACGCTTGATGAAATCACCACTCGCGGCATCCCAAATCACAATGGTCCGATCCGCACCCGCAGTCGCGACGCGTTGGCTGGCCGGGTCGGGAGAGAAGGTCGCGCAATGAACCGGCCCAGAGTGCCGCCCCACCAGCTTGATCCTGACGGCGCCGGAATCGGCGTCCCAGATGTTCGCGGTGCCGTCCCAGCTTCCGGAGATGATCTCACTGGAATCACTTGAGAAGCTCGCGGAAGCCACCCCGGCATGCGGGCTGAAATTCATTCTCAATCGGCGGTATTGAGGGAGCTGAGGGTTGGTATCCCAAAGACGAACTTGGTCACCGCCAACGGAGACAACTTCGTCGTCGCCCGCAAAGACAACCGCACTGAGCCGCGAGCCATCCGCATCGGAGAGCACGCCCCCTGTCTGGCCGCCAGCTTGACGAAAACGAACTTCAGCACCAGAAGCCACTTGGAACATGCGCACAGCGCCGGTTTGACGACTCAAGGTGAGTACGGAATCGCCGCTCGGTGAAATCGAAACCCGGTCAACCACCGAGCGATCGGTTGCATCGCCCATTTCCAAAGTTCGAATCACCTTGCTGGTTCTCGTATCCCAGACTCGGACTTTGCCGTCCTCGCAGCTGGTCACCACCCGCGTGCCATCACGATCGAAGTCCGTCGAAATGAGATCGCTGGGGTGCATCAGAATCCGCTCGCGCACTACTTCCCAGGTGGACAGATCCCATACGGCGATGCCGCGTTCCAAACTCGCCGTCATCAGGGTGGAACCGTCTGCCGAGAAGGCAGCCCGCAAGACCTTCGATTGGTGCCAGGCAAGTCGCCTGAGCAGTTTTCCCGTCTGGCGGTCCCACACAACGCCTGTCCCGTTGATGTCACCGGTGTACAGCAACCGATTGTCGGGTGATATCGCGACTGCGGAGACGAGTGCGCGGTGGCCAAGCAATTGCAGGATCTGACGCCCTGTGGTCACATCGAAAAGGCGAGCTGACCAGGGCTTCAGTGCGTCCTCGGTTTGTGTCTTGCGAGCTTCCTCGGGGTCCACGGGACCTCCGGTCAAAATGAACCGACCATCGCGTGACACGTCCATCGCGGCTCCCCGCCCCGTGTTCGCGAGCGTTCGAACCTCGGCCCCCGATTCGACATCCCAGATGCGAACCGATTCATCACCGGCCGCTGTGGCCAAGTACTTGCCGTTGGCAAAGGTGACGGCATGGGAGGCCAGGAATTTATGACCTTCGCGGAACCTTCCGGTTTGTTCCCCCGTGGCGAAGTCCCAGGTCCGCACGGTTCGGTCGCGACTGGCTGTCACAATACGTTTGGAATTGTGAGAGAACTCGGCTGCCATGATGCCATCGTCATGACCATCCAAAACTTTGCCACGCAGTACCCTCAGCTCCTCGTATCCTTCGATGTCCCACAGTCGCGCGGCCCCGTCATAGCCAGCCGAGACAACACGACGACCATCGTTTGAGACAACACAACCACGCACCCAGCGACCGTGACCACGAAGCACCTTGATCAACTTTCCTTCGTTCGGATCCCAAACGCGCACCGTGTTGTCGTGACCGGCACTGACCAGCAGATCGGTGGCTTCGGCAAAGTCGAGGCTTCGTACTGCCGCGGTGTGGCCCACCAACTCGATGTAGTTGGTTGCTGAGTCCTCTGCGTCCTTGCGTTCGATCAATTCAACCAAATCGATCTTGCTGAGTTCAGCATCACTCCAAATCAGAATCCGACCGCTGAGTCCGGCGGTGGCGATCTTCTCTCCGTCCTTGGATATGGCGGCCGAGAAGACGGGGCCTCGGTGTTCACGAAAGATGCCTTTCACGTCGACCTCCGCCGCGGATGCCCACCGACCGGAATCGTCTTGCCAAATGATGGCGGTTCCGTCGTGACTAACGGAAAGGATCTTCGTTTGTGGCCTTCCGTTTGCACTTGGAAAGAAGATGGCTTGCTGCACGGCGCCCCGGTGCCTCTGGAGCGTTGTGGTTGGTCGTCGGGACGCCAGGTCCCAGATCTTGATTTTGCCCGAAAGAGATGCCGTCAGCAACTGTCGCCCGTCCCGCGAATACTCCACGCTCAGGACGGGTTGCTCGTGCGCCCCTGCGGCATCGTCGCCCAACGTCGAGACGTTTCCCGTCTGAAGATTCACTACCTGCAGATAGGCACCCGGTGTGCTGGTGCCCACGGCTAGGGATCGATTGCTCGGCGAGAACGCCAGGCAATTGATTTGATCGGTTTCGACTCGGATGTTCTTCTGAAAGTTGGATTGAGGAGCCCAAAGGGTGATGTCAGAGGAATCACCTGCGACCGCAAACAAGCCCAATCCGCGGTCAGAATCCGCGGCCGCAATGGTTTCTAAGGAAGCCTTTGTTGGCAGAACTTGGGTCGACTGCTGACAAAGGTAAAGCATCCGGCCCCACTCCCAGTTTCGATAGTCGGCCTCCCCTTGAGCCGGAATGCAGTCCCGCAGCAGTTCCAAGGCATTGAGATACGCGTTGGCATCAATGCGCGACGCCGCGGCCGCGATCCTGGCAACGTAGGCCTCGTAGGCTTCATTTTGGCGAGCTTCCGTGGCTTCCCTTTGTTTGTCGACCGCAATAGCACGCTGTTCGTCGGCGAGCACGCGTTGTTCGTCAGCACGCTGGCGTTGTTCTTCCGCTTCTTGCCGCCGGCTCTCTGCCAACTCTTTCTGTTCTATTTCTTTGGCCTTGGCGGCCTCTGCATCTTTACGTGCCTTTTCGGCGGCGATTCGTTCTTGCTCCGCGCGCTCGCGTGCCAGGGCCTCCTGCTCCTTAGCCTGCTCAGCAACACGTTGTTTCTCTTCTGCGATTTCGCGTTGCTTTTTTTCGGACTTCCCTGCGTCCTCGGCTTCTTGGCGTTTCTTTTCCGCGTCCTGGCGAGCGACTTCAGCAAGGGACCGTTGTTGGACCGCTTCACTCCGTGCCGAATTGATCCAAACAGCCGCCCCCGAAACAACCAAGAAGAGAACACCCGCTAACGCCAAACCCAACTGCCGATAAAGCTTCGCGCGATGCTGTCGGCGCTCGCGTTCTTGGCGGCGTACCTCGATCTCCTCGTGCAGCGTTTGGTGCTCTGAGCCACTGAGATCCAGCAATCCCGCACCCAGGTCGTAGTCACCGCGATCACACGCGGCTTTCGCATAGCGGAACTTGGACTCAATCAGGCCGGTGCTTGCCGTGCGGTTCTCCGACCAGAGATCAAGCGCTTGTTGGTAACCGAAGACGGAACGACTGTAGTCCTCGTAGTCACCCGACTCGCCGGCCGTTTCCAAGCTTTCCGTCGCGAGCGTCGAGAGAGCGATGCTTTCGGAATGCGACTGATACGTCCGGATCGCATCTTGGAACTCTTGGACGGATTGGTAGCGATCTTCCGGCTCGGTGGCCATCGCCTTCAGGGCGATCTCGTGGAGTTCGCCGCGAACCTCCACATCACGGATTTTGTTTTGCGCCGCGTTGATCATGCAGGCCCGCGAGGAATCTCCGGTATGCGGTGGCTTACCGGTGACGATCTCGAACAGGATCGCGCCTAGGAGGTAAATGTCACTCCGCGTCGTGATATTTCGAAACGGGCCGCATGCCATTTCGGGGGCCATGTAGCTTGGCGTCCCGGCCATGATTTCCCCGAGCGCGATCCCGGCGATCTGACGTCGGTCCGTTGGGATGGCCAAGCCCCAGTCCATCACCATGACCTCGCCATAGTCACCGATCATGGTGTTTTCGGGCTTGAGATCGCGGTGAATGATGCCCTTGGAATGAGCAAACGCCATCGCGTCGCAGACGCGGAGGAGATACTCGATGTTTTGCGGTTGCGTTGTATCGCGAATCGTCTTGTCCCACGGCGTGCCGCGGACATGCTTCATGGCATAGAAGTACGATCCATCGGGGGCTTGGCCCAAATCGTAAACAGGAACAATGTTGGGGTGTTCGAGGTCGCCCGTGACGGCCGCCGAGAAGGGCGCACCAGCGAGATTGATCGTGCCGCTCAGCGACGCGGCCGTCGTGACCGGCCCGGCCGAACGCGGCC
>JBCCYK010000251.1:0-9600 GCA_039189905.1 Planctomycetota bacterium
AAAACGCGCGTTCTCGTCCGTTGATGTGGAGCGCTCTTCGAGCACCATGGCGTGTCGCGGCACGCCGAGCTCCTCCGCAAAATCCGCGGCCGCGCTCGCTTCGCTGGGAGGGTGATATCGGTTCGGCTAGGTTTGAGTGGTGGCGATGAGCGAGAAGTGTCTGAGTTTGTCAGGTAAGCGCGGCGTGTCTTCCGGCGTCAAGTTGGAGAGTCGAATCTGTCGCCCGCTCTCCAACGGAATGCACCATGCCCTCGTCCCTGCTAGACCCACTTACCGAATCCTTTGAGGACAAATTCATTGGATTGTCAGCGGAGCACCTGCTTCGTTGGTCCGTCGACGAGTTTGGCGATTCCCTGGCCGTTTCGACGAGCTTTGGGATCCAATCCTCCGTCACGCTGCATTTGGCCACACAAGTCAAACCCGACATCCAAGTCATCTGGGTCGATACCGGGTACCTGCCGCGTGAGACGTACGAATACGCCACCACGCTCACAAAACGTCTGGATCTCAACCTGCATGTGTATGAATCACATCTGTCGCCCCGTGAGATGGAAACAAAGTACGGGCGGCTTTGGGAGAGCAACCAAGTGGAGGATCTCAATCTCTACGATCAAATCCGCAAAGTGGAGCCGATGCAACGGGCTCTGGATGAACTCGATGTTCGCGGCTGGGTTTCAGGGCTTCGCTCGTCCCAAACGGAGTATCGAAAACATTTGCCTCCGTTGAAGCGGACGGGCAAGCGATACCGCATCTATCCGATTCTGGAATGGTCGAGCCGAGACGTCTACCACTACATGAAAGAGCATGGGCTTCCTCAGCATCCTCTGTTTGAGAAAGGCTACGCGACGGTGGGCGACGCTCATTCGAGTCGTCCCTTGGGCATGGAAGATGCCAGTGCGCGAGATACGAGGTTCCGTGGTTTGAAGCAGGAATGTGGGCTACACACAAGTTGATCTGAACCGCATCGCAGTGACTGTCATTTCATCTCTCCACTTTCCGCCGACAGGTCTTGGACCCATGCCCTCTCAATTCACCGATCGAGTTGCCCGTGCCAACTCGGGTTTCGACTTTGTAGCCGCTCATTTCGAGTGCGAACGAAACGCGTTTAGCAAAGAGAACCCGACTGGCTATGTCAATCTTGGGTCTGCGCAGAACCATCTGCACGCCGAACGGTTACAGAGTCGCCTCGCGAACTTGCCGATTCGATCGGACGACACGCATTACCAGCCCTTTGAAGGCACCGAAGCCTGTCGACGATCCATCGCAAGCTATTTGAGTGAGCTGGCCTCGACACGAGTTGGTCCGGAAACCCTGATCGTCGGCAACGGGGTGATCAGCGTGCTGGAGGCACTTACGGTGGCACTCCTCGACGAAGGAGACTCGATCTTGGTGCCGACCCCCGTTTTTCCCGGGTTGGTCAACGCCTTGAGCATGCGAGTTCGCTCTCGCGTCGAGTACATGCACTCCAAACCCGAGATGGGGTTCCGAATCACGCCCGCCACGATGGAAGCGGAGCTGCATCGACTGAAGTTCGAAGGCAAACGCGTGAGAGGCATCCTCCTGTGCTCACCTGGGAACCCGGTGGGACAAGTGTTCTCCGCCAAGGAACTCCATGATTTTGCCGATATCGCGGAGTGGTTTGACTGTGCGTTGGTCGTGGATGAAATCTACGCGGGGAGCGTTTTCGAAGAGACGCGCTTCGCCAGTGCTGTTGCGCTCAGACGCGATCACATCCATGTGTTGGGTGGGCTTTCGAAGGACTTTGGACTCGCCGGTTACGCGACGGGTTGGCTGCAAAGCGCCGATCCGGCGGTCCTGAAAGCCGTCGCCAAACAATCGCACTTCTTTCGTTTGCCAGCGCCCATTCAGGCGGTCATCACGTCGGTTTTAGAGCCAACGTGGCGCAGCGATTATCTCACAGCACGTCGACGATCCCTGTCGAACACGGAGCGGCACGCCCGCGAGCGATTGCAGGACGCCGGAATCGCGGTCAGTGAATCCCAAGCGGGACTCTGCCTTTGGCTCGATCTACGCCCCTTTCTGCGGCGACTGGACGCATCGGCGGAGTTGGAGCTTTATCGCTACCTACTCGAGACACACCGTGTCCACGTTAGTCCGGGTAGCGGATTCAAGACTCAAGCACCGGGATTCTATCGCATTTGCTTTAGCCATGAACAGCACATTCTCAACGAAGGCCTTGATCGATTGCTTGCCGGCTTGGAAGCGTGGCGGTCGCTCGGCAATCGCGACCAACAAATCAAGCATTCTCAAACGAATCAAGGTAAGCCCGATCGCTCACGTGCCCTCCAACACGCAGACGCGGCCTAGCAGGCGTTGCGAACGCCGCTCGCTTTCGATAAGCCACTCACCGCCACGGAAAAGGAACGTTCCCATGTCCCACGATGCACAGCCCTCAACAGCCAAGCAACGGTCGTTTGCAGAACTGAATCAAGCGATTCGACAGTTTGCGATCGACGGCGTCGACTTTGTGGTCGGGCACCTGGAGAGTCACCGGCTCTCGGAAAACCCGGACAACGCCGCGCACGAGCTTGTGAATCAACTGGAGGAACTCCTGCTCGATCTGGCTGCTCGACATCCCTTGGAGACGCAGTCGATTGTCGACGAGTTTCAGCAGGTTTCGCTTCCAGAAATCCTTTCACACTGTCGCCACGACTTCGAACGCTATCCCATCCAGGATCCCGCTCTGTCGAACTTGGAGGAGGTGTTCTTCGCAAGCAATGGTTTCTGGGCAACGGTGGCGCATCGGATCGCACACGCGTTGCGAACGCTCGGTGTTCCCGTGATCCCACGGGCGATCTCTGGATTCGCCCATTCGCGCACTGGCGTGGATATTCATCCCGGGGCCAAGATTGGACCTGGTCTCTTCATCGACCACGGCACGGGGATCGCCATCGGCTGCACTGCGGTCTTGAAGCAGAACGTGAGCCTCTACAATGGGGTTGTCTTGGGAACACGATCGAAACCCACCCGGACGTCCAATGAAAGATCGGGTCACGTTGCAAAACGACATCCCACGATCGGCGCTGGTGTCAGCCTCTACACGAATGCCTTTGTCGGGGGCGACGTGACGGTTGGTGAAAACGCGATCATCGGCGCCTACGCTTTCATCACACGGGACGTCCCAGCTGGCGCCGCGATCAAGGGGCGATCTACTTCCGAATCCGCGAGCGAAAACCAGGCACCGCCGGCTCTTGAAACGACCGTGCCCGTCAAACGGTCGACAAGGCCATGCCGATCGCGTCCGGCTGTGCTGTCTTTGATTGGGAACACGCCCGTGGTTGAGCTTCGCACTCTCCATGACAATCCGCGCGTCCGAATCTTTGCCAAGCTTGAGGGTGCCAATCCCAGTGGCAGTGTGAAGGACCGGATCGCTCTCTCGTTGATTGAGCAGGCTGAGGCGGCCGGAAAACTGACGCCAGGCAAGGTCATCTTGGAATCGACCAGCGGAAACACCGGCATCGGCTTGGCAATGGTCGGAGCCGCGAAGGGCTATGAAGTGGTGTTGACCATGTCAGCTGCCATGAGCGAGGAACGCAAGAAAGTGGTCCGCGCTCTTGGAGCCACCCTGGTGGAAACAGACCCGTCCAAAGGAACAGGCGGAGCCATCGAAGTAGCGAGGCAGATGTTCGCCGATGAACCGGACAAGTACTGGATGTCGCGCCAACACAGCAGTCTCGACAACCCGCTGGCGCACTACCAAGAAACGGCTGAAGAGATTCTGAGGCAGGTACCCGATGTCACTCACTTTGTCGCCGGCATCGGCACTTTCGGGACGCTGCGCGGCGCGGGCGGGCGGCTTCGTGAGGCCGCGGGCGTGAATGTCATCGGCATTGAGCCCGTTCTTGGACAAGCCATCCAAGGGCTTCGGAACATGAAGGAACCCAATCCGCCAGCCCTGTACGACGCCGCGTTTCTGGATGAAAAACGGATGGCCATGGCCGAAACGGCCTACGCCACCACCCGGCTCTTGGCTGAAAAAGAAGGTCTGTTGGTCGGCATGAGCAGCGGTGCCGCGATGTACGGGGCACTCGAAGTGGCACAGACCATCGATCAGGGTGTGATTGTGGTTCTCTTTCCAGACCGTGGCGAGAAGTATCTCAGCACAAGCCTGTTTGACAAACCGCAGCCAGCACGAGCGAATGCGATGAGCAACGCTACGGATGATCAACGGGCTTGGCTATATCAAATCTGAAGCCAATATACCGCCGGAGCTTGATTTTCGCGTCGCGAGACTCACCAAAGGCCTGTCGCTTTCTTCATAACCCGACGCGTCAGCGAGGCACGATTCGACATGGATGCTGTTTGACGGTGTCCTCGCTGACGCTTCGGGTTGTGATTTTGATTGAGTCTATACGCCGCAAAGAGTTTCGGCCCGCCCGCGAAAGCCGAAAGACTTGGCGTCTTTCGCTAAGAATGTACTCGAAGTTCCCATTCCATCGCGATCTACCCACGACCTTCCGATGCACCATCCGCCTTACGTGATTCTGCCGCTCCTATGGAGTGGGATTGTCCTCGCTAACCCCGGCACTGCCTGGTCGCAAAGTGGAACACGCGTTCCAGTCAGTCAACCGCAAGCAAGAACTGCCACAGGCGTCGCCGTTGTGGAACTGTTCACGTCACAGGGTTGCAGCAGTTGTCCGCCAGCCGATGAGGTGCTTCGGGAGATCGATCGCATCGCGCGAGAACGAAACTTACCCGTCTACGCCCTGTCGTTTCATGTCGATTATTGGAATCGACTGGGCTGGGATGATCCTTACAGCCAGCCCCAGTTCACGACGCGACAACAGGCCTATGCGCGAAGTCGTCAGAGCACGCGCGTTTACACCCCGCAGATGATTGTTGGCGGCAGCACGGAGTTTGTGGGCTCGAATCAGGCGTTGGCAACTCGAGCGATCAATCAGTCACTGAAACGGGATGCGCTGGTTCGCGTCGCCGTGGAAGCACGTCCAGATTCCACCACCAAGGGTATCACGGTCGACTACGAATTAGCCGGACCCACGCGAGGCAAGTTGCTCAACGTGGCTCTCGTTGACACTCCGACCGAAAACCCCGTGCCACGTGGTGAGAACGCAGGGCGAAGTCTCAGTCATGTCAACGTGGTACGCGCGTTCGAAACAGTCAAGCTGGAGAAAAACACGGGGCGGCTCGACTTGAGCCCGCCCCCAGACCTTCGCCTTACGGATGCCACTGTTCTTGCCTACGTGCAAGATCCCGATTCGCTCGCCATCGTAGGAGCCGCACCAACGACCGTTCGGGATTGAGGACCAATCGCTCAATCGCAGCTGGCTGAATGGATCTTGGGATCCGGGACTGTGATAGGACCAACCCGTTTGATTGATTTGCTTGCGGTGGCTGGAAACCGGTCGCATCATGTTCCAGGCAGGTGGGGCGCCGTTGGTGATGAGAGGCAGCTCGTAAAAGGTGCCGTGGATGTTGGCGAGTTCACGTTCGGACTGCACCTCACGGACCACTCTGGGCCAACCACCCGCGAACGCGTTGTCGAACGAGGGGTGACCCTTGGGAAGGCGATATCGCTTCCCTTGGGATTCAATCACGACCGAGGCGTCGTCAACGGTGAATTCGGGTTCGACACGCAGCAGGGATGACAGTTTCTCATCCTTCGCAACCTGCTGGAACTCAAACTGATCCTTCGTGAATTCGAACTGTCGGT
Organism: Planctomycetota bacterium; assembly: GCA_039189905.1. Taxonomy (GTDB): domain Bacteria; phylum Planctomycetota; class Planctomycetia; order Pirellulales; family Pirellulaceae; genus Rhodopirellula. Next base: position 5,693 of record JBCCYK010000251.1, read on the forward strand.
CCCTGCCGACGATCAAACGCAGGTTGCGATTGCGTTTGGATGCGTAGATCGTTCCGCCATGGCATTCCGCATCCTCGACATCCGCAAGACCTTTGAACATGTGCTCATCGATCTGGTCGTTCGGATAGGCGGACGTCTGATGCAGGAACGCGGTGACGATGCCGTCCTGGTCTGTCTTGAACCGCATCCAAACGGCTTTGAGATCCTTTGGCAGCGTGATTAACTTGGAGCCGTTGGCGGGGACCGTGTGGTTTTGGAAGTCGGTCCACGGATTCGTGCCGTGAGGATCGATTTGAACTTGGAAGGTGATCGGAGTAGTGGTGGCTGTTTCCTCGTGATCCGACGTCGGTCCTTGCCGTGCCAACCCGGCACGGGCTTCTTGAAGAGTCGCTTGACCGCGAGCGTGTGCACGTTCGCTTGCCAGATTGAACCCTCCATGTCGATGTAGTAAACCAAGTCGGCCGGATCGGTCAGGTGCCGCGCGATGGCGGTCACTCGGATAGGCATCTCGGATGGCGGAATGGTTCGCACGTTGCCTGACGCATCAATCAGATGGTGCGCGATCAGCAACTGATTCGATTCTTTGTGAATCATCCTCCCGGCAGGTGTTCCACCGACACTTTCCGGATGGACCGTCATGGGTTGCGACAGATCGGCGTCGATCGAGTAAAGCTTGTGCTCGCTTCCGCGGGGCATGTGCGGCGCATAGTTGACCATCCACAGCTTGCCCGCCCATGGAACAATGGCACCAATGCCGCATTCATTGTGCCCACTCTTGTAGTGAGCCCCATTCTGGCTGTAGATGCCATAGGTCGTGAGGTGTGGGTAAACGCCGCTGATGGACAAATCCGTTCTCGGTGCCGCTGGCGGGTCAGGAGGAACGGCATTTTGAGTTTTCGCTGCGACGGACTCGGTTTCGACGGATTCGGTTTCTTTGGCGAGATTGTTTCTCTGGCTCGTCAGCTCGCTGGCCAACTGCTCGATGACTTCCCGGTGGATGGGATCGTCAGCAACATTGGTGGTTTCCAGCGAATCCGACTCGAGGTCATAGAGTTCTCGGAACCGCTTGCCATCAGCGAGCTCCGTCTCGATGTACTTCCATCACTCATTGCGATTGGCCCACAAAGGACGACTGCCCAGTTGCGGCGTCGGGGCTTCGTACAGGAAAGAGGTTCGCCAGTGGTTGGCCGCCCCACGTTCGACCATGGGAAGCAGACTTCTCCCATGGAGTGGATCCGGAATGGGAAGCCCTGCCATCGCGTAGATCGTTGCCGTGAGATCGATGTTGAGCACCAGATCCTCGGAGACGCGAGGCTGCGTCTTTGGTCCTGCGATCGCCATCGGGACACGCATGGATTCTTCGTAAGCAAGAACTTTGCTGGTGAAGCCATGTTCCCCGAGGAACCACCCGTTGTCGCCCATGAAGATAAACCAGGTGTTTTCGCTCAAGCCGCGATCTTCGATTCCGGATAGCACCCGTCCGACGGCCGCGTCCATCTGCTGGACGCTGGCAAGGTAATCACGCGTGTGGTTCAGGATGTTCTCCTTCGCGGGCCATCGAAACCGGTGGTCCATGTGTGGGACTTGGGTGCAGAGCCAAAGCACAAATGGCTTGTTCGAATCCACCGCCTCATCGATGAATCGCAACGACTCATCGGCCGCGACATCGTCGACGAAGCCGGGCATCGTTTGGGTTTCACCATCGATTTGAAACTTGCGGTCGTACCATGTCCCGTTGGACCAACACGTGGAGGCGAAATCAAAGCCACACTCCTCGGGCGTGGTCTTGAGATGCCACTTCCCTGCGACGCCCGTCGCGTAGCCGGCTTCGCGCAGTGCGTGAGCGAAGGTGCGTTCGCCAGCTCGCAGAGGGCTGTTGCCAACCGAGGTCACACCGTTGACGCTGCGGTAGCGTCCTGACAAGCAAGCCGCACGGCTGGGTGAACAAATCGCCAACGTGACAAAGGCGTTCTCGAAACGGGTGCCGCGATCCGCGATCTGATCCAGTTTGGGTGTGCGAATGCGTTGCGATGAGGAAGCACCATAGCTGTCCCAGCGATGATCATCCGTCAAAATAAAGACGATGTTGGGTGGAGCCTCCATCCGATCTTCGGTCTTGTCGCTCGCCGGTCCGAACTGAATCGCGAGACCGAGAATTGACACACTGGCGATCGCACGGAGCATTGTTTCCTCTGGTTTGGGTCGCCGAGTGATCATCTTGATGTGAGGGAACGTTGCGTTTAGAGCAACTTGGAGTGAAGAATCTCCAAAATGGCTCTAAATAGCGGATGGTTCACTCGGAGCTTTCAACTCGCCCCGTCAACCGAAGCGTCGGTGGATATTCCGATGGGTGTTCTTTGCTGCTGAACGCATGGACGAGGCCGCCGCCGTCCCACGGACGTTCTTGAGTCTCGCGCACAACCACAAGCGTGATGATCCCGTTGGTGTCGGACACGAGGAAGTCACGCAAACGATCTCCTGACACACTCACGGTTCCACTTTGCACGCCCTGCTGAACATCAAAGTCTCCTAGCGGGACCGCCTTGCTCGAATCAAGCGACGCCACACGAAAACGTCTTTGCCAAGCCCCTGGGCGGTCGAGATCAACCTGGTTTCTGTGTCATGCCCTGGATCATCCACGCGCGTCAGGGACGGCCCCAATGTCTCCGAGACGCTGCCGGGAAGCCATATTTCAGCGTTCCGGATACGCGCCACCTGAGACTCCACGAGTCGCTTTGACTCGCGCGACAAGAGGTTCGTGACGTGGACTTTGCAGTGCGTCAATGATTGCAGCGTCACGGATGCGGGGGCGTCCAGCGTGAGCTTGACGCCATTGCCAAGCTCGATGCTTGCTAAGCCCTTCAACAAGTGGAGTCGCCCTGGTGCCAAACGCGACCCCGTTACCGTGGGAAGGGTGCCCGGCCCCCATGTGCAATGATGTGTGCTGAGCATCGATCCGATGGAAGGTTTCGCGCTGCGTTGCTGGAGTGAGAAGGCACCCCAGGTGATCATTGTCAGCACCGCGATCGCGCTCACGTATGCCATGTGAACAAACCAAGTTTGACGTTTGGGAAGCGACACCATCGCTTCCTCGCGCTGGAACGTCGGTTGCAAAGCCGATTCTCGCATCACTTGGCCGGTCTCCCCCTGAGCACCGCTGTTCATGGTGCCAGCTTCGTCCAGGGCTGCTTCCAGTTGACCCGTCATCGCCTTGTACATGCCTTCCAGCGGTCGGCCCACGGCCAAGGCGAACGCCTAGATCGTCGCCCCTTCTTCGTAGCGACGCCGAAGGGGGTCCCGGTCAACTGCTGAGAGCTTCTCCACACACGACCGCAGCACGCGCTGACGCGAATCCGAAATCAAATCTCGCTCTGCGATCTCTTCGGCCAGTTGGCTGCACATCGACGCGTCGAAGATCAGCCGCCTGCGCCCCTGCTGACGCATCAAGCTCAGGACCTCCAGCTTGGCAATTCGAAACGCCCACGCCGTGAAGTCGGTTCCCCGTTCGAAGGTGTCGAACTTTTGCCATAGGATGACCGAAGTGTCCTACAACACATCCTGTGCTTGATCCCGATCGGGCAGCAACGTGAGGATGAACGTGTGAAGGCGTCGTTGATTCGCCGAATACAGCCGAACAAACTCAGCTTGGGCTTCAGAGTCACTCATTTCGAATCATACAGTCCGCATCTCAGCCGAATCGCGTTAGAGATCGGTTATCACGCGATTTGCATTGAGATCGCAGAACCGTGAGCTAACGAGAGCGTCCAGCTTAGCAAGCCAGGCAAAAACCGTCGGTCACGCTGAAAATCGTACTCGTACCTCGTACTCAGCGAAGCGGTACTCGTACTCGAGACAGCAACGAGTCGAGTAGGAGTACGAGTACCGCCACTAAGCGGCTGAGTACGAGC
>JBCCYK010000252.1:0-9541 GCA_039189905.1 Planctomycetota bacterium
ATAGCGGCCCGGGGTTTGAGTCCACCCGAGCGTCCATCGTCAACCAATGGGAAAAGCCTCCTGGATCACACCATCCTCGCCGCAGACAAGCCCTAGCCAAAAACGGCCACGCTCAACGCTGCGCACACTTTGGACAGCTACATCCCGGCGTTGCCAAGCACGCGTGCCCTGTCTAACAGGCCCTTACTCGATGATGCGACGGCATTACTAAACCTTAGTAGTCAACTATGGAAACCTTGAACACCGTTTTTCGATTTGCATATCGACTGACATGCTCTCTCTCTTTATTGGTCGGTTTGGCCAATGTATTCGCACACGAGAAGGGTTTCACACAGGAAATCGAGCCTCACTCACTGACTGTGGCGGAAGGCTTTCGCGACCCGATCGGGTTTCATGATGCGTCGCCGGTGTTGTCGTGGAAGCTTCCGGTGGCCAAAGGATTGCACTCACAAACGGCTTACCGGGTTGTCGTGTCGGACCGCGGCGATGCGAGATTGCCGAAGGTGATCTGGGATTCGGGAAAAGTGGATTCCGATCAGTCGGCGTGGGTTCCTTACGGCGGACCGAAACTGAAGTCACGCCAACAACTTTCTTGGCGAGTGAAGTTCTGGGACAACGAAGGTCGAGAGTCGGATTGGAGTGACTCCGCAACGATCGAGATGGGGCTGCTCGGGAATTCGGAGTGGCAGGCTAAATGGATCGAAGTGGATCGGGAGATGCCCCAACCAGATCGGATCACGATATTGAAAGCCGAATATGGCAGTCGCGACGGCGGATCTGGGAAGGTTGCGGACGTCGCTGGCCGGTTGACGGGCGCGATCAAGAACGGTGCCACATCGATCCGCGTCAAACCTGCACGATTGGGCGGCGATCCTGCGCCGGGCGAAGAGAAGAAGTTGTGGGTCCAATATGAGGTCAACGGGCGGAAACAGACGGCGACGATTCCCGATGAAGGTTCCTTTGATCCGTACCCCGAGCTGACGGCCCAGCCCGGCTACTACCTGCGGCGAGCCTTTCGTGTCAGTGGGGAAGTGGTTAAAGCGAGACTGTACGCTTCGGCATTGGGAGTCCACGAATTTCAAATCAACGGCCAGCGAGTCGGGGACGATTTCTTGAGTCCCGGATTCACGACTTATCGGAAACGCGTTGAAACGTTGACTTATAACGTGACATCGTTGGTGCGTGACGGCGACAACGCGATCGGTGCTTTGTTGGGCGAAGGATGGTACGCAGGAAACCTACTGCTTCGCAAACGTCAAACCTTGCTGGGCTTGACGCCGAAGTTAATCGGACAGCTGGAGCTCACTTACGCGGATGGGCGAACGGAAACAATTGCGACCGACGATTCCTGGACGGGAACTGACAAGGGCCCGATTCGATCCGGCGGTTACTACCACGGCGAAGACTACGACGCGACGATGGAGCTAGGCAAATGGAGCAGTCCTGGCTACGACGATACTGCATGGAACCGGGTGAAACCATCTGCGGTTGAACAAGATCGCTTTTTGGCACCCAAGCGAATGCCGCCTGTCCGAGTCATGAAACGCATGCCGGCTATCAGGCTGACCGAGCCGGAGCCGGGGAAGTACGTATTTGACTTCGGTCAAAATCTGGTTGGAATCCCCACCTTGACGCTTCCCGTGAAAGCGGGGGAGAGCGTGCAAATTCGGTTCGCCGAGATGCTTGAGCAGGACGGCACGCTTTACACGGCCAACTACCGCAGTGCCCGTTCTCAAGCGACGTATCGGGCTGCCAAAGACGGAGCGGTCACCTACCAGCCTTCGCTGACGTTCTTCGGATTTCGCTATGTCGAAATCAGTGGTCTGTCGCGCGGCGTGGCGTTGACGAACGAGTCCGTCACGGCAAAGGTTTTGCACACCGCTTTTGATTCGATTGGCACGTTCACGTCATCGCACGACAAACTGAACCAGCTACAAAGCAACATTCGCTGGGGGCAACTTGGAAACTTCATCGATATTCCGACCGATTGCCCGCAACGTGACGAGCGACTCGGGTGGACTGGCGACGCGCAGGTGTTCTTGCCGACATCGTGTTTCAACTACGACGTGCATTCCTTTTGGGCGCGGTGGTTGCAGAGTGTTCGCGATGAGCAGAACGAGAAAGGCGAGATACCGCACACGGTTCCGTCGACTCCGTTCGGTTACGCGAGCCCCGGCTGGGCCGATGTGATCGTGACGGCTCCGTGGGAAGTCTACGAACGTACGGGCGACGTTCGCATCTTGCAGGACAACTACGAAGCGATGCAGAGGTGGGTGGGTGTTTATGAAGCCCGTTCCAAGGACTTCATTCCCGACCTGACCGGCTGGGGCGATTGGTTGCAGCCTTTTCGAAAGGGCGACAACAAAGGCGATACCGCTCAAGACCTCATCGCCACGGCTTACTTCGGTCGCGATGCCCGCATCATGAGTTGGGCGGCGTCCGCGCTCGGCAAGATCGAAGACGCGGCGCGTTACGCGAAGCTTCACGCTTCGATTCGATCGGCACTCACGAGTCGCTACTTTCCCGCGGACAAAGAGCATCCGGGTGCGGATACTCAAACAGCCTGCTTGATGGGTTTGGGCTACGACCTGATCGAAGCAGACCAGCGAGAACGTGTCGCGGGTCTTTTGATCCAGAAGTTTGAGGAAGCCGACCGTCACCTCCGCACGGGATTCCTGGGCACGCCGCTGCTGGCTCCCGTGTTCGACGAGCTGGGGCACGCCGACATCTGTTACGAGTTATTGCTGAAGGAAAGCTACCCGTCGTGGTTCTACTCCATCAACCAGGGCGCGACGACGATGTGGGAACGGTGGAACAGCTTCAGCCACGCCGACGGTTTCGGCGACGCCAGCATGAACTCGTTCAACCATTACGCTTACGGTGCGATTGGTCAGTTCATGTACGAACGCATCGCGGGTTTGTCTCCCGACCCGAATCATCCCGGCTACAAACACTTTTTCGTGCGGCCATTGATTGGCGGCCCTTTGGATTCGGCTTCGGCAGAGCTTCAAACCCCATACGGGATGGCGAAGAGTTCCTGGAAACGCGCCGATGGCGACCTCGTCATCGAAGCAAGGGTTCCCCCGAATGTGAAGGCCACGGTGGAGTTGCCGACCGGCCAAGTCGCGAAAGTGCGACGTGACGGGAAACCACTCGCACAGGACGAGGCTGTAGTGGCCGATGGGATGGTCACCGTCAAGTTGATACCGGGAACCCATCAGTTTGTAATCAAGGGCGGTTCTTAGAACGTCCCAGCCAATTCGGGCGGTCAACCCAGTAACGTTTAGATGACCGATTCAAACATCGCACGGAAAACGTGAGCACAGCAACGATGCGTCTGACGAACTTTGTACATTCCGAGAAGGTCAACAAGCGAGACTTTGAGGAGCGTTTACCGGAACTACGCGCGGAGCTGCTTCAGGTGCAGAACTCGCTACGCCAAGCGGACTTTCCTGTGATCGTCCTCTTTGCCGGCGTGGATGGGGCTGGCAAGAGCGAGATGGTCAACCTGCTCAACGAATGGATGGACCCGCGATGGTTGATCAATCATGCCTACCCCCGCGCGTTCGATTCCGATGCCAAAATAGAACGGCCCGTCTTTCGACGTTATTGGAACGATCTGCCCCCTCGTGGTCAGATCGGCTTGTTTCTGAGCGCTTGGTATTCGCAGGTGTTGCTGGGCACCGTCGGTCAGCGTGTTTCTGAGTCTGAGTTTCCCGATCACATCGATCAAATATGCCGCTTCGAGCAGATGCTTGCGACGGATGGGGCGCTGATTCTCAAGTTCTGGATGCACTTGGATAAGCGTCGTCAAAGAAAGCGGCTGGAGAAGCTGGAGGCGAATCCCGTGACCGCGTGGCGAGTCACCCATACCGACTGGGCTCATTGGGCCATGTACAGCCGATTTGTTGCCGCAGGTGATCAGATCATCGACGCCACCGATAGCGCTCAAGCGCCATGGCGAGTCGTCGACGGCGCGGATCAACGTTATCGTTCGCTCGCGATCGGGCAACACATTTTGGATGCCATCAAAGCTCGTCTGAAATCGCCGGATCCACGCCCAACTGAAACGCGCCATGTGCCAAGCCCCATCAATTGGCTCTCCCATGTTGATCTTTCACAGACCCTTACCAAAACGGAGTATCAAGCCAGGCGGGATCGTGCTCAGGGGGAACTCAATCGTCAGTGCCAACAGGCGAAGCAGCAGAAGATTCCTAGCGTCTTGGTGTTTGAAGGCTGGGATGCGGCCGGAAAAGGCGGGGCCATCCGTCGCATCCTACGTGCTCTGGACCCGCGTACTTATCACGTGATCCCGATCGCCGCGCCCACGTCGGAAGAACATGCCTACCACTACCTCTGGAGGTTCTGGCGTCATCTCCCAAGACCCGGCAATATCACGTTCTTTGATCGTTCTTGGTACGGAAGAGTCCTAGTGGAACGCATTGAAGGCTTCGCGCGGAACGATGAATGGCAGCGCGCCTATGCCGAAATCAATGAGTTCGAACAAGAGCTTGTCGACAGTGGCATGATGATCTGCAAGTTCTGGCTACACATCGACCGGGACGAGCAACTGCGACGTTTTGAAGAACGCAAAACGACGCCCCACAAAGCGTGGAAGTTGACCGAGGAAGACTGGCGCAACCGGGAAAAGTGGAGCGTTTACGAGTCTGCCGTCAACGACATGATCCAGGAAACCAACTCCCCGCACGCACCCTGGACCATTGTCCCCGCCAACGACAAGTACACCGCTCGAGTTCAAGTTCTCGAAACCGTGTGTGAACGACTCCAGAATTTGCTCGCGGACCGATAGTCAACTCCATCCTCAAGTGATCGCAATCGCATGAATCGACTCCCCCGTTTGCAATTTGGCGGCCTTGTCCTCGCAATCGCATGCGCCACTCCGGTGTACGCTGACGAGAAGCCCAACGTCATCTTCATCCTCGCGGATGATCTCGGCTTCAATCAGATCGGTGCTTATGGCGACACTCCGATCCGGACACCCAACTTGGATCGGATGGCGGCCAACGGGGTTCGTTTTACACAAGCCTATGCCGGCAACACGGTTTGCTCCCCCTCGCGTGTTTCGTTGCTCACGGGTCGCGATGGCCGGCTGATGCACGACAATTCCAACAAAGTGCAACTACGCGACATCGATGTGACGATCGCCCATGTCTTGAAGCATGCAGGCTATGACACGGCCCTGTTTGGGAAGTATTCCATTGGTTCCCCTTCTTCGCGATGCTGATGTTTTCATCGCCGCATGCGGAATTAGCCGCTCCTGATTCTTTCGTTGAGCTGTACCACGAGGCACTTCCCAGAAGTGCCGTACACCGGCACGTCCACCGGTGAACCCGCGGACAAGTATGCCTGGTACTATCCCGAGCCGCTTCCCGAACGCTTTCTCTATTGGGAATTCGGCAAACAGGTGGGCGATCCAAACTCCGGAGTGGTGGGTGAGGTTTTTCAGGCCGCACGACGCGGGCCATGGAAAGCGGTTCGTTATGGTCACGACGCACCGATCCAGCTTTTTCAGCTAGAGAATGATCCTGGGGAAACACAGGACCTTTACGCTGAAAGGGAAGAGGTTAGCGAAGCGTTTGCCGAACTTTTTGCTAGCGAACACGACTGACCGAAGTGTTTAAGCACCACGACAGACGAGCACTGTTTTGCGTGCCCGCACGTCGTGACCGGCACAGGGTTGTCACTTACCTCGGTCTCCTGATTGCGTCGCTTCGTCCTTCAGCCCCGCCATCTTCCTAGCGGATGCGCCCACAGGTGCTTTGGGCCACGGGGTTTCGCCGGGTGCCCATTCGGTCGGTTGTTTGGCACGGACCGCATCCACCGCATCCACCAGCCATTTCGGGACGTTGTTCTGTTCCTCTTGGCCATAGACGTACGGCAAGGGCGGATCCATCAGCAAGGGCTTGTCTCCCAGCGGTGGTCGCTCCTGGCCAATCGCCGTCACACGCGCCTTTAGCTCCGCGACGATTTCGGGATGCTTCCACGCGACGTTGGTTTGCTCCGATGGGTCCTCACGGATGTTGTAAAGATCCTCTCCCATCAGTTTGAAGTCGCCGCGGCGAATGGTGGGTAGTCGCACGCTTCCATCCACGTCAAACACGATCTCATTCCGCGGACTGTCGTTGTTCTTGAAGAGCATCGTCGTCATATCCATCCCATCGATCGGTCTCGATTGAGCGTGCTCACCGCCCGCCAGCGTGATAAAGGTGGGGAAGAAATCGGAAACAAACATGAGCCCGTCCTTCCGGGTTCCTGGTTTTGTATGACCAGGCCATCGAACAATCGCGGGCTGTCGTACCCCGCCCTCAAAAGTCGTGTTCTTCGTTCCACGAAACGGTCGACTCATCTCTTCGAGAACGGGACCGTTATCGTTGGTGAAGACGAAGACGGTGTTGTCGCGAAATCCATTCTCATCAATCGCCTTGCTGATGCGTCCCACCGCCTGGTCGAGGCTCCGCAGCATCGCATCCCGGATCGCCAAAGGGTCATTCAGGTCTCCACGAAAACCGGGAGGCGGGTTCAGTGGACCGTGCACCGCATTGAAAGCCACATACAGGAAAAACGGGCGATCATCACGCTTGCGTTCGGCGATGATGCGTTCCGCTTCCTCTGCGAACAAATCGGTCGCATAGCCTTCTTCTTGGACCGGTTGCTGGTTGCGATGCCAGTCGTAGACCGCGAATCGTGCGGGGGCGTTATGCACAATGGTTTTGGTGAAGTAGTCAATTCCCCAAGCATAGTGTCCATACTGATGCTCAAAACCTTGGCCCATGGGAAGGTGTTCTGGAAGCCACTCACCCAGATGCCACTTGCCGATAAGAGAGGTAAAGTACCCAGCATCACGCAAGGCCTCCGCGATCGTCCGCTCGCCTGAGTCCAAGGCGTGAATTCTTCGCGTCGGCTCTCCTTGATCGTTGTGCGCAAGCTCCAAGCCGAGCTTGGCAAGGTAGCTTGGCTTGCCAAAATCCTCCGAACGCCAGTCACTCCACGTGCGAAAGGCGTAGCGACCTGTCAGGAAAGCAGCGCGTGTTGGGGCGCACACGCTGTGAGTGTAGAACTCATTCAGACGCATGCCCTCGGACGCCAAACGGTCCATGTTGGGTGTCAGAGCCTTGTCACCTCCGTGGAATCCCGGCTGAGCCCAGCCCATGTCGTCCGCGAGGACGAAGACGATGTTGGGACGGCTCCCCGCAGGCGAGCCCTGGCTGACTTGGTCAGCGCCTACAACAAGGACGACGACGGACGTCAGCAAAAGCGATTGTTTCATGGATCTGCAAGATGGGCCTGAAAATCGGATTGCTTGTGCACACTTTGCGTGGTGCGAGCAATGGAAGGTGTAGAGGTAGGCGGATTTCACTTGATGGCAATCCGTTCGAAATCCGAATCTCCGGGCCCGCTGTGGATGGGGCCGGTCGGTAATGGAGTAGCATACTTCCCAGAGTCGGGCGTCGTACGCGTCGAAGCATTTAACAGCATGAATGAAGCCTCCTTCCAATCCTTTCTCTGCATCACCGAGAACCGGTCCAGAATCCTCGCAATGATCGTGTCGATGGTGCACGATTTTGACTTAGCGGAGGAACTTTTTCAGGAGACGGTCGTGGAGATCCTCAAATCGGAGGATAGCTTTGACCCGGCCTGCAAGTTTTTGCCATGGGCGTGCGGGGTCGCACGGAACGTCGTGCTGAGACACTGGCGGCTCAAAAAGAAAGCCCCCACCAATGGTCTGAGCAGCGTCTTGGCCGAACTTGCCGAGGTTGCGATCGATGGCGATGACGACGCCTGGCGTCGGGATCGCGTCGCGCTGCGGAGGTGCTTCCAGCGCCTGACCCCACGAATGCAGAAGCTCCTCCTGCTGCGATATGGTCACAACATCAAGGGGCAGAAGCTCTCGTCGGCCGCGGAAATTCGGACCGGTTCCATTCGAACGACTCTCTTTCGTCTACGTGGCCAGTTGCGCCAGTGCATCGAAACTCAAATGGCTCAATCCTGATCCGAAAGGTGCTCCATGGACAACCATCAGTTCGAACGGCTGCTAGCTGGCTACCTCGAAGGATCGCTTGGAACGGCTGAATGTCAGTCACTCCTCGCCATCGTCGAAACGTCTCCGGAACGTCGCAAGCAGCTACAAGAGGAGACGCGCTTACACGTGCTGCTTCGGGAGACGATGAGCGAGCAAGTCGAAGTCAGCATGATCCAGAATAGCCTCTCAACTTCGCGCAGGACGTCCAAGAAAGTGATCGCCTGGTTCGCGTTCGCGAATGCAGCCGTCGTTTTGGTTGCCGTCGGGGTTTTTCTGCTCAACCGTTCAACGGACGCGACGGTTGGTTCGCTTGGTTTCTGTGTCAACGTGGCCGGCAACAGCGACGTTCAGGTCGAGCGGGAAAGTCAGCTGCTTTCTGTTGTTCCCGGCGACCCACTTCATGTGGGTGATCGAATCGTCTGCGACCCGCGTGCCCGCGCCCTCGTGCAACTTAATGATGGTTCCATGCTCTCGTTGAATAAGGGCGCCACGTTGACCTTGGTATCGGGCCGCCCCGAAGTCCATTTGGAAAGCGGAAGGGCACTCTTCGAAATCACTCAACGCGAAGGCGATGCCGAGCCTTTTCAGGTTCGTACATCCGAGTCCACCGTGAATGTCATGGGAACCGTGTTTGGGCTCGCGAATGATGACCAAACCGAGCTGGAGGTCTACGAAGGACTCGTGAGCATGACGCGGCTGCGCGATCGTCGGACGGTGGAAGTTGGCATGCAACAGACCGCGTCGACGGGCGATGAAGACTTTGAGGCGCGCGAACTCTTGCCCGTCGAACTTCGCACCACGCGTGTTCTTCCAACCGACGATATCACGTTGCAGCACGGAGTCCCCACCAACGGGAACGACTATCTTAAGGTTGAGGGCGGGAATCGGGAGGTGTTCCTACGATTTGAGATTCCCGCCATCTCAAGTCTCGCGTCCGCAAAACTACTGCTCACGCAAGTGATCGACACCGGATCAGGACGCTTGCAGTTGCACTTGGGCGACCATTCCGACTGGAATGAATCCCTGGCCCAAGCTGGGATCATGCCGCAACCAAAGGTCCTGTTGGATGAGCATCGCGGTGTCGTGATGCACGGCCAGGTCGTCGAATTCGACATCCCACCGAACTCCCTCACGTCGGGAGCCGTTACCTTCATCCTGAAACTCAACCGCACCCGGGAAAAAGACATCTGGTTTAGTTCGAGTGAAGGCACCAACCCTCCCCAGTTGGTGATCTCGACTCCGATGAGCCAGTAGGCGCGAGATTCGAAGAGAATCCGACACCATTCGCCGATCGCCACCCGAACACACCCTCCCACGCGCAGCGAACGGAGGGTCGGAATCGAGCCTTAAGCGAGATTTCGGGGAGGGGAGTGCCGGGATAAACCGGGTTGAGATAGGGAATGAAAGCGTCCTACATAGAAAGTTTAGCCAACTGCTATGGCCTCCACCGGAGGTGCGGAGTGGGTAACCGCTCCGTGCTGAGCGTCCGGCAAGGGGGGA
>JBCCYK010000253.1:0-9516 GCA_039189905.1 Planctomycetota bacterium
TAGCGGCCCGGGGTTTGAGTCCACCCGAGCGTCCATCGTCAACCAATGGGAAAAGCCTCCTGGATCACACCATCCTCGCCGCAGACAAGCCCTAGCCAAAAACGGCCACGCTCAACGCTGCGCACACTTTGGACAGCTACCGTTCTCGGCCACGTCGACAGAGCAACCAAACCATACGATCCAAGCCAGGCATCGAAAGCTTCGGGCTGGAATTGGATTTCTTGGGCGATACGCTTCTGCAAGCCAAAGTGCCACCGTCGTGAGAAAGCACCCATAAGATAGGATCAACAGAAAATCGATTCCGATCGCCAGCCAGATATTGAGCTGGACATCGGGTTTCCAAGTGTGAATGACATCGCTTGCGATCTCGGGATGACCGGCCAAGGACAAACCGACCAATCCAGCTTCGCAGAATGGTCCGAAACAAACGGTGATCGTCCGCAGCGGCCAGTCCGCGAGCGTAAATAAAACGAACAGGACAATGGAGCTTGTCAGGCTCCACCTACAAAGTCGAAGTCTCTGACTGGGGTATAGGCTGTCCAGCGGATGACGCACGGCGAACAGGTGTCCGGTTGAGTTCTCTGAATATTGATCAAGACTTGGATCTAGTTTACCGAAGAGCGCGAGTAGTCAATGTGTCGCAGAACCGCAGTATGGATAAATTCTTGCTTTTGCTTGTCGTGAAACCTGAGTGTCACAATAGACAAAGTGGCACGCAAACATCGGTTTGATCTGGAGAACATCAGCTAGATACCGATATCCGATTAGGCATCAGCGTGAACGATTTTGAATCAGCTACATCCACGGTTGGTCAGAACGATCACAACATGATTAAAGATGCCACTGATTAGCGTTGGAAGTACTGTGAAGTTTCATGGATGAATTGAGCATGCCAAGGAGATACAGTCCACAACACGAATCGCCGCACATCGAACAGCGTCTAGAGTGGTGGCTTGGACCGACGATCGGACCAGATGGATCGATGTGCCGCGCAAAATCTTGGGGACACATTCCCGGTCCTCATCTGACAAGATCACTGGGATGAATTTTGGTTGGTTGTGACCTAATGCGTGAGCTCTTGGCGAATCGAAATGCTTTCCCAAGCGACGCCACGTCCCACGCCGGGGACTTCCGTTCCGTTGAAGCGTTTAAAGTATCGCTCGGTACAAACCATCAGCACAACATTGGTTCGAGCGACTTGCTGTTCCATCCACATGGGCCAACCCTGCTCCGGGTACGGTTCGTACTGATCGATCTGAACACGCGCTCCATCGCGTTGCAATTGATTCGTCATACGAAGAACGCGATCTGCATGCTCCACTGAATCTTGGCTATAGCTGATCAAAACCTGCGGATTCTGCTTCCGGGGCACAATCATCCGGTTTTCTAAAGCTCGCCCTGTTGGCGGAGCCAGTTGATGAGCAGCATGAAGTCGTCGTCGAAAACGGGCGAGAACATCCGGTTGTCATGAGGAACTAATCGGAAACTGTTGAGGCCGATGGCGATGCTGGTTCCTTCTTCAACCCAAGCACCTCCGCTGCACCCACCTGTCATCTCATTCTCGGCGGAGTGGATGTCGCCGTCGGTTCCTGTCGAGTCGCCGACGCTATGCCACATCGAGTTCCCATCAAAGGCGAATACCTCGGGGTCCGCTTCTCCACGTATTGGACGCGGATTGGCTGGAAATCCGATCGCTTCGACTTTATCGCCTGTGATGTTTCCAGATGCGTCGAAGCCCAGGCTGCCGAACTCGTTGGCAACGTTCTCGTCGACCGTGAAGACGGCCAAGTCATAGCAGCTCTGTCGTCCGGCACTGTCAATGTACCCGGGATGCACGGCCACCCGAGTCGCACCAAACCCATCGTCTCCGGGGCCCTGAAATGCTGGAACTGCGACAATGTTTCGAAACAGCTCGCCCTCACTGTCGTCCCAAACGCAATGCGCAGCCGTGACAAAGGCACGCGGTCCCACGATCCAAGCAGACCCGACATAACTTCGTCCAATCGCGTCTTCGAAAAACATCTTGGACACAGCCGAGTATGGATATACTGTTGGGTCCGCAACCTTCTGCGTGAAGTCTGGCTCAAAGGGCAGGCTGTCACCTCGGTCTCGGCGGTGCGTCCCTCTGCGCCCGCCGGGCGGACTGCCCTCCACACGTCGATCGGAAGATCGGTTCTTCCTCGATTTTGACTTCGACTTTTTCTTGCTGCTGCGCTTTTCGGCGACGGGTCCAAATCGTTCGTCCAACTCCCCAGCAATGTGGACGGGCATTGGAACAGGGACGGCCTTGCCCAACATCGAACGGCTTACGCTGACCGAACGGGCTCGAGGCAGGTCGCGGACGATGAGATCACTAATTAAATAGTCGGTCATGTTTTCTCGATGGCTAAGATGAAACGAAGGCTTTGTCGTGATCACGAGCCGAGTGCGTGCAGACGAAATGCGCAATTGTTACCATATAGGGCTTCGTTGCGTCTTCACTTTACCCAGAATGTGACTTAGCTGGCCGGAAGATCCAAAATGCCTGAGAAACGCGACAGACACAAGGCGGGCGAGGTATCCCTGGATGGTTCTGATGCCATTCGCAGTTTCAGTGTGGGGCACACGCGGCAAACTCGCGATACCATCTCGCGTGGGGTGAGGCGGGGTGGGGCTCCTCCACGCTGCCGGCGCAGTGAAGATGAAGAGTTACAAGACCCACGCGAAGAACAAAGCAAAAACTAGAACGCTCAAGCGACATCGCATTTGAAACGCCAGATTCGGCCTTGGTCATCAATGCAAGTGACCGCGGGTCGAAATCTCCAACTATCAATGACGATCCGGCGTTCTGAATCCACACAACTGAATTGTCGATGGATTGCGAGCACGTCAGGACGACGACTGCGTGCCACTCCTTCGATGATCGATCACGACGAAATGAAGTAGGCCAGAGCAGTTCTTATGGATCCTCGTCATCCACTATGACAGACTTGACAAGTCCGCGTTCAAGACCTTCTTCTAACCTGGGGTGTTAGTCGGGCCCCTCATGTTGGCCGTTCGTGTATGAAATCTCAATGTTGTCTTGGCTATGTCTTCTGGTTTCGGGGCGACGTTGTTCTCGCCTTGCGCTACTCGCGTCTTCCGCCTTTCAAGACATTCCAACCGAGCATTGAGCTCGCCGACGCGAGGTAACGTTGTTCTTTCCGTAACCTGTTCACATTTTTTCCACGCGACCACCCGTGATGCCATGGCCGTAGCTCTTCCTGAAAACGTCGGCCGTCCAACTTTGACCGTCTATACGACGTCGTTTCACGAGTCGGACAAGGAGCCGACACGAACGCTCGGTTTGCAGCTTTATGATCATCTGACTCGGCCCATTTCCGAACCGCTTTCCCCCGGTGCCGGAATACCCGTGTGGAGCGATACGTCCCCAGATAGTGTTGACGTTGAATCTGCACGAACGGTCCTCGTCATCGCGGTGCTCGGCAAAGAAGCATTTCTGACAAAGCGTGATGAGGCACTTGATCGGCTTCGAGGATGGCATGAGCAACTTGGCGAGGGGCATGTGTTGCCGCTGGTGCTGTCCCAGAACTGGCTGGCGGTGGAGAACCAACTGCCCGGTGGCCTTGCACTGAGGACCGCTCTTTACGGCGAGCAGCCTCAGCAGGAAACACTCATTGAGATCGTCAATGCCTTGTCCCGACGGCTAGCACCGGATGGGCAATCACCGGTCCTCTTTCTGTCTCATGCCAAGGCTGACTTGAAACCGACGAAGCAGGCGGCCAAGAAGATTGCCGACTACGCAAAAACGAACGCAACAACAAAAGCGTTCTTTGATCGTACGGAATTGTTGGTTGGCGAATCGCTGCAACGTCAACTCGATTTTGCGACCAGCCGCGGTGTTTTCGTTGCAGTAAGGGGAGACTCCTATAGTTCTCGAATCTGGTGCCAGCACGAACTGCTTCAGGCCAAGAAGAGTGGGTTGCCCACGCTGGGTGTCGAGGTGTTAAGCAAGGGCGAATCCAGAAGCCTCGCTTACGGCGGAAACGGGCCCACGCTTGTTTGGGCCCAGATGGCAAGTGAAACCGCCGATGAAGAACCTATCGAAACACCAGAGACAGATAGCGAAGATGGTGTCGATGATGACGACCGTCGTTCGAGCGTGGTTGTATTACGTGCGATGGTCGAGTGGGTGCGTGCCGAACACTTTCGACAAGAAGCCCGGCGCATTGCCCGGCAGGCTGACTTGCCAGAAACCACAGTGCTCGTCCGCCCTCCCGAGCTCTTGGACCTAGCGCAGGGTCCGTTGAATGTTGGTCAGTCGTTTTTGGTCATGCATCCCGATCCGGAGTTGCCAACTCAGGAGCGACAGATCCTGCGGGCTGCCAACCCAAGGCTTCGATTAGTGACACCACTGACTTCCTATCGTCGTGTCCTCAGTCATGATAGTCGCTTGGCCGGCGAAGTACCGCTCGGTGGCATGAGGGTTGCGTTGTCCTTGTCGGACAGCCCTGACTTGAACGGACCCAAAGGCTATCACAAGCACCATCTCGCTGACGCGACGGTTCAAGTCGCACGAAGCGTCATTTCTGCCGGTGGCGAGATCGCCTACGGCGGCGACTTCCGGCATGAGTCGATGAATGATCCTGACCGACTCGGGTTCACGATTCTTCTTGCGGAGCTCTTGGGCGGTTACAACCAAATGTCGGGGACGGCCAAGTTTTTGCACAGTTACCTTGGAGCGCCGATTCCCATGGGTGATGTCCCCGACAGCCTACCTTTGCAGATCTATCACATGGTTGAAACGCCGGCGATGGCGGAGCTCGCCGTGATGCCAGTGGACGAGGTATCCGAGCATCCATCCGCGTTGTACTTTTCGGATATGCGTCAAGCGATGGTGAAATCCACGGATGCCCGAGTCATCATCGGTGGTGGCATCCAACCTAGATTAGAAGCTGGCGGCCCGGGCTACGGTGGACGTTACCCCGGTGTTGTTGAGGAAGCTTGGAGGTCGATGCAGCGACAGCAAGCGCTGTACGTTGTCGGTGGTTACGGAGGAGCGGCTGCGACAATCGCCAAGCTGCTTCAAGAGCGATCCATTACACCGGAGTTGCATGACGAAACATGGATGGAACACGAATATTTTCGGGAGAACGCTGAACGAATTGATCAAAACTCTTATCACGATCAACTGGGTCTTCCTACGAGCATGCAAGACCTCGGTGAAGCCATTGTTCGCGAAGCGGAGAGGCTCCTTGATTCGGATGCGGCGTCGATTGCATGGAACGGCTTGACCTTAGCAGAGAACCATGAGCTAAGCCGAACGCGAGATAATGCGAGAATTACATCATTGGTCTCACGGGGACTACTGAATGTTCGTCGACAACAAGCTGCTGGAAAGCTTCAGATTGAATTGGTCCATGGTTCGTTAGCGGATGCATCGGAGTTGGACGCTATCGCGGTTGCAGCCTTCGACAAGGTTCCGCTGGGTGGCGCGGGCGCGGTTATCGATCAAATCTCCGACGGTGAGCTTAGCAAAGCTCATCAACGGCAAGAACGGTTTGTTGGTCTGAATCGACCCCAGTTAGACGCCGACTGGCTGTACCTTGCATCACTGGGTCGCCTCTCGGACGACACGCCGATTGAGCAGCGGATTCAAGATGCTGCTTCAAAGACCGCCGAGATGGTTCATAAACACGGGCTTCGGCGTTTGGGGGTCGTCAGTTTTGGCGGAACGATTGTCGAGAGTGTCGAGCAGGTAGCCGAGCCGATGGTGAATGGTTTGTTGCACCTGGGAAGCGATGCGAGTGTTTCGTGGTTTGAATCCGACCGCCAACGGTTCGAAGATTTGCAGCGTTGGTTGGGGCAGCATGAAGATGTGCAACTGACGTTTCGTGAATCGGCATTGCCTTTACCCCGACTGCAACCAAAAGCACAGCCGCTGATCGTGCAAACCAGCTACGACGGGGACGAGTTGATTGCCAATGTTTTGCCGCCGACTGGCAACGCTATTGTGCAGGTGCTTCGTCGATCAATGACGCTCCTGGAGATGGAGCAATTGGCCGCGGGCGGAGGAATGGGCAACGAAAGTACTCCTGCGATGCCGGACCTCAGAGATCTCGGGCAACGGTTGGGACAGCTCTTGCTAGGAGAAGATGCGGAGCAGATTCTGCAAGCCACATCGTCAGCGCCATGGGTCATCATTCACGATGTGGAGAGTTCGCGACTTCCCTTTGAAACGATTCGAGGTGACGCGGTCGGGCCACCCGCGGTGTCAACCGGCTTAACTCGACGACTTGCGGTATCCGGGGTACCCATTGAAAGCCTGTTGGCACGCCCCACGGATCCGCGGCGTGTACGAGTCCTATTGATCGTTAACCCCACGGAGGACCTGATGGGTGCAGAGGCGGAAGGCGACTCCGTCGAGGCGATCTTCGGACAGCTTGCTTCGGTTGACTTGAGGGTGTTGCGACGATCTGAAGCAACCAAGGAGGCCTGTTTGGAAGCCATGAGGCAGGCGGATGTGTTGCACTATTGCGGGCATGCGTTTTATGACGGCCCCGGCGATGGGGACAGCGGGTTGGTGCTAGCGAATCATCAAACGCTTACGCTGCAAGATCTCGCAAGTGTCGTGACCCCGCGGATGGTTTTCTTCAATGCTTGCGAAGCCGGACGGGTGCGCGGTCAAGGTACAACTTCAGCACCAACGGTTTCGTTTGCCGAAATGTTTCTGCGTGGAGGCGTCGAGGCCTACGTGGGAACATTCTGGATGGTGGGTGATGCAGCAGCCAAGGTCTTCGCGGAAGAGCTTTACGGTGCGCTCGCTACCGGCGAGACCCTTGATGGTTCAATCGTCCGTGGCCGCAAGCGGCTTTACGAAGAGAACCATCCCGATTGGGCCAACTACTTGCTCTACGGTGACGGCAGATTTCGTCTGGTACGCTCGAAGTAGTGGTTTATCGTCGGGAAAGATTGAGTCCGCCGCAGTAGAAATTGACGGCGGTCTTGGAAGTCTCTCGGTTTCGGTAGCCGCGGACTCGGCGCTAGATTGACACGATCTTGCTGCTAATTCGTAACCGTACACCGTAGCCATTGAGCCGCGGATATTGACTACTTCTTGAGCTTTCGTCGTCGGGCACGGCGGACTCGTTTTCGGTCGGCGGCTTGGCGACGCTCGTCTTGTCGATACTCTCGGATCGATTCGGGATGCTCTTGCTTCCAAGCGTGCGGTGTCAGCACGGCCCAGTCCGTCTCGCCTGCCAAGGCGCGACGCAGAACGTCCTCAAGGTAAGCGTGGACATCAAGATCATTGCGGATCGCACTGCCGATGATCGTCATCAAGTTCGCCGCTCGTTTGCCTGCGACAAGCGAACCTTTGAAGAGTGGTGTAGGCTCGGGAGTTTCACCCGGGCCCCAACCCCAAACCGGACGTGCAAGCTTTCCCTGCATCCGGCTTTCCAGAATGTCTTGATGACTTCGCACCATGCTTTTGCTTGTGGCACTGAAGACACAACGTCTGCAGGTTCAACAAGTGATTGGCTTGCGCAAAGTTGGCGAAACAGTGAACAGGTTTGATGTGGTCCGTCTCCGAGGTCTCAATCGTAACGCGGCTACCGCACTGACGGCAGCGATAGCCATCACGAAAGAGCGTCCACGCTTTGAAATCCATGCGACCGGGACGCTGTCGATTTTCGTATTGACGAATCTCAGCTTCCCAGTCGACATCATCCAGATAGCAGCCCGTACCAGGGTTGTAAGGCTTTGGCGATTCCTGCTTCCAAGACGTTTGGATGTCCTGAGCGCGTTTCAACATGTAGCTACCACTGATGTTGAGATTATCGCCACGACCGAACTTTCGAATGCACTGGGCCGCCGATAGGTCGTACCGGCGACACAAAGCTTTGACGCCAACCCAGTAAGCGTGATAGTCCAACGTATTGGCGGCACGACTGAAGTCGTGGCCGATCCGATAGTAGTGGGCCCATCCTGTGACGACCGCTGATCCACGGACCAAGCGAGCCGCACCACTTTGCTGGGTTGGTTGCCAACGCATTGCTTCATTGAGCCTCCGAATACCGCTGGTCAGAGCGGTCCTGGGGACTTTGACCTTGGGAACCCGTTTCCCGCTGCAGCCGACACCCAGTTGCAAGCGGAAACCGAGAAAGTCAAATCCGTCACGCACGTGAGTGATGCGCGTCTTCTCCAGCGAAAGTTCGACCCCGCATTGCGTGGCCAATCGTTCCTGGATTTGGTCACGCAAGCGCTGAGCGTATCGCTTCGATGCTCGGGTGATGAACACACACCAGTCGTCCGCGTAGCGAACGAAACGAACGTTTGGACGCCCCGCTTTCCAAGCGTATCCGGACTGAAGCCCATGCCGGCCCTGGCTATGCAGGAACCAATCGAGCTTGTTCAGAACGACGTTTGAAAGCAGTGGTGAAACGACACCACCTTGCGGGACACCTTTCTCGGTCGGATGAACGACGCCTTCCACACTCACGCCAGACTTAAGAAGCCTCGCGATGAGAGCGAGAAACTTGTTGTCCATCACTTTCTCTCGCAAGCAGCCAAGAATGGCCTTGTGAGAAATCTTATCGAAACAAGCTTTGACATCGCCTTCGATTACCCAGGTGAAGCGTTTCTGCAACATCTGCTGGCAACGAAGAACCGCGTGGTGCGTGCTTCGATTGGGACGAAACCCGTAAGAATCATCGTGAGACTCTGCCTCGTAGATCGGCTCCAGGGCCATACGAATGGCTTCTTGGACGATCTTATCTCTTAGGCATGGAATCCCGAGCGAGCGGAGTTTGCCGTTCGCTTTGGGAATCATCACACGCCGGAGCGGCTGAGGCTGATAGGTCCCACATTTCAATTCCAGGCGTAATGCTTCGAGGTTCGCTCGGCGGTTCTGTTGAAATTCCGACACGGTCACCCGATCGACGCCCGCTGCTTTGCCGCGGGAACGAACAAGCACTCGGTCACACGCCGCCGCGATCCATTGCGGCTGGTGCATCAGTCCGCGAACCCTTCCCTCGTACGAATTGACGGGAAAGAGAGGGGTGCTGGATTTTCGATCACTGCGATGTTGCTTGGACTGTTCCCACAATCTTCTCTGGACCACTTCCACGGTCATCGAGAACCCTCCCGATTTCCGGTTCCGTGGTCAATCAAAGATTGATCACTTCTCCGGTGCAACGCTTCCGCATTCCAAAACGACACTTCCTGTCGCCCTTCGCCATGTGATTGGCTTTCCCAATCTCGGACTATTACGGCGACTCCGCCACTCGCTGGTCTCGTCGGTGAAAACTGTCCCGGCGCGAACCGAGATGGCCGCGTGACCACCCTACTCCAGCGAGCTTCCCTGGTTCCCTTGTTGGCACTCAAGCACCCGTGGTTAGGCTTCGACGTTCTTACTCCCAACAGCGGTCCGCTGCTCCTTCGAAACACCGCTCGATAACTGATCACTCGAGCGACTTCCACGATCGTCGTCGATCGCTTGGACTGTTCACCACTGGCTAAGGTGTTCGGTCGTTTCGA
>JBCCYK010000254.1:0-9402 GCA_039189905.1 Planctomycetota bacterium
AAAACATGACCGAGAACGAAATCGCAACGCTCGTCGTGGACGCGGCCTATCAGATTCACGTTCGTATCGGGCCTGGACTCCTGGAATCGGTGTACCAGGAGGTCATGGTTCGTGAATTGCGAAAACGCGGCTTAAACGTGGATGCGAAAGTGCCGGTTTCAATCGTTTGGGACAGCATTGAATTGAAAAAGGCCTACGAAGCGGATCTGATTGTCGAGAGGAAAGTGATCGTCGAGCTAAAATCAGTTGAAGAGTTGCATCGCGTTCACAAGAAGCAACTGCTCACCTACCTGCGATTGGCGGACATGCGGTTGGGACTCCTGATCAACTTTGGCGAAGCTCTGATCAAAGACGGGATATCGCGCATCGCCAACAACCTGAGGGAACAATGATCAGAAGGCAATTGGGACTCACGCAAAGGCGCGAAGTCGCGGAGAAGAGAATACACCTCTGCGACTTCGCGCCTTTGCGTGAGACCAGATCTGCATCCAACCATGACACAAGCACTGACAGCACACGCACGGATTCTCAAGGCGTTAGCGACTTCTGAGACTCTAAGACAGGTGAAACATGCGCAACCCACGCGGGAGCAATTCGATGATTAGGCAGGTTCAACCAAGCAGGGCACACAATCAAAGGGCTTTCGATAACAAGCTCGCTTGTCTTGGTCGTTGGCATGGCTTGCTGGTATCACTCGCGCTGGCAATCTCATTCGCGAGCAACCCTGTCGTCGCTGCCGAGGATGACACGCGCCCTAATATCATCTTGGTCATGGCGGACGATCAGGGCTGGGGCGATGTTGGCTACAACGGGCATCCGTTTGTTCAAACGCCGGAACTCGATGCCATGGCCGCATCGGGCTTTGTACTGGATCGCTTCTACGCCGCCGCGCCGGTGTGTTCGCCGACCCGCGCAAGTGTGATGACCGGGCGAACTCCGATCCGCACGAAGGTCACCAATCACGGTCGATACATGCGGCCTCATGAGCAGACCATCGCTGAAACGCTGAAGCAAGCGGGCTATGTCACCGGGATTTTTGGGAAGGTCCACCTGGGATCGGGTCAGCCGGATTCACCCTGCAATCCAAGTGGGATGGGGTTTGATGAATGGGTTGTTGGCCTCAACTTCTTTGACAACGATCCCTACCTCAGCCGCAATGGCACGATTGAGCAGCGTGATGGGAGAGGTTCCGTCATCGCAATGGACGATGCGCTCACGTTCTTGCAGAAACACAAAGACGGTCCGTCACCGATCTTCACGGTCATCTGGTTTCCGTCGCCCCATGACCCGCATCAAGAGGTCCCAGATGGAGAGACGCAGTACGAGGGGAAGAAGCAGGCGGGTTACTACCGAGAGATCACGCTGCTCGACGAACAAATCGGGCGTCTGCGTCGTGGTTTGCGTGAGATGGAAATTGCAGACGACACAATCCTGTGGTACTGCAGCGACAATGGGGGACTCAACGAGTCGACGTCCGGAGGCCGCAAGAAGAAAGGAAGCATCTATGAAGGCGGGCTGAGAATCCCCGGCATCCTTGAGTGGCCAGCGCGACAGCTGCAAGGACGAACAGCCGTTCCGACATGCACCTTTGATATCTATCCAACCCTGTTGGCAATGGCAGGATTACCCGTTCTCGCTCCGCATCCCTTGGACGGGCTCGACATCAGCCCCATCATTGCGGGCGAAGTACAAGAACGAGGCAAGCCGATGGGTTTCTGGCATCTGTTTCAGCCCGGTCAATCGACTTTGAGTGACCGAATCCAAAAAGCAATCATGGAGAAGCAGCTGGCGGGAGCTCCGTTGCCACATGACGAACCTCGTATCCGCAAAGACGTCGAGCACTTCCCTCAGTTTCCGGAGGACTCGGCGAATGGGCACGCGGCATGGACTGCCTGGCCATGGAAGCTGCATCGCATCAACGGCACGCGTTACGAACTCTTCAACCTCTCGCTGGATCCAATGGAAACCACAGACCTTTCATCGGATCCGGACCAGCAGGAGCGAGTGCACCAGATGCAGAAGGAATTGCATGACTGGATGCGATCCGTAATTCGCAGCTTGAACGGAAATGACTACGCGGATAGCGAAAGACCATGAATCCTGACTCCCACCATCTCGAGAGCTTGTGGGCATGACCCGCAGTGATCTTGCATTCTGACACACAACGCCCCAGCCCAACTTTCTTGACACAGAGATACTCCCATGAGAACCCGGGCATCCATTCTCCTCCTCATCTTTGCGTGGCTCGCTGGCACGGCCAGCGCAACGCAACGTCCCAGTGTCATCCTGATTCTCACCGACGATCAGGGCTATGGCGATGTCTCGTTCCATGGCAATCCAGTCCTCAAGACGCCGCATCTCGACAATTTTGCGAAGGATAGCGTTCGCTTCACAGACTTTCACGTCGCACCAATGTGTTCCCCGACCCGTGGGCAGTTGATGACAGGTATCGATGCGATGCGAAACGGTTGCACGGCCGTTTGCCAAGGACGGTCGATGATGCGGAGCGAGTTGCCGACCATGGCGAACTACTTCGCAGGCTCGGGATACGCCACTGGTCACTTCGGCAAGTGGCATCTGGGTGACAGTTACCCGCACCGTCCCCAAGACCGTGGCTTCCAAGAAACGATCCATCATCGTGCCTGGGGAATCACGTCACTTGCTGACCACTGGGACAATCGAACCAACGCTTACTTTGATCCGATTCTGCAACACAATGGCACCGACAAGAAGTACGAAGGCTATTGCACGGACATCTTCTTTGGCGAGGCGATGAAGTGGATCGAGAAACAAAGCGTCGCGAACACGCCGTTCTTCTGTTATCTCCCGACCAACACGCCGCATGTTCCGGATATCAGCGCGGAAAAGTATTGGAAGCCTTATGAGGGCAGGTTCCAAGACAAACGTATGCCGGCAAAGTTCTACGGCATGATCGCCAACCTCGACGAGAACCTTGGCAAGCTAGAAGTGTTCCTCAAGGAGAAAAGCCTTCGAGAAAACACGCTCGTGATCTATCTGTCCGACAATGGAACGCAAAGCTCGCAAGCCAAGGAGATTTTCAACGCAGGAATGCGCGAGAAGAAGACCAGTGTGTATGAAGGCGGTCATCGCGTACCGTTGTTCATGCGCTGGCCCAAAGGGAACCTGGTACACGGAGAGCCGGTCGAGGAGCTCACACAAGTACAGGACCTTCTTCCGACACTGATTGAGCTGTGCGGTTTGGAGGCAATGGATTCGCCTTTGCCTTTCGATGGGGCAAGCCTCGCCAGCCTGCTCACGGGCCACGCCACGGAATTGCCTGACCGGAAACTTGTGGTGCAGTATCGCGAATCCGGACAGCCGTGGGATCCCGCCGTCGTGATGTGGGATCAGTGGCGTCTTCTCAAACCGAAGCGCGGCCGCAGCCCTCAGCCGTCGAATGTTCCACTGGAGCTATACCATGTTGGTGACGATCCGGGACAGACGAAGAACGTGGCCAAGGATCACCCGCAGGTATTCACGGCGATGCGGCAACACTACGAGGCATGGCATGTGGAAGCAAAGAAACTGTTTGATCGCCCACGATGGATTTCGGTGGGCACCGAATCCGCCAACCCGATGGTGCTCTACTCCCAGGACTGGGTCGGCGATTACTGCGATAACCCTGGCGGGCTGTCCGCCTCGACCGCTCACGGCTATTGGAATGTCGACGTTGATCGCGAAGGTGTCTACGAAATCGAACTCCGTCGCTGGCCCAAGGAGTCCAACAAGGCCTTGACCGAGGGCTGGGCGGAAGGACCTGGTGGCGTCGCAAGGAGCGCGCGTCCGATCAGCGCCGCGAATCTGCAAATCGCGGGGGGGAACTACACTTTGGATTCCAGCCCCAGCGATCTTCACGCGCGTTTCCGCATCGCGCTTCCGGCCGGCAAAACGCGGCTGTCCACTCAGTTCCTCGACAAGCAGGATCGTTCGCTTTGCAGCGCGATTTACGTTTACTTGCGTCGATTGTCTGATGAGGAAGCAGACGGTGCGAGGCTGATGCCGGCGTCGGATCGCGTTCCAGCCGAGACGACAGCGACGGGTGATGGCAAGGCTGTCTTCACCGATTCGCTTCCAGATGACATTGTCGTCGCGGACTTCGAAGGGAGCAACTACGGTGACTGGACGTCAACCGGAAGTGCATTCGGTCGCAAGCCAGCCCCTGGTACGCTACCGCGACAGATGCCCGTATCAGGATTCCAAGGTCGCGGCCTTGTGAATTCGTACGTTGGTGGTGACAGCGCGACCGGAACACTGACATCGCCACCCTTCAAGATCGAGCGCCCCTTTCTGAACTTTCTTATCGGAGGCGGTCGATGGGCGGGGCAGACCTGTGTCAATTTGATGGTCGATGGCGAAGTCGTCCGATCGGCGACGGGTTCAAACCCCGGTGGCAATCGAACCGAACGCCTTCAGCAGGCCACATGGAGTGTGAAGTCGCTCATCGGCAAGTCAGCGACGATCCAAGTGGTGGATCGACGCAACGGAGGCTGGGGGCATATTTCCTTCGACCATCTTGTCCAGTCCCAGCGCCCCGCTTCGGCTCCCGCTGCTCCGACGCTTCTCAGATCACTGGAAAAATCGCTTACCCTCGACGGCACCCATCTGATCGTCCCGGTTGCCAACAAAGGAGAACGACTCCTGATGGGGATCTACCAAGGCGACCGACTTGTCCAAAACTTCACGGTGGCTCTGCCCAAGGGGAACGCCCCGCACTGGCTGGCTGCCTATCCGCTGCAGCAATTTGGACTTGTCGGCAAAGACCTCCGTATCGCCCCCGCCGATCGAAAGGAACTCCCGGCGGACTACGCGCGAGCCTTCGATTTGATTCGAGTGGGATCGGCGGACGAAGTCCTTGCAGCTATTGACTACCACCTGCCATATCGAGATCAGTTACACGCGAGCACCCAGCGCGGCTGGAACAACGATCCCAATGGGATGGTCTATCACGATGGCAAGTATCACCTCTACTACCAGCACAACCCCTTTGGCATCGCATGGGGCAACATGCACTGGGGGCATCTTGAAAGCACCGATCTGGTTCACTGGGACGAAAAACCCGTTGCTCTTTTCCAGAAAACCACCGGGGACATGATGTTCTCAGGTGGCGGGTTCGTCGACGCCGGCAATACCGCTCGACTTGGCGAAAACACGCTGTTCGTCGCATTCACCAGTACCGGACGTGGCGAATGTCTCGCCTACAGCCATGATGGCGGCAGCACGTTTATGGAACTGCCGGAGAACCCCGTCGTCCAGCACAAGGGACGCGATCCGAAGATCATTTGGTACGAGCCCGAAAAGAAGTGGGTCATGGCAGTCTACGACTTCGACCCGTGCGATGAAACAGAGGCGATCCCTCCCCGCAAAGGGACGCCGCCGAAACGCACCCACAACAACATCGCGTTTTACGTATCCAAGAATCTGAGGCAATGGAAGCGAACCGGAGCCTTCACTCACGAAGATCGCGATGCGGTGCATGAGTGTCCGGAACTTTTTGAACTGAAGATCGAAGGCCAACTCAACGCATCACGCTGGATCCTCTACGGGGCACAGAATCGCTATTTCATTGGCGATTTCGATGGTAGAACGTTCCACATGGAGTCCGGTCCTCATGGCGATCCGCGTTCACCACAGAAGGTCGGTCCGCCCGGCGGTCGCGGCACCATGTACGCCGCCCAAACGTTTAGCGACACACCGGATGGTCGCCGCATCCAGATGGGCTGGCTGCGAACCGCGCCGGATCTCACTACCTATCCCGACCAAATTGTCAGCCAGTCGATGTCACTCCCGCACGAATTCATTTTGCGTGAAACGGATCGCGGATTGCGATTGCTCTATCAACCCATCAAAGAGCTGGAGGCACTGCGAGTAGAAGTGCTCTCCAACAACGTCAGCGGCCTCGCAACGGCATCCGGCCAGCTAGCCGAAGTCTTCATCGAGTTTGCCAAGCAAGGAACGCACAAGCTGACCATCAATGGAATCGACGCGTCATTTGACGGACGCACAGCCCGCATCTACTCGGACCGAAACACCAATGAAGTCTATATCGACGGCGGACTGGAATACCGGACCTATCGCCGCGAACCGGAACAAACCGGCTCGACGACAACCGAGGTTGTCAGCGAAAGTGCCATCTCGTCACTCAAAGTATTCCGCCTGAAATCCATTTGGGAGAACCAACCCGAACGGTAAACGGCATTCGCCGGCGCACCCAAACGAACATCCTGCTGATGTTCATCAAAGACCGGACACCCGGCGCCCCAATCAATCTATGCTATCACCCTGGTCCCCAAGCTCCCCTTTCCCGATTCCACTCCGATGAAACAGCTCACAACCATTGCGATCGTTTGCGCCGCACTGTGTCTACCCACCTCCGCGACGGCCGACGAGGGTTGGCAAGCACTCTTCGACGGCAAGTCCATTGAAGCTTGGGCAGTCAAGAGCGGCTACGCGACTTATCAAGTCGAAGAAGGCGGCGTCATCTTGGGCAAGACCGTCGAAGGAAGCAAAAACACGTTTCTGTGCACGCCTGACGAATATGGCGACTTCGAGTTGATCTTTGAGGTCAAGGTCGACAAAGGTTTGAACTCTGGGGTTCAAATCCGGTCCAAGTTAAAGGCGGACAAGAAAGCGGATGACTATGGAGGTCGGGTGTACGGGCCTCAGGTCGAAATCGAGACGGGCCCCGGTCAAGCCGGTTGGATATACGGGGAAGCGACCGGGCGCGGTTGGCTTTCGGCCGAGCCGACATCCAAAGACGAGAACATCAACCAGCATGACCATTTTAGGAACGACGACTGGAACGAATATCGCGTTGTCGCGAAGGGAGCCAACATCAAGACCTACATCAACGGCCAACTGATCGCGGATCTCACGGATGAAGCAATCTATGAGACGCATCCCAAGGGGTTCATCGGACTGCAGGTTCATGGCATCAAACCTGGAAGCGGGCCGTTCGAAGTGCGCTGGCGCAATCTGAAGATCAAGTCGCTGTAAGGCGAGCTGACTCGCCAGCGATCACGCGGCCCAGCGGTGAGTGGTGCGGTATGGTCTCGCGCAAAGGCGCTAAGACGCGAAGCTTGACGAGACACTCGAGTGCGCCTCTGCGTCTTCTCGTGAGGCTTTCGTTCATTGACGAACTCGAAACGGGCTGGGCCCAGCGGGGGGATCGCGCGGCGCTGGGAGGAAGGCTTTTCTTACTTTGGCGCCGCTTTCTCACGCAAAGCCGCTAAGGCGTCAAGCTCATCCAGGCACGACCTCACGACCTTGCGTCTTTGCGCCTTCGCGTGACACCCTTGATCATTCACGAAGCCGAGATGGGGTTTGCTTCTAAGAGGGCGCGTGCAGCGAGGAGGACCGGCTTTCCAGTTTACGGCCTTGACACCACCACGTTCGCGAATCGTGGCCTCCATTCGACCAGCTACACTGCCAAACTTGGATGCGAAACTGATCGCGGTCGTCTCCTGGAAAGAATTGATTTCTGAGATCACCAACACGTTGGAATCAGCGTTCCACATTCGCGTGGCTCACGCGTGTGTTTTCCATTGGTTTATCTTCAAGTTGGAGAGAAATAGGGTGGCTTGCTTATCGAGAATGTCGGCCGGCATCGGCAATCGCTTGCAAGTCCGTTAGAACCAAGAAGTGGCCATGGTCGGCCGTGACGATGACGGCAGTGTCGTCCCAAGCCTCGTGTCTTTCTGCCCACTCGGCGATCACGTCAAACGCGGCTTCGCCACTGAGGACAGCCCCGATGGAGTTGTCAAGGTTGTTCGCGTGGTTGGCCCAGTCCACATCCCCTGATTCCACCGTCAGCCAAAAGGGCGCGGGTGCGTCACCGGGTTCATCGGCATCCGAGGTCGACAGCACCGCCAGCGCGGCACGTGTCATGTCAGCGAGCGTCGGGTTTTCATCCACATCCGCAGCGGTGTACTTCTCCGTGCCTTTGGCATCGAAAGTCGGGTTGTAGCCACCGTCCGCGGTCCGAAAAGGCAAGTGACCTCCTCGAGTCCCAAAGAAGCCCAATAGTCGAGTCCGCGCGGCGATGGCTCTCTGTGCGGCTTGTTGCAAAACTTCCGATCCAGACTGGCCTGCCGTCCGCTGGACGACCGTGTAGCGGCCCCCGTTGGTGACGTCGCTTCTCTGGAGGTCGCTTTCGTGAAGGTACACGTTGCCCGGCATGAAGTTGTTGCCTTGCGTTTTGTCGTCGCCTTTGCCTTCACCCCATCCGCCGCCAATCAAGACGTCAACGCCACGCAGTGCGTTCCGACGATGGGACGCGGAAGGCAAGCCAAGGAGGTCTCGCGAGATGTCTTGGTAGTCTTTTCGTGCGACGTTATTGGCGTAAGCGGAAGCCGGTGTGGCGTGACTGACGGGAACACTGGTGACGATCCCGATACGAAAACCGCGTTGCTCTAACTTACGTGCAATGGGTTGCACCTGAGATCCGTCCGGCAAAACACCGATGCTCGCGTTGTAGGTCTTGACCCCGGCAAAAAGGCTGGTGGCCGAAGCGGCAGAATCTGTCACTCGGTGCGGTAGTTCGCGGTCTTCGCCAATCAGGTACGCGTTGCGGCTGTTTTCGTGCCACGGAAACATGCCGCCTCGATGAACGTTGTAGCCGGCGTCCGCATCGCCACCGCCCAACACGGTTTGGGCATCCACATCCGACTTCTTCCCGCCCGAAACGGCGCTGGTGACAACGAAACTGAAGTCCGTCGTGGTTCCCCGGTAGTCTTGGAACGATAAGCCCGTCCCGCGTCCCGTCTCATAAGCGACCCGTCCCGCTCGGAAAGTCGCGGCCGCGCGAGTCGTCTGCCAATCCATGCCATCGAACACCAAGACGATGATGTGGCGTTTCCCCGCGGCAACCGCGGTTTCTTGCAAAGCGTGAATCTGACTTTGGTCGTAGTAGGTCGCGACAGGATTCAGAGTTGCCTTCGGTAGGAAACCATAGAGCTTCTTAAGGCTGGATCGCGTCGCATAAGGGCTGGCGGACTCCCGCCAAGATCCCAAATCAATCCCAAAGGTATAGACGGGGATCAGGCGATTGCTGTGTTGCATCCAAGTGCTGAATTTGCCCTCTTGAACTCCCCACCGACCCCAGGGCGCCACCTGTTTCACAATGGCTTCACTTTGCAATTCGCGAACAACATCGGCACGCGGGATCGCGCGGCTTGCCGCATCCTCCGCGGCAACACGGGCTCCGCGATGCAACGCGAGCAACGTCACGAGAACAATCGAGATCGAGATTGCCAACCCGTCAGCTGATGTGTCTGTCAGCACGGGGTCCGTTGGGCCAGGTAGTACGGTGGCTCTTAACGGTACAACCGTAACTCAAGCGCCGTCATTGACTCTCGCCAATTACCACTGGCGGAACGACGATGG
>JBCCYK010000255.1:0-9351 GCA_039189905.1 Planctomycetota bacterium
CTCCGCCTGTGCCTGGAACCGAAACCAAGATTCCTGCGTCTAACCACAATCAGTCGCCGGAATTCGGTCGCAGGAGGGCTCCCCCGCCAGAATTGGCATCGGCAGCATCCGTGCGACCCGCCTGAACGACGGGGGGCGATCGGGAATTTAGGGGGTCTTTTCAACCAAAATGCTCGAAATCGGTCGCTCGGAAAGCGTAATGGGGGGTGGGTCGGTTTGCGGGTCCTGGGCCTCGCCGACGCCTCTTCGTTCGGTTGGTGAGTGGTCAGGCACCGGCAAAATCCGTTTGAGAATGTATGACGATTAGCTGGTCCCACCCGGCTGTAACGAGAACACTTGTCCTGAGGGTCGATCGCGTCCGACATTTTGAGATGCCACGACCTGCGCTTTTCCGTTCGCAATCCTGTCGTTTCTGTACACACCGCGATGAAGTCTCAATCTGCAATGAAGTTTGCTCGAACGCTTCGCAACCAGCTTGCTCGATGGATCGCCCAGGATTCGGATCCCAGCGTTCGTCGCGGTGCGGCGCGGGGTGCCTTGCTGTTGGAAACGCTCGAAAGTCGGCAGATGTTGGCGGGCGACGTCGATTTGCTTGCGACGGATCCGGCACCCGAGTCCACCACATCGACAGCAGATACGGGAGCCGAACTGCGAGAATCCACCCGCGAAGCGGAAGGCGAACCAGGTCCAGACTTGGTCGCATTCGCGGAAGAACTGACCAACGCGGGTGTGCAGTTTTATGGGGCCAACTGGTGCCCGGCGTGCACCGCGCAGAAGCAACTGTTCGAAGACGGGGGCGACAATCTCCCGTTCACTGAAGTTACGCTGCCCGATCGTACGTTGAACCCGCAATTCAACTCGATCTTCACCAACAACCAAGGTGATATATCGGCCCAGTTCCCACTTTGGGTCTTCCCCGACGACACGCAACGAACCGGCGTCCTGTCGCTGCAAGAGATCAGCACGCTCAGCGGCGTGAGCATTCCCAACTCGGACAACGAACGACCACAGTTTGAGCCGGTCGGTTCGCAAACGGTTGAGTTCGGGTCGCCCCTGCACATCCCGATCGACGGCTACGATGCCGAAGGCGGTCCCTTGACGGTCACCGTTTCGGTAGCCGACCCGTCCTTGTTGGAAGCAACGGTCCTGGAAGGCAATCGTTCCTTGCGATTTGACTTGGAAGGTTTTGGCGACATGGTGTTCGAGCTGTTCGAACAGCGTGCGCCCGTGCCGGCCGGTCGCGTTGCGGATTTGGCGGACAGTGGCTTTTATGATGGGATCATCTTTCACCGCGTGATCGACAACTTTGTGTTGCAAGCCGGCGATCCCACGGGGACGGGGACGAGCGGCTCCAATTTGGGAACGTTTTCCGATCAGTTTCATCCCGATTTACAACACAACCGTACCGGTGTGCTTTCGTTCGCCAAGAGCAGCGATGACACCAACAACTCGCAGTTCTTCATCACGGAAGGACAAACGAGACACTTGGATTACAACCACAGCATCTTTGGTCAGTTGGTCGAAGGCGAAGATGTGCGTGAGGCGATCAGTGAGATGGAGGTCAACGGGGCGGATCGACCCACGACCGACATCGTGATTGACAACGCGACGGTCTTCAACGACACGGAAAACTCCGTCGTGATGTTCCGGGCGTTGGCATCGAGTGGTTCGACGTCCGTGACGATCACCATCACGGACGAAGACGGCAACAGTTTCTCCGAAGTCGTTCCCGTCACCCTGACGGGCGACGCCGCGAATGGCCAACCGTACCTCAACGACATCACCACGCCGGCGGCGGTGGAAGCCGGCAATGCCGCGACGCTACAGTTGTCTTCGGTGGATGTGGAAGGCGACGCGGTGTCCTACTTTGGAAGCGTGTCGGGAAGCAACGCGTCGATCGACGTGAACCCGACCACGGGCCTGGTGACTGTGACACCCACGTCAAGCAACTTCGTGGGCACCGTGAATGCGAGTGTGGGGGTTCGCGCGGCGACGGGAGCCGGCACCAACAGCGATACGGAACAGGTAACGTTCACGTTTCAACAATCCGCGTTAACCGCCCCCACGCAGATTGATCTGCGTGCATCGTCCGACACGGGAACCTCCGCGACTGATAACGTGACCAATGGCGGCTCGTTGACATTTGACATCACGGGCGTCGATTCCGGGGCGACCGTCGAGATCGTCAACACGGCCAACGGGAATGCGGTGGTCGGTCAAGGCGTCGCAACGGGCCAAACCATTGCGATCACGACAAGCAATTTGGCCGCCATCGGTGACGGTGTCTACCAATTGGCCGCGCGGCAGACACTTAACGGGGAGACCAGTGGTTTGTCGCCCATCCTCACGGTGACCCTCGATCGCTCGACGCCCGCCTTGAGCGTGGCCTCGATCAGCCAGCAAGCGAATGTGGGCGAGGCTTATTTCGGTGACCTGGTGAGCACCGAAGAAGGCAGTGGCGTGGTCTACAGCCTGGCAACGTCACCGACGGGTGTGACGATCGACGCCTCAACAGGTCAAATCAACTGGACGCCGACGGAGTCGCAGATCGGCTCGCAAGATTTCACGGTGCAGTTAACCGATACCGCCGGGAACGTCACCAGTGAGAATTTTTCGATCACGGTCGCTGGGGAGCCCTTGGCCGGTATTCGCTTGGAAGTCACTGACTTGCAAGGCAACGCACTGAGTTCTGTCGACGTCGGCGACGAGTTCTTATTGCGAATGTTTGGGACGGACGAACGCAGCCCATCGCAGCAAGGCGGCGTCTTCGCTGCGTTTGCCGATGTGCTGTTTGATGGCACCCTGGTGCGCGCCGTGCCTGGTCAGACCTTCAGCTATGATCCTGACTTTCTGACAACGCAGAAAGGAACGATCAGCACGGGCCTGCTCAATGAAGCGGGGGCGGTCTATAGCGGCGGCACGGCTGCGACTGGAGCTGGCGAGGAGTTGATTTGGACCCTGCGGATGGAGGCACTCGCGTCAGGGACCGTCAACTTTGTTTCCGAAGCGGCGGACGAGAGCAACAGCGAGGTCCTGTTGTTCTTCAACGACAATCAAGTGCCAGCTGAAAACGTGGTTTATCGAACCACCTCGTTGGCGATCGGGCAATCCTTCACGGCTTTGCCGGACACGTTCACCGTTGACGAGGATTCCTCGGCGACCATTCTCGATGTCTTGGCCAACGACACCGTCAACAGTGGGACCGGAACACTCTCGGTTGTTTCTGTGACGCAACCGAACACTGGTGGAACGGTCACTCTCAACAACGGTGAGGTCAGCTTCACGCCCACGACGGACTTTGTTGGCAATGCGACCTTCACATACCGGGTTTCCGATTCAGGCGGGGTGCAAGAGAACGTTTCCGTGACCGTCACGGTGCAAGGCGTGAACGACCCGCCCACGGGCGTGGACGACACGTTTGACGTGGATTCCGATTCAGGCGTCAACACCTTGAACGTCTTGGCGAACGAACAAGGGACCGCCGACCCCGGTGAGACACTGACCATCTCGGGTGTGAGTGCAACCACGAACGGCGGAACGGCAGTCATCGCGAACAACGGCGCCGTGATCAATTACACGCCGCCATCCGGCTTCATTGGAACCGATACGTTCACCTACACGCTGAGTGATGGGACGGACACCGATGAGGTCTCCGTAACCGTGAATGTGGTTTCGGCCGACAACCCGCCGACCGCCAATGATGACGCCTTCCCGGCCAGCGGGACCATCCAAGAAGACTCCGCATCCGATAGCTACGACGTGCTGGCCAACGACACGCAAGACACGGACGGGCAATCCTTTGTCATTGATTCGGTGGGATCCCCGTCTGATGGAGGGACCGTGTCGATCAGCGGTGATGGCTTGCAATTGAATTATCAACCGGCCGCCGATTTCAACGGCAGTGAAACGGTGACCTACACCATTCGGGATACAGGTGGCGGTCGCAGCACGGCCACGGCGACCTTCACCGTAACCGCTGTGAATGACCCGCCGCCGATCAGCGACGTCTCCACCACCCTGCTGCGTGGCGATTCCGACAACACGGTGCTTCGCGTCTCGGATCTGCCCGACAACGTGGACTCAGGTGAGACCATCACGATCGTGAATCTGGGCACGCCCAGCGCGGGCGGCACGGCGACGATTGCAAGCGATGGCCAATCGGTGACCTACATTCCGCCGAGCGATGACTTCAGTGGTGACGTCACGATCACCTTTGAAGTCGAAGACGCAGGTGGTCTCAGCAGCGGGCCTCGAACCTTAACCATCGATGTCGTCGAGTTTGAACGCCGCGACATCTCTTTCGTCTTCGACAGCATCTTGGGAACCGTCCCTTCCTATCTGGGCGGGATACGCTTGTCGGGCACCAACGCACTGAATGAATCGGTCGACATTGACCTTGCCAGCGCAAGCGGCGTTACGATGAACGATGATGGTGTCTCGTTCGAAGACCTGCTGCCTGGAGACTACACCCTCAACATCCCTGCCATCCCGTTCTTGCATGGGATGGATGAACCGCAACAGATCGCGGTCAACAGCGGTGAAGAGGAAGGAGATGAAACCGTCAACGTTTCAGTCGGACGGATCAAGGCGCAGTACTTGCGACTGGACGACTGGTTTGGAACCGCACCACGACGACGCATCATGGCTGTGGTGGAGCCCGGTAGCTCTGCCCTGTTCGCGCAACCCACGGACGCAGCGGCGGACCTGAGCAGTGTGGAGGTTGAACTGGCTGCAGACGGCAATTCCGTGAATGTCCGTGCGGCCCAACCGGACGATGGGGGGACCGAGGAAGACGTCGCCGGTTCAGCGAGCACGACGGATCGCCAGCGAGTGGAAGTACGCGGGCAAGAAGGTGAGTTGCGGTTGCTGATCATCAATGTCGACAGCAGCAACGGTGTCCCCTTGAACGCGACGACGGTCAGTCAATCCGCAGCCTCGGAGCCGTCCGGAGAACCGATCACGGCATCGACGCGCGAAGCGACGTCGCAAGCTTCAGGCGAGCAAGTCGTCGTGGCGGCGGACAACGGCCCCGCAGCGCTGGCATCATCGACCGTTGCCGATGTTTTTGTTCCCGAAGTCCGGTCCACCGAATCTGATGCGCCCACGAACGTTTCCACCGACGCGGCACTCGACGACGTTGCCGAGCAAATCACCTTGATATCGGGCACCGAGGCACAGCTAGCAGCTGATTCCGCGGACACCGAATCGGGCGTGGAAACCTTTACTGAGGCGGTCGATCGGGTCTTGACAGACCCATTCCAGGGTGCGTGAACGCCCAAAACAGCCTCAAAACGCGAAAAACCCTGAAAATTGGGCCATTTTTGCTGTTTGATCGGGTTGCGTGCCTTTTGCCTCAACCAGAAACTTGTGCCCCGTTGTCCACGCATCTTTGAGTGCCTCAGCGGCGCTCACGCTGGACGAACAAGATCCGATCCACCGCAACAGCATTCACCCCCAATCTCAGGAATCGCACATGAGCAAAGCGCCAACGAAGACCCAGATTTTGGCGAACATCGCCGAAGAAACGGAATTGAGCAAGAAAGACGTGGCAGCCGTCTTGGACGCTCTGGCTGGTGAAATTGAGAAGGCGTTGAAGAAGGGCGGTCCAGGTCAGTTCGCAATTCCCGGATTGTGCAAGATCGTGATTCGCGACGTCCCCGCCAAGCCGAAGCGCAAGGGCCGCAACCCAGCGACTGGGGAAGAAATGTGGTACCCGCCCAAGCCCGCTAGCAAGAAGCTGAGCATTCGCCCGCTCAAGGGCCTGAAAGAGATGATCTGAGGCCCCTGCCGAATCATCGCTCGAACAAAAGTTCGAATTAGAAAGCCGGAGAGCGGACGCTCTTCGGCTTTTTTTGGGCCGTTCGCTAAGCCAAAGAGCCTCGCCACGCACGCGAAGTGGGCTCGACCAACCTGATGGATATGCCGTGCGTGGCTGAGCCACGGTGCCCGTGTGGGCTTATTCCGTTCGCTGCGTCGTTTTCAGTGGGCGTTCAACGGCGGATCCAACTGGACGCGACGAATGACCTTCGTCGACGCGAACCTCGTTTGGCGTTGATTGAAGACGCCAATCTATCAGGTGCGCCTCAACACTCTTGAAGCCGTTGAAGTCATTGATCACGGGTCGAAACGCAATCTCGATGGGCCCAGCGGCACCGTTGAGGTCGTCACACCAATCACCACATCCGAAGGCCACCGCGCGGATCTTGCGATTGCCCTGACGCAGCGCCACGCTCATGTGGCGATCACCTTTGCCCATCGTTTTGGCGGGCGTATCCAAGGTGATGCCACGGGCAATCAAGACCGGACGCGGGTTGCCCGCGCCGAAGGGTGCCATGGTCTCCATGGCGGACAACGAGGCCAGGTTGAGTTGGCCCAACGTGGTTTCGGCATCGATCACCAATTCCGCAACCAAATCGCCATCGGCCCACTGTTGAGCCACCGCTTCACAGAAGTCGCCGCGGAACGCTTCAATCTGGTTTTCCGCGATGGTGATTCCTCCAGCTGCCTTGTGGCCGCCGAACCGGACCAGGCGTTCCTCGCATTGGGCCAGCGCGGCATGGAGGTCGATGCCGGTTCCACCCACACGACCCGACCCAACCGCATCCGCGCGCCCCGTGTTGTCCATGGAGATGACGATCACAGGTTTGGCGTATTTCTCAGCCAGTTTACCCGCGACGACGCCGATCACGCCCGCGTGCCAATTGACGCCGGCCAGCACCAGCGCAGGGTCGCCGTCGGGATCGAAGTCAGCCCGCGCCTGTTTGTTGGCAGCCAACTGAACGCTTCGCTGCAGCGTTTCCCGCGTGCCGTTCAAGCCGTTGATGTACTCCGCCAACATCGTGGCCCGATCCGATTGGGATGAATCCGAGGATGGTGACGTCGGTTCGACGTCCGCGGCTTGATCGGCCGCACGCTCAATCGTCAGCAACTCGACCGCCAACTGGGCTTGGCCAAGACGACCGGCCGCGTTCAAGCGGGGTGCCAGCGTGAAGGCGATATCCTCAGCCGCCAAGCGATCGCGTTTGTCGAGCCCGACTTGTTTGAGCAACTCCCATAATCCGGGCAGCGGTCGCTCCAGCAGTGTTCGCAAACCGTGCGTGACCAAGACGCGATTCTCATCCACCAGCGGCACCACATCAGCCACCGTGCCGATTGCTGCCAAGGAAAGGCATTGCATCAACAGCTTTCGCATGGGCGGTGTGACTTTCGCCTGGCCGCATTCCGCCTGGCAAAGCGACCAGGCCAGCTTGAACGCGACACCCGCTCCACACAGTTCCCCGAACGGGTAGGTCGTTCCCGGCAAACGTGGGTGAACAATGGCATCCGCGTCCGGGATCTCTGTCCCGAACGTGTGGTGGTCCGTGATGATCAATGACACCCCCAGCTTTCGACAAAGCGTCGCGCACGACACGCTGGTGATACCGCAGTCCACCGAGATGATCATCCGCTTGCCGCGACCCGCCAAACGTTCGATGGCGGCTTGGTTCAGTCCGTAGCCATCTTCCAGTCGGTTGGGCACGTGGTAGGCGACATCGGCACCCAGCAAACGCAACGTGTTGACGAGGATCGCGGATCCGGTCATCCCGTCGGCGTCGTAATCCCCATAGACCACGATGGGCACGGATTGACGGGCGGCGTCCAAGATCAGCTGAGTTGCCTTGGAAACACCGGGAAGCAACGAAGGATCACGAAGATCCGTCAGCTTGGAGTTCAGAAACTGCTTCGCAGTGGAGGCATCCGCAACACCGCGACTCGCCATCAACTGGGCGACAACGGGAGGCAGGTTCGCGCCGCGAATCAACCGATCGATGACACCTTCATCATGAGGCCGTACCCGCCAGATTCGTCGCGAATCACCCAAGACCGCCTCCATGCACCACAAAGAAAAGAATTCGAGGGCTACTTTTTCTTTTCCGTGTGCCAGGTGTGGCGACGCAGCTGCGGGCAATACTTCTTCAAACGCAACCGTTCCCCGCCCGGTTTCCGCTTCAGGGCGTAGTTGTACTGACCGGTTTCTTCACAGACCAGAAATACGGTTTCGGCTTTCTTCTTGCTGCGTCCGGCCATTTGGGATTCGTGATTGCTACGAGGAAACTGCTAACCCGGGCGGCGAATGATAGTGGAGCCGAACGCCGATTGGCAAGGCACAACCTACAAAACACGGCTAACTGGGCTTCCAAGTCGAGACGCTCCACGTGGCCAACCGTGCTCAACTGGCTGCCGCGAAGATCAGATAGCCTGGAGCGGCTGCCGCCAGCAAGGAATCCGTCACATCCCAGACGCCGCCGAGGCCGGGCAGCCAATCGCCGGAGTCCTTGGCGCCGCACTGCCGCTTGACCAACGATTCGGCGAGGTCACCCACCAAGCCCGCGATCGTCAAAACCGGTCCGAGCAGCAAAGCCCACGCAAGGGCGGGCGCCGTTCCCGCTGGAAACAGGAAGGCCAGCGAAGCCGCCGCAGCAGCCGTGGAAACCACGACACCGCCAGCTAAGCCTTCCCACGTCTTGCCCGGGCTGAGTCGTGGGACCAGCTTTGTCCGCCCCAATGACTTCCCCGCAAAATAAGCGCCCGCGTCCGCGCTCTTCGTCGTGATGATCAATGTCATCACCGCCGGCAAACCCCAGGCGGGTTCGACCAACTGTCGCAACGCGAACAACAGGGCGATCGGAATCGCCACGTACAGCAGAACAAAGCCACCCCGAAACGCCGCGTCAATTCCTGACGCTGTGTTCTCAGCGTCCTGTCCGGCCTCATCCTGCCGACGGGCGTGCAACCACATCTCGACCAGCAACAACAGGAACGCACCAAACAAGCCAACCAACAAAGGCCATCCCAAGGTTCCGATGGGACAGTTGTCAGGGTAGTTCGGCCACAAGGTCGGGAGGCTAACGGAAGCGGCTGTGATCGCCGTCAGTGTAGTAACGGTGCGACGATGAACCGGTCGCTCACTCGCCGTCAGCATCGAACAAATGTCCCAAGCGGTTCCCGCCGCAAAAAAAACCAAGATGGGAAGTGCCGCGCCGCCCGTCCACTGCGCGGGCAAGACGCCTTGATCGATCCACAACAGAAACGCAATCACCGCGATCAAGATCGCGCTGGTTCGCAATCGGTCTTTGAGCAACAGAACACTCCCGTGCGTCGCACGAAACTGGCAAGGAACGCAGCTGAGAGCCTAACCGGAAGCCGAATCATCGAAAACCGACGGTGAGGATCGATGAGACCGACACATCAGAGGGGCGATTTGCCCCGCGTGACGCCGATGCCCGTTCGTTGCTTCACGATCTCGTTCAGAAAGACTCGCCGGATGGCGTCGTAGCCACGATCATTGGGGTCTTCAATATTGGTGAAGAA
>JBCCYK010000256.1:0-9287 GCA_039189905.1 Planctomycetota bacterium
ACGTGGCGGTAAAGGGCCTCGCCGAGCTCGGCCAGATCCCGGGGATGGGGTCGCTTGGCGGGGACGCGCCGACCAATGTGCGCCGCACGAAGGTCTATGATCACATCCTGATTGATCGGCTCACCACGCAGGAATTCACGGGCCGCGCGGGCGTCTTGGATCTGCAACAATTGCTCGGCGTGGACGAAGCGACCGAGCGATCCATCAGTGACCATCTGCCCGTCTGGGCCGAATTCTATCCCTATGAAGCGCCCCCTTCTCGTTCTTCGCGACCGTGACCCAGCGCTTGCATTGGTCCTAAAGCGGTTGGGTCCGCCCCCAACCTGGAAACGCAAGCCGGGTTTTGACACGCTCGCCCATATCATTCTGGAACAACAGGTCTCCCTTGCGTCGGCCGCCGCCACGCTTGCCCGCCTGCGACAACGGTGTGGCGGCAAACGACTGTCGGCAAAGCGACTGCGTGAGATGAATCGGCAGGACCTGAGGCAATGCGGCGTCAGCCATCAAAAATCGCGCTATCTGCTGCAACTGGCCGCGGAGGTGAGTGGTCGACGGTTTGTGATCGGTCAATTGAGTCGCATGCCCGATGCCGAGGCCATCACATCGTTGACCCAGCAAACGGGGATTGGCCTTTGGACCGCCAATGTGTACTTGTTGATGGCGCTACGACGTGATGACATTTTGCCGGTGGGCGACCTGGCGCTTGCGAAGGGCATGCACGAAGTCGATGGCGGCAACTACGCTGAGCCGGAAGAGCTCACGCGAAGGGCGGAGCAATGGCGCCCCTATCGCTCCTGGGCCACCAAATTGATCTGGTCTCTTTATCTCGATAACCGACGTCCCTAAACCAGCGTACGCATTGTCCTTCACGCAGCTCGAATTCGCGATCTTCCTGGTACTGGTGCTCGCCACCGCATGGGCGTGCCGTCGGCGAACAACCCGGAACGCAACGCTGCTCTTCGCGAGCTATTACTTCTACGCGTACTGGGACCTTCGATTCTGTAGCTTGCTGCTGCTATCGACGGTCGTCGACTACTGGGTTGCCAGAGCGATTCAGCACCACTCGGACGAACGCGTGCGGCGTCGCTGGCTCCTTTTGAGCGTGGTCGTCAACCTGGGCACACTTGGGTTCTTCAAGTACTGCAACTTCTTTCTCAATACCGCTCGCCCCATTGCCGAGTCGCTGGGTCTGAACGTCGCCACACTCTCGATCATTCTCCCAGTGGGCATTTCGTTCTATACGTTTCAGACGCTCAGCTACACGATCGACGTCTATCGACGACGCATCCGTGCCACGCATCACTGGCTCGACTTCGCGCTGTACGTTTCCTTCTTTCCTCAGTTGGTGGCTGGGCCAATCGTCCGGGCACGTTCCCTCTTGCCACAGCTGCAACAGGTGCCCCCCTTTTCGGCCCGTCGCTTCTACGGCGGCCTGCAACTGCTGCTACGAGGGGCCGTCAAGAAGATTCTGATTGCCGATCGATTGGCAGAAACGGTGGACTGGGTCTTCCAGGCG
The DNA here is from genome assembly GCA_039189905.1 of Planctomycetota bacterium. Lineage (GTDB taxonomy): Bacteria > Planctomycetota > Planctomycetia > Pirellulales > Pirellulaceae > Rhodopirellula. The sequence continues at coordinate 1,517 of JBCCYK010000256.1, forward strand.
CCCGAACTGTACCATCCCACCACGCTTTGGTTGGCCCTCTTCGCCTATGCGGGGCAGATCTATTATGACTTCTCAGGTTACTCCGATATGGCATGCGGGATCGCGAAGCTGCTCGGGTATCGCTTCCCCATCAACTTTCGGCATCCCTACCTGGCAAAGTCCCCCCAGGAATTCTGGCGACGGTGGCACATCACACTGTCGACATGGTTGCGTGACTACCTGTTTATCCCGCTGGGTGGATCGCGTGGTTCCCGTTTCCAAACGTTTCGCAACCTGATGTTGACGATGATGTTGGGAGGACTCTGGCATGGTGCGGCCATGACATTCGTGCTTTGGGGGGCGTGGCATGGGTTGGCGCTTTGCGTTGGACGTTGGTTCCACCTGACCGATTCGCAGCTGTGTCCGAAGCGTCTCCGTGATCCTTTGGGCTGGGCGTTGACCATGACCCTTGTGCTCTCGGGTTGGCTCGTCTTTCGCAGTCCAGACTTATCGAGTGCGCTGCGCTACGCCCGCGGCTTGGTTGCCTTGGAATCGGGCCCCCTTTTTTGGATGCCTCCGCTGACCATCCTGGGTCTGTTCCTCATGATGGTGGATCACGTGGCATGGACCACACGCCTGCGAATCGCGATGCGTCTTCCCGTCCACACTTGGTACGCGCCGACCATCACCGTCTTCCTGTTATGGTGCCTTTTGATCTACGCCCCGCGTGGCTTTCAGCCCTTCGTCTATTTTCAGTTTTAGTGCGTCATCAAGGTTGAGCTCCCGCCCAACAGCCGCGGCGCGGCGGTTCCATGCAGGTCAGTCACCCGACGCGCTGTCACGGGCCAGTTTCCAGTCCCCATCGGCCTGCCGGTGAAGGATCCAGAGGTACTTGCCGACGATCTCCAACTCGTCGCCGCTGACGATCACGCGCGCGTGGCTTCGACCCCATGCGTATGCCCAATCGCCGGCCACGACGACCTCCTCGTGAGTGAACGTCAGATCCTGTACGTCCATCAATTGCAGGTCGGACTCCAGATCGGCTCGCACGGCTGTCAGCCCGATCAGCGGCGGTTTGTCCGCAGTCAAAGCAACAAAGTCCGGCGTGAGCATCGCAAGAATCGGATCCGGTGCGCCATCGACAAACGCCTGTCCATAAGCCACCGCGAATCGATGGATCGCTGTCGTCGACTCTTCTTCGCTCAGTGATGTCATGGGCAGGTGGTTCGACCGTGGCCGGAAGGTTGTCGGGAGCAATGCGGATCCGTGTCGCCAGCGGCTTCGGCTCATGTCGCCCAACCGCGCGGACCGGGAACGGCACCACATGAAGTTCTGTTTCGACTACAGTTCTTAACGCGTGCCCTGACACCAGAGCAATCACAGTTGTTCACAAGATCCGCTTTTCATGTAACCAGTCGGGAGTGAAAGCAAAAACATGGTGGACCCCCCCGACGACGTTTGTCAGCGTGGCCAAGACGCGAGAACGGCTGTCGGTATCGACGTGGGTGGCAGTTTTGTGAAGTTTGGGGTGGTGGATGATAACGGCGCGTTTCTTTATCAGGACAGCGTTGCAACAGCTGAGTTGCGATCGGTGCCGCGGGTTTTGCGGTACGTCGCGAAGCGGGTTCACGACTGGCATAGCTCGACGGCAACTGCCACCGCCCGTCCGCAGGCCGTTGGACTCGCGGTTCCAGGAGTCCTGGATCCCATTGCTTGCCAGCTTCGCGAAGTCGTCAATCTCCCTGGTTGGCTGGGGGTTGATCTGAATGCCGAACTGCAAACCGCGTTTCGTTTGAACGCAGCCGTGCTCAATGACGCCAACGCGGCAGCACTGGCAGAGCACCAGTCCCGTGGTTTGACGAGTGAATCCTTGGCGCTTGTCACGCTGGGAACAGGAGTCGGCTGTGGTTTGGTTGTCAATGGTCGTCCGCACGGCGGTGATCACGGCTGCGCGGGTGAGCTGGGACACATCGCGATCGAATTCGGCGATGAGGCGCTCCCCTGCACTTGCGGCGGTCGTGGGCATTTGGAGTCCTATGTGGGAGCCTCTGCACTGGTACGACGTTTCGCCGCCTATGCCCAAGTGAAAGAGGCCGACCTGACGCCCCGCGATATCGCGTTAGCCGCTGAAAGGAATGATTCGCATGCCTGGCAAGTGATCGAGGACACGGCGGAACGGATTGGCCGCGCCATTGGCATGTTGGGACAGACCATTGACCCCGACGTCGTCTTGCTTGGGGGGGCCATGACGTTCGGCGGGAAGGGGACCAAAGTTGGAGAACGGTTTTTGGATTGGATTCGGCAAAGCGTGGTGGCAACGACGTTGGTTCAAGTGGGACAGAACTTGACCATCGACTTCGCATCGCATGGTAACCAAGCCGGATTGTTGGGGGCGGCTAACTTCTCGCTGCAGCGTCTTGGCGAGGGCGGGGGGCCAACGCGATGATCCGCAGCCATGTCCTGACGTCAATGAAGACAGTCCTGATCTACCCATGGTGACTGAGATGCAGTTTGAGTCGACGGACGAAAAAGTCCCCAACCACGTCTACGCGTTGGCTTCGGAAGCCAGCGCGGCCGCCGCCGGTTCCATTGCCGATTTGATTCGATGGCGTGCCGGTGAAAACAAAGCTTGCCTGATTGGCTTGGCGACAGGCTCGTCGCCCCTGCGTCTTTATCAGGAGTGGATTCGCATGCATCGCGAAGAATCGCTTTCATTCCAGAATGTCCACGTCTTCACGATCGATGAGTTCTTTCCTCTTGAGCCGGAACAGCTGCAGTCCTACGGCCGATTCTTGAGAGAGAACCTGACCGACCAAATCGACATACCCGCGGAGAACGTACACGCCTTCAACCCGCAGCTACCACGCGAAGCCATTGCCGAACACTGCGAGGCAATCGAGTCGCTGCTACATGAACATGGAGGGCTCACTTGCGCCGTCTTGGGTGTCAGCTCGACGGGACATATCGCATCGAATGAGCCGGGCAGCGGTGCCGAGACGCGAACGCGAATGATCACCTTGCATCACCGCACGCGAGTGGATGCGGCGAGTGATTTTTTTGGGATCGAAAGCGTTCCGCGACACGCGATCACCATGGGGGTTGGAACGCTGCTGGAAGCCGATCGGATCGTCATGCTCGCTTTCGGGGAGGGGAAGGCAAAGATCGTTGCCAGGATGGTTGAGGGCGAGATGGACCGAAGTGTTCCGGCAAGCTTTCTCCAACAACACAACAACACCACGCTGTACTTGGATCAAGCCGCCGCATCTAGGCTCCGTCATTATCGTCAACCGTGGCGTTTCGATTCCCTTCAGTGGACGGAGGAACTGACACGCCGCGCGGTCATCGATTTGGCGAACCAAGAATCCAAGCCGATCCTAAAGTTGACTGACAACGACTACAACGAAAACGGCTTGCAGGATCTCCTTGCTGCGCATGGCAGCGTGCATGAGTTGAACCTCAGCGTCTTTCGACACCTGCAGAGCACGATCACGGGATGGCCCGGTGGGAAACCGGAATCACGCAAGAAGCCCGGGGACCGACCGGGTGATCGCGATCATTTGTTTCCCAAACGCGTGCTGCTGTTCAGCCCTCACCCGGATGATGATGTGATCTCAATGGGAGGCACGCTGATTCGCCTGGTCGATCAAGGACACGAGGTCCACATTGCCTATCAAACGTCGGGAAATATTGCGGTCTTCGATGACGACGCCTTGCGTTTTGCGGAGTTCGCGGCTGACTACTGCCGTGAGTTTGGGATTCAGGCCGAGGGGCTCGAAGTTCTTGAGGCCCACGTGGATCGTTTTCTACGCAACAAGCGTTCGGGCCAGGTCGACAGCACGGAAGTTCAGGCGATCAAAGCGTTGATTCGACGCGGTGAGGCAAGGGAAGGGGCTAGGAAGTGTGGCGTTCCCGATGATCAACTGCACTTTCTTGATCTGCCCTTCTACCGAACGGGCCGCGTGAGAAAGCAACCCCTTTCGGAGTCGGATCTCCAGATCACGATGGATTTGATGCGGAGGATCCAGCCTCATCAGATCTACGCGGCGGGTGACCTGTCAGATCCCCATGGGACACACCGCACTTGTCTAAGTGCGATTCTGAAGTCCTGTTTGAATTGCCAGGAGGAAACCTGGTACCGCGACTGCGTGATCTGGCTCTACCGAGGAGCGTGGCAGGAATGGGCTCCCCATGAAATTGAGATGGCGGTCCCTCTGAGTCCGATGGAAGTCCAACGGAAACGCGTTGCCATCTTCAAACATGAGTCACAGAAGGACCGTGCCTTGTTCCCGGGAACGGATGCGCGTGAGTTTTGGCAACGGGCCGAACAACGCAATGCGGAGACCGCGCGGCAGTACGACCGATTGGGGCTCGCGGAGTACGAAGCGATGGAGGGCTTTGTGCGCTGGGACGGTCAATCAGGCGTCGATTTGTAGAGCATGCTGATGGTCTGTCGGCGTGTCTGCTCGGTGTCAAAGCAAACGCTTTCAGGCTGGAAGCCCCATATGAAGTCAGCGCGGATTTGTGGCATCCCGTAAGCACGCGGGTCGCGTTCTTGACGGGCGAGCAGGGCCAGGGCCGCCATGTCACAGATTCGCGTCCTGGTTCTTGGTCCAACGATCCGACCTTGCGTGTTTTCAAACGGGGATCTTGTCCAGAGACGCTCGTCGCACAGGAACGAGGTGATACAACGCTCCGCGTCGACGGTGGTGTCCGTGTTCTGGCCCAGCATGAGCAGCGCCAAGCCGACATCTTGCGTGGGTGTTTTGTTCTCAGCCAGGACCTCCAAGGCAATGTCGACGGAGACGGCTGGCATGTTCCAGAAACGCGCGATCGTCAATCGTTTTCCAGCGGTCCAGTGCACCGGGTTCTCGAGAAGAAAGCGTGTGACTAACCGACGCGCAATGGGTCGATGGTCTTCCACTGTGTTTGAAAGTTGCACCGGAGCGGCGGCTCGAGTCAAGAATCCAAACGTGGCTTCCGAGTACGGGGATGAACGCAAGGGACTTTGAGGCAGTGAGAGTCCTAAGAGCAGGCAGGTTGGGATGCCCGCTGCACGCGTGTTGTCCATCCATGGGACTTGCAACGCATGCATGGCGTTCCGTTGGCGATCCGACCACCAGTTGGCAAAGCCGGTCGGATCATCTCCCAGAAACAGAATGCTCTCGGCAAAAGCCAGGCGATCCTGCAGCGTTCGACCACTGCGTTCTGAAAAGAGATTCCAGGCTGAAGCCAATTCTAGGGTCGTCAAGCTCTCATCGATGCCGAATTTCGCCCAATGGTGCAGGCCGTGCTGCCATGAGTGGGCCGATGATTGGGTAATCCATTCATCCACCGCAGCACGGAGCTCGAACGTAGCGTCCGAGGTTGCCCGGAGTAACTGCGACTGAAACCCGTGTTTCTCGCTCGAGCTTGCGTCCCGCCAGAGATCCCGCAACCGGTCGCCACTCCGTTTTCGGGTTGCGGGGGTGTCGCTATCGAGACCACGAATGAGTTCGCTGACGGTTCTTTGTGTTTCGTTTGGTTGGCCAGACACAGTGAGCGCAGAGGCTGACTTTGCGTCTTCCGCGATCGCCGCAGGGTGAGACAGCACGCCAGCCAAGATCAAGCCGAGAATCAAAAACCGTTTCAGGCTTTGGTCGGTTCCTTTGCCGCGTGCCTGCCACCAATGCGGGGCAGAGCTGGATCGCGAGGGGGCCGTTGCGGTCAATCGAGTGAGCTCAAGCTGCGTGCCGGATGCGCGTACTGCGGCCAACAGCCTGTTGATCTTATGAACACCAAGAATCAACAGGCGGTTAGCCCTTCAAGCCTAGCTCGCGGTTTGCACCCACACCGCTTCAGACTCGGTGCTTCAGGTCATTCGTGTTCGAATATTCCGCTGCAGCTGGGGTTTCGGTCCCAGTCATAGCGAAAGACGCCAAGTCTTTCGGCAGTCATGCGGCAGACCGAATTCACCCTCCCTGGGGAGGGTCGAAGCCGAGGGACGAGGCTTCGGGGAGGGGAGTGAATCGCTGCCAACTCCAAACTCACTGGCAAACTCACCCCGCCCCGCGTCGTCGCAGGCTCCTCCGCGACCCTCCCCAGGGAGGGTGAATGAGGCTTCGCCGCGATTTTTCGATACCAAAGACGCGCAAGTGAGAGGTCAACAGCTCTCGAAAGACGCAAACATGTCACAAAATGACGAAAATCTTCCACCCAAGGGTTTGCGCCGCTCAGAATGTGATCATGATACCCCCTTCAATCGTCCCAGGCAGCGCATTTTGACATTGCATTGAACACCGACGGCCGCCGCGAAGAACTTCGAGAGCTCGTGAAACAGCGTGGCTTCGCCGCACTGGGCGAATTGGCGGATTCACTCCATGTCAGTGAGTCCACAATTCGCCGCGATTTGGAGTGGCTGGAGCAGGCAGGCGATGTTCGCCGCACACACGGGGGCTGTTACTGGAGTGGCGAATCCAACGCGATTGGCGTCTTTCAGTCCCGTCATGACGATTTGTGGGACGCGAAGCAATCCATTGGCCGTCTCGCGGAAACGCTCATCGAGGACGATGAGACCATCCTGCTGGATGGTGGGAGCACGGTCTATGAATTGGCTCGACGGCTCGTGACACGAAACTTGCAAGTTGTGACAAATTCGCTCCCCGTTGCGCATTTGTTGTCAACGAGTGACACGATCGATCTGGTGATGATCGGCGGCTGTGTGCGGGGGCGCACTTCCGTGACCATCGGCCCAATGGCCGATGCCATGCTGGCTGACATCCATGTCAGCAAAGCCTTTCTTTCGGTTGCCGGCATCAATGAACGGGGTCTGTTCAACAGCAACATGCTGTTGGTGGAGTCCGAGCGAGCCATGTTGCGTGCCGCCGAGGCGGCGTATGTCTTGGCCGATCACACCAAATTCGGGCGGGTCAGTCTGTCACGAATTTGCGAGTTGAGCGACATCTGCGGGGTCGTCAGCGACGAACAACTCAGCCCCGAATGGAATCCATGGCTGCAGTCAGCCGGGGTGCAATTACTCTTGCCCGAACACGCGAACTCCGGTGCAAGTCGATGATAACACGAAACACTTTTCCAAGTTTTGCAAGCGAGTGCCCGGCGAAGGGCAAGGTTTCATGAGTGCCACGATTGATCGACAACACATCGAATCGCTGGTTCGCCAGGCGATCGCTGCGGCCGGTACCGGAGGGGCCAATGCGGCCGGTTCATCGGCTTCGACGCCGCCCGGCTGGGTCGATGGGAAACCCAATCTGCGCGTCAGCATCTCGGCCCGGCATTGTCATCTGACGGACGAACATGTGGAAACGCTGTTTGGGGCGGGCTCCAAACTGGAACCAGAAAAGGACCTCTACCAAGACGGTTTTTACGCCGCGAAGCAGACGGTGATGGTCGTCGGTCCGCGTCGCCGGATGTTGCCCAACGTGCGTGTCTTGGGACCAACGCGACCCGCCAGTCAAGTCGAACTGGCCCTGACAGATTCCATCTCTTTGGGCATTGACGCTCCCGTGCGACACAGCGGCAAGATCGCCGGAACACCGGGATGCGTTCTCGTTGGGCCGGCGGGATCTGTCGTGCTGGACGAGGGTGTCATTCGCGCGGCACGTCACGTTCACATGAATCTGCAAGATGCCGACCACTACGGCGTCTCCAACGGTGACATGATGCAGTTGATCATCAAGAGTCCTGATAGCTCCGTCGTTTTCGACGACGTGCTGGTTCGTGCGGATGAAGCCGCCAAGCTGGAGGTGCACATCGACACGGATGAAGGCAATGCCTGTGTTCTCGACAAAGCGATCGA
>JBCCYK010000257.1:0-9254 GCA_039189905.1 Planctomycetota bacterium
CCCCGGTGCCGCGTTCCGCATGCCCGAGGAACACATTTCCGTCAACCAGGCAGCGATGCCCGTGTCGTAGGGTCAAGGCACCGGAGCAGCGATCGAACAGGTTGTGCCGGTAAATGTTTTCACAGGACTTGTTGGAGATGATCTCTGCTTCGCCATCGCACCGCTGAAAGTGGTTTGCTTCCACCACCGTGCGACTGTTCTGTTCCGAGACATCGCTCGTTCCGATGCGAATCGTTTCACCGCCGTTCTTACCCAGTACCGGACGCGGCCCAAAATGGTTGTGATCGATTCGGTGGTTCCCAACGGTGTCCGACACCCAGACGACCAACGTGGTCCCGCGATTACGTTTTCCAGCAAAGTAGCAGTGATCGACGCGGTTGGAGGTCCCGTAAACGCCGACCCAACGAGACTCGCTTGCATCGCGTTCGCCTTCGTGCTGCTCGAATGAGCAATCCGTGATGCGACAGTGGTGCGCATGGCGGTCGCTGTGAGTCCGAAACTGAAAGACATCACTCACGCTAACCGGATTCTCGAACCGCAAACCTGAAACGGTGACGTGTCGGCCCGACAAGCAAAACTCGACTTCACCCCGCAAGACCACGCCGCCGGGGGTTTGGGCGCGGATATGAATGGGGGCTTCGGGAGTGCCGTTCAAACGATCAAAACGAAACCGGCGGTCGGTCCACACGCCATCGGCCAAGACGATTGCATCGCCGGGCGCAACACTGCCGAGAAAATCCTGGAGATTTGACTCCGGTTCGATGCGATGTTCTGCTGCCATCGCAACGCCAACAAATGGCGCAAGCAGCAACCCGACGCAAATGGGAATCTTGGCCATCACCTTAACAGCCAGACCTGTATCAAAACCGCACTTCATGGAACTGGCAGGCTCACTCACCTGCACCAACCGGGGTCTGCGTTTGGCGATACTCATCGACACCGATCCAAGCGAGGTCACTCCAATGACCCGTGTCGTTCGGTAGCGTGCGGCCCTCTGTGCTTCTCCCCTGAGTCACGATTCGCGTGGCGGATTTCATCAAGCGTTCCACATGTTCGGGATGCTCCGATGCCACATCATGCTCCTCAGCCAAATCGGATGCCAAGTCGTAAAGCTCGACTTGCTTCTTCCCGTGCGGCAACAACAACTTCCAGTCGCCTTCCGTGATGGCAAACCGGCCGCGAGCGTCGTGGTTGATGAGAGGCGACCGCTGCCAAGTGGACATCGGCTTGCGAAGCACGGTGGCAAAACTGACGCTGTCGCCACCCGCGTTGTCGGGCAAGTCAACGCCGACCACATCGGCCAGCGTTGCTAGGATGTCAACTTGACCGACGGCGCGCTGCCAACGACGCCCGGCACCCAGCGTTCCGCCCGGCCAACGGACGAAGAAGGGCACCCGGTGCCCGCCCTCGTAGATGTCCCGTTTGCCGCCACGCAGGAGCCCATTGCTGTGGTGGGCAAATTCATGGATGCGCTGCTTCCAAGAATTCTCCGGGCCATTGTCACTGGTGAAGATCACCATCGTGTCTTCAGCAATGCCCCTCGCATCGAGGAACGCCAACACACGCCCAACGTGATGATCAGTTTCAATGACAAACTCGCCATACGCCCCGCAATCCCCGCGGCCCTGGAACTCGGGGAGCGGGCACACGGGATAGTGCGGTGAAGTGAGGGGCAGGTAGAGGAAAAATGGTTTGCCGGCTTTCGAATCGGCAATTTGATCCCCCATCCACTCAATGGCGCGGTCGGTGAATCGAGTCAAACACTGATTGTCAACAAAGTCGGGCGCGACCTCCATGCCAGTTCGACCGAGTTCCGCCCTCGTTGCTGCCGGCGTGTCCTGATACGGTGGCATGATGCGGTAATCGACGTGGCGGCGGTTGGGCTTCTTCGCTGTAAACAGTGTTGGTGGCACCGCGGCATGACGCCCTTCAAACCAAGCCAAGACGCCATAATTCAAGGAGGCCGGGATTCCAAAAAAGGATTCGAAACCCTTGTCCAAAGGCATGTCTTGAACCGGTTTTGACCAGTCTCGGCTTCCAGGCTCCCCAGGAAAGTCCATTCCCAAATGCCACTTCCCCACCATGCAGGTGTTGTATCCAGCCCCTCCCAACATCGATGCGATCGTCATCTGATCGTCCTTGATCAAACAGGGGGATTCGGCACCCAGCACACCCCGTTTCAATCGCGTTCGCCAGCAGTAACGACCGGTCAACAGGGCGTATCGCGATGGAGTACAAACGGCATCCGCACTGTGGCCGTTGGTGAAGGTGATGCCTTCTCGGGCGAGTCGATCCAAATGGGGCGTTTGAAACTTCGCATCCGGATTCAGGCAGCTCGCGTCACCAAACCCTTGATCGTCGGTGTAAATCAACACGATGTTGGGTTTCTCGCTTGCTAGCAGCGCCCCTGGCTCAATGGCATCCACGCGCTCCATGGCATCCACGCCGAACCCAATCAGGCACAACCAGACACCCGCCGTGCCAAAGCCAAGTGATTGAGTGGTTGGGGATTGTCGTGGGTTCCAATGCATGGTGGGTGCAACCGAGGCGGAGACGGAAACAAACGGTGCTAGGTGGCGGGGGACGCAGTCTAATCGACGCAAGTGGGCCGATCCAATTCGGGCATTTCCCACACGTCGCCGCGTGCCGGCGCATAATGGACACGTCGATCCCCTCCCTTTCGCGCCTCGCCCGATGCCCATCATGAACGAACCCACCGCGCTCGCGTCTCGTCGCTCGTTTCTCAAACAAGCCGCTGGCACGGCCGCCGCTTGCAGTGCCCTTTCATCGACGGCTCATGCGGCAGGCGATGAGGGGCCGATCAAGGTTGGGCTGGTGGGCTGCGGGGGTCGCGGCACGGGTGCCGCCGTGAATGCGCTGAACGCGGATCCACGTGTGAAGATCACGGCGCTCGCCGATTTGTTCTCACCGTCGATTGAACGCTGCATTTCAAGTTTGAGTCGTCGCTATGCGGAACGCATGGATGTTCCTTTGGAACATCGTTTCACCGGCTTCGACAGTTATAAGGGACTTCTCGGGACGGACATCGACGTCGTTCTGTTGGCTTCGCCACCTCACTATCGACCCGATCACATGGAGGCTGCCGTTGAAGCGGGCAAACACATCTTTTGTGAGAAGCCCGTGGCGGTCGACCCGGTCGGGGTGAGACGTGTGGAAGCTTCTTCCAAGCTAGCATCTGATTTGGGTCTCAACCTGGTCAGTGGTCTCTGCTGGCGATACGCCCAGGGAATGGTGGAAACGGTTGAACGGATTCACGATGGTCAGATCGGCGACATCATTTCCACGCAGGCAGACTATCTGACAAACGCCTTATGGACCAAAGTCAAAACGCCTGAGATGTCAGAAATGGAGTACCAATGCTTTAACTGGTACAACTACACTTGGCTGTCTGGTGATCATATCGTGGAGCAGTTCATTCATAGCTTGGACAAGGCCTTGTGGTTAAGGCACGACGAGCCACCCGTTCGCGCCTACGGTCTTGGTGGACGCCAGCGGAGACATGAGGTGCTCAACGGCGACATCTATGATCATTTTGCGGTCGTCTACGAGTGGGCTGATGGCACACGCACCTATGCCAACACGCGGCAGATTCGCGGCTGCATGAATCAGACCGAGGATTTTGTCTTTGGCACCCAGGGTTCCGCGAAACTGATTCGCCACCAAATCGAGGGCCAAGATCCTTGGCGGTGTAAGGGCGATGAAGTGCAGATGCATCAGCAGGAGCAGAATGAGTTCTTCAAGGCGCTTCGTGGCGAACGCGATCCGATCAACAACGGCGACTACATGTGCAAGAGCACGCTGCTGGCGATCCTCGGACGCGAAGTCTGCTACAGCGGCAAGGAAATCACCTGGGATGAAATCTCGGCCAGCCCCCAAGATCTGCGTCCGGCGTCCTATGCCTGGGGCGACGCACCGGAGGTCGTCGTGAAACAACCCGGTGAGTACGTTCATCCCAAGCCCGAGCCGAATCCGAAGACCAAGACGAACTCAAAATCCAAGGCTTGAGCTTCGACACGGCGTGCGCTGGCACGCCGAAACGGGGGCAGGGCTGTTCCCCTCACTTCAGCGATCGCAAGTAGGCGAGCAGGTCAGCGGCCTGTTGAGGAGTGAAGTCGGCAAGCAGCCGCTCCGGCATCATCGACTTCTGCATCGGGGACTCGTCCTCAATGTCTTCTTGCAAGATGCGGTGGCGTTTGCCAGCCGCATCAACGATCTCGACAAGCTCTTCTGACTCCTTCGTCTTGAGACCGGCGATCACTTGCCCGTCGACTGTCAGCAGCGTGGTGCCGCGATACTTGGCGTCCACCTTGGCGGACGGATCGAGAATGCTCTGCAGGATTTCCACTGCGGAACGCTCCTTTGCAATCGCATCCAAATCCGGTCCGACTTGCATGCCTTTCCCTGCGACACGATGACACTGGCGACACGAAACACCCTCAGCCTCGTGAAAGAGCACGCGACCGCGTCCCACATCCCCCGCCTTGGCGAGCAGTGCGTCCGCGTCCACCAAGTCTCCCAGACGCTCCGAACGCTGGCTTGCTGGAAGAAAGTGTTCAAACAAATCACGTAGTCCGGGTTGATCCAAGTCACAAGCAATCGCAGCAATCGACGCGCGTACCTCATCGGCAACACTGTCATGTCCGCACGCAAACGACAATAAGACCGCTGTCTCGGGGGACGCCAGAGTTGCCTCCAAGCGAGTCATGAGTTCGGGCGAAAGCGTCGCACGTGTCTTCCCCATAATCTCGATCCACTCCGTGGAAACGCACGGGTCCGTCGACGGTGACAGGGATCGGATCCACTCGTACATCAGGTGCACTCCCTCGTGGTCCACCAAGCGCGGCCCGAACATTGGCATGTGACCGCGCCCACTCTTGGCCATGCGATAGAACAGCACGCTTCGTTCCGGCATCCCAGGTGCAATCACCTTGGCGTCCTGGAGTCGGAACTCTCCCTTCGTAACTGGCTCGTTCAGCAGACGAAGTGACTCAAGAGGCACGTCTCGGACCAAGTGGAACGCTGCTGTTCCACCACCACCCTTGCGATGGCAATGAGCACAGTTGAGGTGAAGGTAGTTCCGCGCTCGCGCCGCCAAATCGGCCGACGCATCGCTGGGGGAAACCATCGCCTGCGATCTCGCCTTCGCGTGGTTGAGCAGGTTCTTTGAAAGCACTCCCGATGCCGTCAGGCGTTCCAGCTGATTGCCAGGGCCAACCCGATCGGAGCGATTCAACTGACTCAGCTTGAAGCCGTTGACGGTGTTGGCTTTGTTAGCGTGGCAGAGCAAACACTCATCACGGGTGACGTGGCTCCAAGGCTGCAATCGGAACCCCGTTGGCTCACGCTCGTCAACAAACCGCATCTCCGTGATCGTCGGCACGTTGTCTTGCAAGAAGGCTTCATCCTGGGATTCATTCCAGAGGTAGTTGTAGGCGTTCCAACGATCGTGGTAGCGATGCAAGAGCTGCGTTTCCAGCCGAACCTCGTTTTCTGCTTGCGATTCGTCCGGCCGATAGAAGATGGTCTTCGCCAAGACCGTTCCGTGGGGAAAATCAAAGTCACCCTGAACAGCGCCTGTCTTCCAATCGTCTTTCGCGTTCAACCCCAGCGTCACTCCCTGTGGAACGGCAATCCACTGGCGTGAATCCGTGTGATCTGCAAAAGCCCGCGCGTTGATGTCATAGGGCACGACTCCCGGCGCGGGCGTTTCATCAACGACGGAATCGAACAGACCGGTCTCGGACAAACGTTGCGGGAATTGGTCGCTTCGGTCCTCTTCGGGATTCTCAATCAGGCGATGGACGGTTCCTTCGTAGCCCACGACAAGAACATCACCGTCATCGTCACGTGCGAAGCAGATGACGCGAAGATCCGTGTCCACCAACTCTTCGGACCACCGCACGTTCCCCGCTTCATGCTTCAGGGCCCAAATCTTGCCCGTCATCCAGTCGCCGTAGAGATAAGCGTCGCGCAACTCCGGCAGGCGACTGGAATCGATGAAATGACCGCCGGTGATCGAGAGCGCTTCCACATGCGTGTGCTCGATCGCTGGCGGCGTGATGGGCGCGGGCCCGACTTGGCCACTCGCATTCACCACCTGGCTACCTTCCATGATGCTCCACCCATAATTGCCACCACGTTCCACGTGGTAGATCATCTCCATCATCTCCCATCCCACGTCCCCGAGCCAAAGGCTTCCCGTCTTGGGGTCGATTGTCATCTTCCAGGGGTTTCGAAAACCGAACGCCCAGATCTCGCCGCGCACGCCGGGCAGATCGACAAAGGGATTGTCTGCCGGGATCGTGTACGGGAGATCGCCCGACGGATTGCGAACGTCGATACGCAAGACCGATGCTTCCAAGTCACTCACATCCTGACCGGTTCGATGTTGGTCAGGAGGCGTCGGGCTTGACGCATCACCCGTCGAAACGAAGAGGAAACCGTCCGCATCAAATTGCATCGCACCGCCGGTATGCCCATCGCCGTGCCAAGCCAAAATCAACTCTTCGGATTCCGGATCGATCACGGGACGCTCCGGCTCGGACACACGAAAACGTGACATTCGAAGGCCTTCGGGGCTCGACCGATCAAAGCGATACGTGATGTAGCAGTACGGTTTTTCCGGATAGTCGGGCGCAAACGCGATGGAACAGGACTGCAGACAGCCATCAGGCAACCCTTTGAGGTCGATCGCTTCACAGACGTCGCGGTCGTTCGCCTCTGAGAAAGAGAACAGAACGCCGTTCTGCTGGACCACCATCCAGCGATCGGTGCCCGGGACCTTCAGAAACTCCGTGGGATGATCCATCACCACATCGGCAAAGACCTGCTCCAAGGCATACCCCAAAGGTGGATCTGGTGTTCCAACGACACGTGATGTGGTCCAACCCTGCTTCGTCGTCAATGGTACGGCAAGCTTCTCTGTTCCACCCTTTTGATTCGCAAAGGTCACATTGCCAAAGAACTGCGGCGCGTGGAAGCCGGGGCGTGGTGATGTGCTTGGTGACCACTGGCTGTGCTGCGGATTCACTTTTCCGCCGAGTCGGTTCAAGTTCAGACGCCAACGGTCGCCCACGATCGGTGGCGCGTGCTTGGCAACCGTCGAAAAGTTTGTGAATGGAATTGCAACTTCCAACACCCAAGCCCCGTCCAAGTCGTCATCGTTATTGAGTGTTCCTGAAAAGCTCGTCGCGATCTGTATCCCCGTCGCGTTCCAGTTGCGGTCGACCTTGACGTCAGGGCCGTCGGGATGATGTGCATCCAGCAGCGCGCCATTCACATTCATTTCAAAGTTGAAGTAATGCATCGGCTGATTCATGTCCGGTGCAACAAATAGCTCCACACAGTCATCGCGGAAGACATCGCTATCACGCTCGAGGTGTTCGCTCCAAATGTGGGCGTCGTCACACTGAAACGCGATGTAAAGGGCGTGTTTGTCCCAGAGCATCTTCGTGCGCGTTGCTTCTTTCGCACCAGATTCCCACCATGGAAACTCAAAGTCGGACATCCAGGGAGTCTGTTGCCAACCGGGATCGTCCAACCGCCCGTCAACGATGATCTTCGCGTTGCGATATCGAATCACCGTGTCCTTGTTCGGGTCTGGATCTGCCGCATGTGTGAGACATGCCAGTGCGGTGCAACACAGAAAGACGAAAAGGAGCGTTGTGCGAGCTTCGAGCGATACCGACTTCACCCTCCTAGCAGGAGGGTCGAGCGCAGCGAGGGGAGGTAGAAATGTCGCCAGTGTTGTCGATCTCAATCCCCCTAGCAGGCCGAAAGTCAACACTTGTTCAATGCTGGGGAACTCGTGAGCACCCTCCCCTCGCTTCGCTCGAACCTCCCAAGGGAGGGTGAAGAATCGGTTCCAGCTACGCATTCTTGATCCCGTCACGTGGTTCAATGCCTTGCCAATCGAAATCGCCGCCCGTGCCACCGCACACCAATGCCCGGTCATAGCGTGCCACGGTCGGACAGATGTGTTTTGGGAGCGCCCAAAGAGGCGTCCCGATGGGAAGCTCGCGATCTTTACTGACCGAGATCACCAGGTGTTCTTCGCTTTGCGCGATCAAACGGGCTTCGGGCAGGCCGTGAATCCGAACTCGGTCCTCCAGCGACATCTCCGCTGCGATTGCCTTTGTCCCCAGATCCAAACAGACACACTGCGACTGATCGTCCAGACGGCCTGAGGGGTGACTCACAACTCGCGTCAGCACGCCCGCGCCAATTGTAAACGGAAGATCAGGATAAGCGTCCCCGTAACCCCAATCCCAAAGCGTGCAGGTTCCAGGGCTGAACTGCCAATCCGTCGCGTCTTGATGTGCTTGCACGGCTTCCACCCACAGTTCGAAGGTGGGCGTCCCGCCAACAACGACGCTCCCAACGTCAAGCTGATTAAGAACTGGCAGCAACTGTTGCAAGGCTTCATCCACCCCTCGGCGGCGTTCACTCAGATCGGACTGATGCAGGTGCCCATCATAGACATGCAGTCCAAGCAAACGGGCGTCGGGACGTCCGTTGAGTGCGGACCAGAGCCCAAGCAACGCGTCATCACACGAAACCCCGGTCCGGTGCATGCCGACATCCACATCGATCATCAGTTGCAACGGCGTTTCTTGAGACGCGGTCGCCCGTTGGTACTGATCGCATAGCAAGCGAGCGTGATCCAGGTCGTCAACAATCACGGCCATCGATGTCTGCGGGAATCGCAGGGACAACTCCGCAATCGCGTCGATCTTCTTGGCGACGGGCTGATGCGCAAGAAGCACGCTCTTCGCGCCCGCTCGCGCCGCCATCGCCACTTCGCCGATGGTGGATGCTTTGAAGTGCACCACGCCGCGATCCATCTGCATTCTGGTGAGTCGCTCCGTCTTGTGAGTCTTCAAATGGGGGCGCAACGAGGCAACCGAATGGGCGCCACCCAGAACCCTGACCATGGCTTCCAGGTTGTTGGCCACGGCCGATTCAAAGATCACCAATTGGGGGCTGTCGATCTCGGAAAAAGACTGCGGGCACGGGAGTTGTTGATCAACGAGATCATTCATGACAAGTTATCCGTTCGGCCAAGCTTTCGGATCGAACCCCAAGTGTTTGATACGCTCCCGATCGTACGTGTAGGTGATATGAACCTTGCCATCGCGGCTCTGGATCATGGCCGGATAACTGAATTCCCCGCCCTTGCGTTGTTCCAAGACACCCAGCGGCGTCCAATCTTTTCCATTCAACGACACGGCCAG
>JBCCYK010000258.1:0-9225 GCA_039189905.1 Planctomycetota bacterium
GACTTCGATACGCAACGGAAACAGTCACGGATCGGGATCCATCCCCGTTCAAATGGCATGGGAGACGCCGCGTATCCGCGAATGGGACGACTCTCTTTGTTAATTGCACGAACCGTTGAAGCGGATGAGTGATCAACCGATCCGACACGGAAGTCCATTCGCACCTCGGGGCGCCGATACGAACGTGGACGACGTGGATTCAAGTGCCGACAGAAGCGCTTCCGGCGCTGGTGCAGCGAAGGGAGCCACGACGCAAGTAGGGGCGGGTGCGATCACTGCCATTCAAGGGAACGCATTGGAGGGCCCCATTTATGGCGCGGAACAGTCGATCTTGGTGGGTGCCCTCTGCGGGGCGGCTGTGGTCGCTTGCTTCTCTTTGGCGTGTGTGGCGTGGTTTCCACCCGGTGGGACGCTGGTGAGCGGTCTCGGCTGCGCACTGAGTGTCATTGGATTGTTCTCACGGCGTCCCGTTTGGGGCTCCGTATTGTTGGTGTTGCATCTCTGTGCCTTTGCGGCTTGCTATTACCAACTGTTCTTGGCTTAGGAAGCGTCATAACCGGTCGCTAACGCGATGCGGCTGATAGAAAGCGTGATAACCGATCGCTAACGAGATCGTCCAGCTTAGCAAGCCAGGCAAAAACCGTCGGTCACGCTGAAAATCGTACTCGTACCTCGTACTCCGCGAAGCGGTACTCGTACTCGAGACTGCAACGAGTCGAGTAGGAGTACGAGTACCGCCACTCCGCGGCTGAGTACGAGCACGATTTCCCTTTCCATTCCCGTGACAACGTCCCGATGGGTTACGTCTTAAGCGGGACGATCGCTAACGCGATTCGGCGGATAGGATGGCGTTCACCTCAAGTCCGAGCCATCGCCAGCATGTCCGCAGAGTGCGATGGCCATGGCATCCGCAACATCGGCGGGTTGAGGAATCTCATCGAGTCCAAGTTGCCACTTCACTGCTTGACCGATTTGTGACTTGGGGGCACGGCCGTTGCCGGTGATGGTTTTCTTGATGCGCGTCGGCTCGAAGTGCTCGACCCGCACACCATGTGTGGCGGCAGCCAAACAAATCACACCACGCGCATGCCCCATGAGAATCGCGGTACGGGGTCGTTGGTAATGTGAAAACAATTGCTCAAGAGCGACAAGGTCGACGGTGTGAGCTTCCAAAACCTCTGCGATACCTTGATGGATCTCGGCAAGGCGCCTTGGAAGCGAGTCTTTCGCGCGGCTGCGAACGACGCCTGCTTCCACGATCTGGTAATCGCTGCCCAGCCCTGAGCCGTCGCCCGCGATGATCGCGTATCCGGTCGTGTTAAGACCTGGGTCGATGCCCAGAACGAAGCGTGAAGAGGATGGCGACACCGGTCGAATGTCCTGCTCTTGGAATGCGATGGGTGCCTTCGCTGGCAGGCTCACTGCCGCTCCCAAATCGTGCCTTCCTTGCGATCCAGCAAGGCGACGCCGACGCCTGCCAGCCGGTCACGGATGGCGTCACCCATCGCGTAGTCTTTTCGTTCGCGTGCTTCCTTGCGAAGTTCAATGAGCAATGAGATCACGCCGTCCAACAACTCGCCATCCTGATCGTCGCCAGTACTGACGGGTGGTTTCGTAAAAAGTCCCAGCACGGCGGTCAAGTCCCGCATCACGCCCGCTGCTTGCTCGAGTTCTTGCACCGGAGCCGATTGTTTGTCACTGCCGGCAACCAGTTGATTGCTGTCCATGTGACGGTTCGCGGCACGGAGGAAGTCAAACAGGCAGCTAATCGCGGCGCCCGTGTTGAAGTCATCATCCATGGCGGCCAAGAACTTGTTACGCATAGTTGACGTGGCATCGGTCAACGCCGATCCGGAGCCAAACTTTTCGTTCTCATCGCGCGATCGATGGGCGGTGAGGTTGTAGAACGAAACGCCCGTGATCTCGGCGAAGCGATCAAAAAACCGATAGAAGGCTTCTAGCGCGGTGCCCGCTTCGGCCAAGGTTTCTTCCCCGAACACGATCGTCGATCGGTAATGCGTCCGCAAAAGAAAGAACCGGAGACTTTCGCCCGTATGACGCCGAATCAGTTCAGCCAAACCACCCGCACCTTTGCTGCGACTGATCTTGCCTTCGGCCGCGGCTTCGGGATCGGCTGCCTCGGACGCATTGTCGGCGCGATCGCTTTTGCCTCCGACCTTGCCTTTCTCACCAGCACGCATCAGCCCATTGTGCATCCAGTATTTCACCATGGGCGCGTCATGTCGGCAGCAGCTCTGAGCACGCTCGTTCTCGTGATGGGGAAACAACAGATCCAGCCCGCCACCGTGGATGTCAAAGGTCTCGCCGAGGATCTCGTGACTCATCGCCGAACACTCGATGTGCCATCCAGGGCGACCGAGTCCCCAGGGGCTTTCCCAGGCAGGTTCACCCGGTCGGGCGGACTTCCAAAGGGCGAAATCCCCCGGGTTGCGTTTCTTGGCGGCCGCACCGCCCCCTTCGCCCTGCTGCGAGTCCACACTTCGATTGGAAAGCTGGCCGTAACCGCCGTCGCGGGTGACATCAAAGAAAACGTCGCCCTCTGTCGAATAGGCAAAGCCTTTTTCTTCCAAAGAGCCAATGAAGGCGATGATCTGTGGGATGTGATCGGTGGCGCGCGGAAGGTGGTCGATTTGGTTGACGCCGAGTTCTTTCAGATTGGCCATGTAATCGGCCGTCATCTCCACCGCAATCTGGCTCATGGGGATACCGCGTTCGCGACTCTTCATGATCAGTTTGTCATCCACATCCGTGATATTGACGACCCAGGTGACCTGGTAACCGCTGTACTGCAAGTGGCGTTTGATCGTGTCGAAAATCACCGGACCCACCATGTGGCCGATATGCGCCTCGGCGTACACCGTGGGACCACACAAGTACATGCCGACTTGTGGCGATCGGAGCGGGAGAAACGGTTCCTTGGTTTTGCTCAGCGTGTTGTAGACGCGGATCGGGGCGCGAGAGGCAACGGCCTGCGTTTGCGGCATGGGATCGGGGTTCAGGGTGATGGAGGAAGTCGCGTTCGGCGGCGAACCCGCCGCGTCGTTGCCAGCGGGGGACAGCGTGGAACTCGTGGGGCTCATGTCTTGACTCCGTGACGGGGCACCTGCGGATTCGCCCCTCGACCATAGGAGTGACGCGCCTCGGGAGTATAGAAAGTTCAGGGAGACTTGGGAAAGAGCGATGACGCGGGCTGTTTAGCCGAGGACTTCGACCTGGCAATCATCGAGCCGAACGCTGACACCTTGCTCCATGAAGCGCACGGAAATGAGCAGCACCCTTTCGTTCTCACGCCGCTTAACAAGCCCCTCATACCCCGCAAAGTGCCCATTTTTGATTCGGACGCGGTCGCCTGCTTCGATGCGGCTCTCGAGCGTCATCGGCACTTCCATCGCGATCAGGTCCCGAATCTGGGCTAAGTCTTGGACCAAGTCGTTGACTTGCACAATTTCATCCGCCTTCATCACGTTGCCGCTGCAAACGGCTTGGTAGCGCGCCTCGTTGCCTCCGCGTAGGAACACATAGGTGGAGAAGAGCGGTACGAAGGATTCTCGGATGCGACCGGCGGGCGATCGATAACGCTGAGGAATCATCGGTGCGTAATGGGGGATCTCGTGCTGTCGCAGGTAGCGAAGCAAGGCCTTTTCTTGCCGCGATCGCGTGTACAAGAGCCACCAGGTGTCCTCGACCGCCAACGGGTCATCCAGCAGAGCCTCGGGATAAATGTCGGGTTCTTTTGGGAGGATTGGCATGCTGGACAGCGGCCGATGCCATGTGGGAAATGGCATCGAAGTGGGGTTTAGGAGAAGCGGAAACAACCGGGGTACAAAATGTTAGATCCTTCGCATCTTGATCCGCTACCCCCAATGTCGAAACGAACCCTTGCACCGGATCGCGGCTTACCAGCGTCCTGTCCAGCGATCTGTCTGCACAATGCGACGCGCTTCGTCACTGATCCCATAGGCAAGGTTGGGCTGGTTCAATTCGAGGAACACTGTGAACTTCTGGTGAACCGCATCGCTATGGACCACCGGGGCGTGCGTGAGCCGTAGCAAATGAACGGGCAGTCCATTCCACCGTCGGGTATACACGCCCGCTTCCAGGTTGGGTTCCGCTTGCAAGCCGTAGTGTTGCTGAAGCGTTTGTGTCAGGCGATTGGGATCACCGGTGAAGCCATGCAACGAGATGCGTTGGATTTTTCCAGCTCGATCCAGATAGTAGGTCAGCGTGCCTGCCAAATCGTCCGCTCGGGTCCCCGTGACCACGGGCACGCGGAGCCCTTCTAGTTGGAGATCCGCCAAGACCGTTGAAACCCTCGAAAAACGCTGCAGGATCGCACTCGAGGTGAGATCAAATCGAAGTGCATGCCGGATATCGGGCACATTGTTCCCCGCCAGCGATGGCAGTGGGCCATCGCTCGAAAACGCCCCTAATTTCTTTGCCAGCGTTTCGTCGTATCGGAACTCGTCCGACGCGATGTCCCGAAGGGTTTCGACTTCGTAATGGGCGTGCACCGGATAACGCTGTGTTGGGCCGCGAGCGTTGCCCGTTTGCCCGCGATTTATCGCCGTTTGGCTGACGGCATAGCCGGTCCATTCACGCCCGAATTCGGTTTCGGTTGCGATGTAGAGGCCTCCTGCGGCTACCGTGAGAACGGCCACTTGGGCAATGCGTCGTGGGAACATGCTGGTAACCGAATGCAGCGAGCGGGGAGGCGCCTGGTTGATAAGGCGAACGCTGATCGGAAGTTGTGAGGATGGAGACGTTCATTCCATCTCGAAATGATCCCGTCAACGCCTGGAGTGACATCACAACTCCCATCAACGTGTGTCATCGGCGCTGAGCCGATCAACGGTTGGATCGAAAAGCGAGCCGCGGTTTCACCCGCATGTTCGTCACAAAGCAAAGGCGTTGGTCGTTCCGGCGATCCGTTGCGGGACAACGTCAAAGACGTCAATCGATGCACAATCGGTTAAATCGGATTCGTATCCGGCAGCAATCAAATTACGTCCGCCCTTCGTCGTCGACAGCTTCGCGGCCAGGGACTCGGCGTCGCTGACCGCTTCTCCCGTCAGCGCATGTTGCCATGTCGCCAAAGCAATGGACGTGGAATCATTGGCAGGTTCGATGGGACCGTCATAGAAGCGAGGCGTGTCAGCCAGGCGTTGATGCAGTAAGCCAATGATGGCGCCCGCGGCCAAAACATCTTCGGTGGTCACTTCGCCGTTGGTACCACTGCAAACCAGACCAATGTGTGGATTCTGGTCGCCGTTCTGGGAAGCGGCCAGTTGATCGATGACGGCCGTGAGGTTTGCGAAGCATCCCAGCAAAACATGTTTCGCGTTGACAGCGGCTTGGATCGCGCGTGTCCCATTGGTGGTGGTCAACACACACGTTCGTCCCGCGACACCCGCGGGCGAGTACTCACCAGGACTGTTGCCCAAGTCAAATCCTTCGATTGGTCGACATTGCCGTTCGCCGCACAGCAACGCAGGCCGTCCATCCGAGGACGGGTTGTCTCTGGCAAGCTGGTGGGCCGTTTCAATTTCATTGGTCGTGAGGATCTGGCTCGCGCCGGCCGCCAACGCCGTGGTCGCAACCGTGGTTGCGCGAAGCACATCGATCACCACCGCAATGTCGATGCTTGCAAAGGAGTCTTGCGTGGTTGGTTTCAGTGGGGGGATCAGCCAGGTGGAGACCTTCATGGCGTCCTGTCATCGGGTGCTTGAATGGGCGGGACGAGACGTGTGATGCGGACTTCGTGTCGTCGTGAAAGCCCGTGGGCTTTCACTCGGGTTCCGAGTGAACCTCGGCTTCCGCGTCGTGATACAACACCTGGATCACGTTGGGACTGCAACACACGGGGCAGTCTTCCACATATTCCTGCTCCACGCCCGCGGAGATGTCCAGGGGGATCACGATCTCCTCTCCACAATGGTCGCAGATGTAGGACGCTTCTTCTTGCATGATCTTAGGCCGTGAGAACCGACTGGCGGAGGAAAAGCATCACATTGTTTGTCGCTGCCTAGGTCGTGGACGAGTCGCATCTCGGCGACAGTCGCCGTGTTCGCCGAACGCGGACGCGCGCAGCATACCCACCGAAGGCCGTCTTCGTTGCTGTCGGCTTGGACGGAGGATCTTACTTGATCTTGCCAGGATTTGCGCCAATTTGCTACGCCAAGCACAAGCCGGCGAGCTCCGGACCCGCCTCTCGACCCGATGCGTCGCCCAAGACGCTCGCCCTGCCCGAAATCATGCTTTCAGCCACTGCCATGTCGACCGCATCGCGACCGACCGCCCGTCGTACGCGCTTGTTGGGAGGCGTGATGGGGTTGAGTGCGATGCTAGGAGCGGTTGGTTTCGGCGGTTGTGGCACGACACGGGGACACCATGCGACGGAACAATTAATCCTGTCGGATGCGGTTGACCGGAGCGTCTCAACCATCGACTTTCGTCCACTGGCCGGTCGAAGCGTCTACTTGGACACCAGCTATTTGCGGAATGTGAAATCCGCTGGCTTTGTCAATGCGGACTATGTCACAAGTGCCTTGCGACAACAGATCGCCGCTTCTGGCTGCCGACTGGAAGACAAAGAAGCCGACGCCGAGCTCATCATTGAGGCCCGGATGGGTACCCTGGGCGCCGATGACCACCGCGTGACTTTTGGGGTGCCTGAAAACAACGCCCTGAACTCAACGGTGTCGCTCATTCCCAACGCGCCCAGCGTCCCCCAGATCCCAGAGATCGCCGTCGCGCGACGGGATGCGAGGGAGGCCGCAGCCAAGATCGCAGCGTTCGCATACGACCGCGAAACGCGACAAGCGGTTTGGCAATCGGGGATATCGCAGTCCGCCTCGACCGCAAGGGATACCTGGATCATGGGCGTGGGCCCCTTCCAGGGCGGCAGCATTCGGGACGACACCCGCTTGGCCGGAAGCAAGCTGATCCGCTTCGGAAAGCGTGTGACGCGCCCCTCAGGTCCCACACGAAATCGGCCTCCGGTGGACTACACCGCCGAAATGGAATTCCGGGATGGCTACCCGGTTCAGGACGCGTCCGGGCCCGCGACCGGTCTGCTGGAGGGCGATTTGGATCTCGCCAATGAATCCGCCGCGGAGATCGCAGGCAACAGCGCCGCCGAACAGCTTCGACGTTAATCGAACGTCATCCCAACCACCGCTTGCCACAGAGGCGGCAGGAGCGTGATCGTGCCGACGGCGGCGGCAGCGACCGCCAGGACCAACACCGCGCCCGCCGCCATATCCAGTGCGCGTCCCAACCGAGGTTCTTCGGCCGGATGGAGCACTTGCACGATCTGCTCGATCGCCGTGTTGAACAATTCTGCTGCAATCACGATGCCGATGCAAAGCGTGATGACAGACCATTGCACCGGAGTCAAGCCCAGCCAAATCGAAACGCTGATGACCAGCACGCTGACGGTCACGTGAACCCAAAAACTACTTTGCGTTCGAAACGCCCAACGGCAGCCGGCAAGGGCGTTGCCGAACTTTTTGATCCACGCTGTCATGGCATGGTCCCTATTCGAGGCCATCGAAACCTGTCGGCGGCACAAAAATGCCACCCAGTCGCCCCAGTTCGCTTGGCAGGAACCTCGGTTCGACTTTGAAACCAATGCTCACGTTGTCACGACCGAAGTCGGCGGTGCCGCCCACCTGCACCAGAAACGATTCGCCAATGCGGGTGAGTCCGAATGACTGACCAACGCTGCCAACCTCACCAAAGTCGTAGGTGCTGCCGCCCGAAAAGATCCATTTCTCGTTGAGGCGATAATCAAGACTTGCACGCAGAACGGTGGCACTGATGGGACCTTCGATGGAGAGTAAACCCACGTAGGCGTCGCCTTGACCCGGGCGGCTGGTGCGAATCCCTGCACTGACGGTTCGCAGTCCCTCGTCAAAGAAGTCCGCATAGCCGTCCGAAAGCAAGGCAAAACGGTCTCCCAGGTTGTATTGAGCCTCGTACCAGGTTGGTCCGATGGTTTCTCCAAAGTTGTCGTCGTCCGCATTGGGGAAAAGGAGGGTGTCGATGTTGAAGCGAAACAGATCCACAATCCGGTCGCGGCCGGGTAGCCCCCGTTTGGTTTCCCAACGATTGTCCAGTCCGAGGCGAAGTTGCTGCAGATCATCCACGACCGTATCGGATGGGCTGGTCACATGGCGTTGGATGCCGTGCCGCAGCGCGTAGGTTCGTGGTTCGAATTGGGCCGGGAGCGTGCCGCCAAAGGTGTTGAATGTAAAGAAGCGACGAAACTGTTCTTGCGCGTCGTCATCCAGAGGTTCGTAGAGTGGCAGATCATCCAGGTCCGTATCGCTGTCAGCGTAGAAGTACTCCGCGTTGAAACTTCCCTTGTGAGCAATGCCCCGGATGTTAAGCAAAGCACTTTGGATACTGGGGTCAACGCGTACGAAAGGTAGGTTCGCTCGGATCCCGCCACCGGCCCACAGACGCGTGACTTCCTGACCATCGGTGCCCTCGCCGTAGTAGGCGGCTTCGCCGATCGCGAAAGGAACGAAGCGAAATGGCCCCAAATCCAGTGGAGCGGAGATTTCTTGACGGGTGCGGGCAACCAGGCCTTCGCGGTCCACTTCCCCGGGAAGTGTCGCGGTTTGCGCGGCGACGGCGGGATTGATGGGGGCGTCGGCAACCTTCAGACGCTTGTAGCTCGCCTCGTGATGCACGGACCAGGTGAGACGCTCGAAAATCGAGGCACCGATGCCATAGTAGTGAAGCGATGGCAAACGCTCCGTCTCCTGGAAAAAGTCATTCACACGGGCGTTGATGGCGAGGTCCAACAACTGGCTGCCTTGCGTTCGCCGCAGGCGTAAGCCCGTGTGCGGCACACGATCCCGATCCCATTCCTCTTCAAAGAACTGTTCTAGGAAATCTCGGTCGCTGATGTAGCCCAACTCGGCGATCGTTTCCCAACCGTTGCCCCATTGTTGCCGGTGGCGCAGGAACGAGCGTCCGCGGAGTGTTTCTTCCGGTGTCAGATTGAAACGCCCGCGGCCTAAGAAATCGCGACCGTCATCGTCGATCAAATAGGTGTCGTATTGACCGACGGCGCGTCCACCAAATCCAAACAGGTGCCTGCGCGCCCTTTGCCGCCCCGATTTTGCGCGCGGAACGTAGAGAGAGGTGTGCGCTTGATGTATCCATCGAGCGTAACGGTCACGACCATATCGTCGC
>JBCCYK010000259.1:0-9143 GCA_039189905.1 Planctomycetota bacterium
GCCCTGAACTTACTGCCGCGATGGGGTACTTCAAGCACCAGGCCTTGATAACGACCGCAATTAAGGTGGCTTGATCGATTGGGTGCTTCAAAGACCCCTTATCAATCGATAGTGGCGATACGCATGGGTTCGATTCGGCGTCAAGACAGGATCAAGCAGCCTGCCCCGCGACCCCGGATCGCGTCGCTCTTTTCTTCGTCATCCGGAGGTTCAGGAACTCCACCATCAGTGAAAACGCCATGGCAAAATAGACGTAGCCCTTGTTGATCGGTGTCCCAATCGATTCGCTCACGAGCACCACTGCGATCAGGATCAAGAAAGACAGGGCCAGCATCTTGACCGTCGGATGCTCCTGAACAAAGTCACTGATTTGATTGGCAAAAATCATCATCACGATGATGGAAATGATCACTGCGGCCACCATGATGCTGATCTGCGAAGCCATCCCCACGGCCGTGATGACGCTGTCGAGGGAGAAGATCACATCCATGATTGCAATCTGAAACAACACCGCTCCCACGGTTTTCGTTTTGGGCGTCCCGTCACCCTCCGCATGCTCGTCGCTCTCTCCCTCAATCTTGTGATGGATCTCGCGAACGGCGGTGAACATCAGAAACAAGCCGCCTCCGAGCAGGATGAGGTCACGCCAACTTACCTCGTTGATCTCCGCCTCTTCCAACAGTTGACGCGTCCATTCGGTGTTCGGCAGCAGGCTGCTGAACTCAAACAAGGTCGACGTCAGACTCATCAGCCAGCCGATCGCCATCAGCAGCGCGATTCGCATGCCCATGGCAAGCAAGAGGCCCACACGTCGCGTGAGGGAACGTTTCTCCGGCGGCAGCTTTCCCGTCAGGATGGCAATGAAGACGATGTTGTCGATCCCAAGCACGATCTCCATCAATGTCAATGCGAGCAAGGCGATCAAGGCGGGTGCCGAAAAGAACGACGCATCGGGGGCGACGGAGATCGCTTCAGCAGAACCGAATGGGAGCATGGGTGATTCTCGTGGCAGAACAAAGTGCGGTGACGTGCACGCTTAGCGTAGCAACGGGGTGAGCAAGCCTGTCAATCCGATCAGAAAGAGCAGCACCAGGGTCACGCGACGCAAACGCTCGGTCCCCAACCATGTTCCCAGACGCAAACCCATCTGCGTGACCACCAGCAACCAAGGGATGGCCATGCCAGCGATCAAACCGGGCGCGACAATCCGCCCGCCAAAGAACAGGTAGAGAATGATCATCGCCGGGACGATGCTGACCAAATACATGGCGAACAAGAACCCGCGAGACTGCCGCGTGTCCCAGCGATGGGCTTGAACCCAAAAGACCATCACTGGACCACCCATGCCAACGATGCCCTGCAGGAACCCGGAGGTAGGGAATGCGAGGCATCCCCAGAACGGCGCGACCGAATCACGTTGCGTCGGGCGCAACCACCACGTCGCAAGCGTGGCGGCCAGGACGCACCCACCGACGAGTTGTCGCAAGAGCACCATGGACGCGGACTCCATCCATTGAAGCGCCGCGACACCGATCGGCAAGGCGATCAGTCGCCCCATCGCAGGACCCACCAAGCGATTCGGCTCGATCGCGTCACGGAAAGACCAGACGCCCGCCACGTTTTGCGGGATGGTGGCAACCAACAAAGCTGACTGCGCTTCCGGAACGGAATAACCCGCCCAAAGCATCAGGGGCACGATGACTAAGCCGCCTGCAAAACCAGCGGCCGCTTGCACCAGGATTCCCGCCGACAGAATCCCGAGCAATAACCAAACCGCAGGCTCAAGCAAACCCAGACTTTCCGTCATGATCGCAGCCGCATCTCAACCAAGAAGCTTCTCATTGTTGTGATGGCGATCACGATCACGCTTTGTTTTCTTGTCGAGGTTGCGCCGGACCGCATCGGTGAGATCGATGCCTGACTGATTCGCCAAACAAACGACAACAAAAAGCACATCCGCCAGCTCGTCAGGCAAAGCCTCCCGCAGCGACTCCGGCGTCACGCCTTGTTTGCAGGACTGCTCTCCAACCGTGCGAGACAGGATCCTCGCGACCTCGCCGACCTCTTCGATCAACTGCGCCAAATTCGTCATTTCATCGAAATAGCGAACACCGATGCTTTGAACCCATGCGTCGACGTCGCTCTGAAGCTGTGCGAGTGTCGGCGACGATACGCCCGTTGAGTCTTGGGTCATGGGGTGTCCTTCGGCAGTCTTGCACCGGACTGCAATCGTATTCGTGTCCCGCGTCTTGAATGAGGCTCGTGTTCCTTCGCTCGACGGTTCTCGCGTAGCGGGACTCGCCAAGAGTCTCGGACTGCCGCTAACTCATCTCCGGAAGCGGCCTCACATAAACCTCATCGCCTTCGACCTTGACGTCAAAACAGTCCACTTTCGTCCGAGGGTTGTCTTCCCAAGTCCCGTCTTTGATCGAGAACCGCCATGCATGCCAGGGACAGCTCACGAATTCACCGTCCAAGTGTCCCTCGGCCAAGGACGCCCCCATGTGGGGACAGAGATCGTCAATCGCGTACCAATCGTCACCTTTTCGGAACACCGCCACCATTCGGTCGTCTACCACCACGGCGCGGCCCACATTCTCTTCGAAATCAGCGACGCTGCCGACACACTCAAAATCACTCATGATGAAACCTATCGCATTCGGCTTGTCGTGGGCTGCCCTGGCGCGTCAAATAGGCCGTCCAGGCGATCCACGTGACCCCTTGTTGCCAGAGCTCGGCCGGTGTCGCCGGATAGAAACCCCGCAAATGACGGCGGCAACACCCGAAAACGACCGACGTACTGTAGCAAGCCGAGAGTGAATTGACAGTGATGAGGGTGAATTGACCGTGATGAGATCGGAGCAACTGCGACGCAAACTGGAATCGCTGGTTTGGCCCTTCGTGCAAACGCCAGCCCAATACGTCGGTGGTGAACGCAACATCGTTGTGAAAGACCACGAGCCCCTGCGTGGAAAGCTGGCAATCGGGTTTCCCGATGCCTACACGATTGGGATGAGCCACCATGGCCTCCAAGTGCTCTATTCGATGATGAATCGGCGATCGGATTGGTGTGCCGAACGTGTGTTCACGCCCTGGCCCGACATGGAGGAAAAGCTCCGCGAACATGGCCTGCCGCTGTATAGCTTGGAAACGTTCACGCCCCTGAATCAATTCGATGTTGTCGGCCTGTCGCTGCAGTACGAGATCAGCTCGCCCAATGTCCTGACCATGTTGGATCTGGGCGGCATTGCCTTGGAAGCGAACGATCGCACGATCGGTGATCCGTTGATTGTCGCGGGGGGACCGTGCTGCCAGAACCCAGAGACGATGGCGGAGTTTTTTGATGTGATGGTGATCGGGGATGGTGAACCGGCATTGCCAGAGGTGTGTGACGTTTGGTTGGAGCAGCGTGAGCGGTTTCGCCAACCGGACGGATGCTTCGCGAGGGGCACGGACGGAAAACGACAACGTGAAGAGGCGCTTGCGGAACTCGCGAAACAGTTAGACTTCGTTTACGCACCGCGTTTCTATGTGCCGGAGTACGATGACGATGGCACTCCCAGCGGCGGTCGCGTCGTGGCCATGCACCGGAGTCGTGATGATGTTCCGGAAACCATCGCGCCCTCCACGATTTCTGACTTGGACGGCATGCCCCTGCCCACGGCGCCAATCGTGCCCTATGTCGACTGCGTGCACGACCGCATCGCAATCGAGATCATGCGAGGTTGTCCGCATTTGTGTCGTTTCTGCCAGAGCACCGTCATCAAACGCCCGCTACGTACCCGCGACGTGAACACCATCGTCGATGCCGCGATGCAGAGTTATCGCAATACCGGGTTCAACGAGATCAGCATCCTCTCGCTTTCCAGCAGCGACTATCCCCACTTCGAAGAATTGGTCACGGAGCTCCACAAGGTCTTCCGCCCACTCGGCGTCAACATCAGTGTTCCCAGCCTACGCGTGAATGATCAGTTGCGGTCGCTGCCCAAGCTGATTGGGACGGATCGACGCAGCTCGCTGACGCTTGCACCGGAGGTCGCCCGTGACGACATGCGCGAGCAGATTCGCAAGAAGATCAAGAACAGCGATCTAATCGAAGGCTGCCGCGCCGCGTTTGAGAATGGATTCGAAGGTGTCAAGCTTTACTTCATGTGCGGTTTGCCGGGAGAACGTCCCGTGGATTTGGACGGGATCGTCGATCTGGCCGAAGCCATCGCCTCGGTGGGGAAAGAAGTCACGGGTCGCTATGCACGCGTCACCGCGAGTGTGTCAAATTTTGTTCCCAAAGCCCACACGCCGTACCAATGGAACGGCATGCAGCATCGGGACTACTTCCAATGGGCGCACAAATACATGCGGGATCGCCGTCGCATCCGCAGCGTGTCCGTCAAGTGCCATGACATCGAAACAAGCCTTCTCGAAGGCGTCTTGTCGCGTGGCGATCGGCGCACCGGCCGCGCCATCCGCTTGGCCTGGCAGCGCGGCGCTCGAATGGATGGCTGGACCGAGTTCCTGGACGCAGAACGCTGGTGGCAGGCCATCGAAGACGCGGGACTGGATGTCGAACAACAGGTGCACCAGAAGTACGAACTCATGGACAAACTGCCCTGGGATCACGTGAATGTCAAGTTTGGACGCAATTATCTGGAGAAGGAGCAGACCCGTTCCACGATCCAGCTCGGCGCGATGGCGTCGGCGACGTGAGGCGCTGGATCGATGGTGAGCGTGCTGTGCTTTAGCGACTTGCATTGCGACCGAGAGGCCGCGACGCGTTTGGTGGGCCTCGCGGACGACGCGGACCTGGTTATCGGTGCTGGAGATTTTGCCAACCGCCACCAAGGCTTGGCCGACACGCTCGACGTGCTTTGCAACATCACAAAGCCAACCGTCCTGGTGCCCGGCAACGGCGAAACGTTCGAGGAGCTTGTGACGGCTTCCAAGGCCTGGGAATCCGCAACCGTGTTGCATGGGACGGGAATTTCAATCGAACTCATGGGCATGAGTGTCCCCATCTGGGGTGTCGGCGGCGGGATTCCGGTGACACCGTTTGGTGCTTGGAGCTATGACTTCGATGAACAGGAAGCCGAGAAACTCCTGACGGGCTGTCCGAACAAGGCCATCTTGGTCACGCATTCACCCGCAATCGACACGGTTGACCACGACAGCAGCGGTCGCATCCGTGGCAGCCAAGCGATACGCGATTGCATCGAAGCCAAGTCGCCGCTGCTCGCCGTCTGCGGGCACATTCATAGTGATTGGGAACGGCAAGTGACGTTGGGCAAAACCCCCGTCCTCAACGCGGGTCCGCGCGGCGTGATGATGACCATTCCGACTCCGACAAGTCCTTAAGAAGACCCAAGTTGACCGAAACAGACAGCGTTCCCAAGGAACAAGAGTCGAACGACCCACCAACCGAACCCAAGCAATCACCCGGTTGTCTTCCGGGAATCTTGGCAGCGACTCTCTTGATGGGAATGGTGTTCTTCATCACGTGTGGCGTGACCACCTGGGTGCTGTTCGGCAAACGCACGGAGTTCGCCATCCGTACCTTGGAAGGCGTGGTCCCCGAGATCGAACAAAGTCGCATGCAAACCGAGGACAAGAAGGAGGTCATCGCGCAACTCAGTCAATTGACGAGCCGCATGCGCGACACCGACTACGCGCCAGCAAAAGCATCGGCCGTGATGCAACGCATCGTGCGCATTCCTCTGGTGCAGTGGGGTGAACTGGATGCGGTCGAGGCGTTTGCCAAGGCTGGTGAGGACGAAGCGTTCGCCGAAGAAGCCTCACGCCACCTATCGCGTGTCCGGTATGCACTCAAGACATCGAAGGTGACCGTCATTGATATCAACGACATCTTGGCTCCTGTGACCGAACCGGCACAGTCCTTGTCAGGGCATGCCTTGATCACACCGCTCGATTTGGACGCTGTTCGCGACACGATTCAAAGAGCCGACTTACTGGCCGACCGCGCTGAGATCGACGATGTCGCTTTTCCTGCGATTGGCCTCGCTGAGATTCTCGCAAACGAAATCACGATTGGCGAATCCCAGGATTGAGGAGGCACGTCGCCGAGTTTGCCAAACTCGGTCCGTCCTGGCGCCACCCAAGCTCGGAAATCTCGGCGACAGTCAGCGCCAGTTGGCAGCGAGCGCCACACGTAGTACGACTTGTTTCAATTCCCCGTCTAAGGAGAGCGCTTTGAAACCGTCAATTTGCCGCCCGCTCGCATGGTCAGTATCCTGATAGGAGTCCGAAGACGCGTGTCAAAAGGCAATTGCAATTCACCATGTCTGCTCCAACCGATCGCATGCTGATCACGGGGGACCAGTTCGACCGCATGGTCGATCGTGGCGCGTTTGACGGCTTCCCGCCCAGCAAGATCGAACTCATCCACGGTGAAATTCGCATCATGAATCCTGCGGGCCCCGTCCACGATGATCCCCGTCCACGATGATATTGTTGAGTATCTCGAGGAATGGTCGCACAGCAGCAGAACCGCAGATCAGTTTCGGATTCGCGTGCAGTGCGGGATCGTCGTCGAAGACAATCGCCCCGAACCTGACATTGCATGGTTGCGTCCAACGCGCCGGCGGGCTCAGCGACCGACTGCGGCTGACATCTGTCTCTTGATCGAAGTTGCCGACCGTTCTTTGATCGATGACCTGCGCACCAAAGCAGATCTGTACGCGGCATGTGGGGTTGTTGAGGTTTGGATCGTTCATGTTCCCAATCGCCGAATCCATGTGATGGCCAAGCCCGTGGATGGCCTTTACCAGGACATCCGAATCGTCACGCATGGTCAAGAACTCTCACCAATCTGCCATGCATCCGCTCGATTGGATACAGCTGACCTGTTCAGTTTTGAACCGTGATCCGCCTTTGTCGCTGACTTGGCAGACCATTGATCAGATGGTCTGGAGACCGAAGACAACCATGCCCAAATTCCAATTGATGTGCCACTCAATTCTGATTCGACTCACAACACTCTTATCGATTTGCCTGTTCCCAATCGCAGCCCTCCTGGGCCAGGAGCAAAGCGGGCCACGTCCGCGCGTCCACATTGATTACACGGCGCTCTCGCTGGAGCGCCCAAAAGGCTTTCGAAAAGCAGGCAGTTACCGGGGTTTTGAGCATAAGGACCTCCGCGCGTCGGTCATGGTGCTTGTTATCCCCGGTCCCTATGCCGAAGTCACAAAGGGGTACGAGACGGCTACGCTGGACGAAAATCGGATGCGATTGCTATCGAAAAGTGAGATGCGAATCTGTGATTCGGACGGGATGTTGATCAAGCCCTCTCAAAGCAGTCTTGGAACGGAGTATACGAAATGGATCACTGTTTTTGGCGATGAGAACGAAACCAAGATCGTGATGGCCACGTTTCCTACGTCGGAATCGCAAGAGTTCGACGTTCCAATGCGCTCGACCGTCTTGTCGATTCAGCATTCCGATGCGAAGGATTCGACGGATGAATTACCTTTCCGAGTGGGGCAAGTCACTGGCTTGGAACGGGTCGCGTCAGTCGCGGGCATGGGCATGATGACCGGGTTCACGAGAGACGGCCGTTTACCGGCCGCCACACCGCAGGATCCCGTTTTTGCGATTACCAATTGGTCGATTCTTGTCTCGAGCGAGGAGCGGAAGTCGTTCGTCTTGCAAAGGCTTAAGACCTTAGAAGACGTCATCGTCGAGGAACACAAAGAGCCGATCGCCGTTGAGATCGATGGGATGGAGGGTTGGGAAATCCATGCGATTGGTCGTGACAAGGAGAGCGATACTCCATTGGCGATCTACCAAGTGATGCTTTATCCTAACGGTGTTGGGTACGTGCGCATGGTTGGGTTGGTTGGTCGAGATCTTGCCGCCGACTACATCCCCAAGTTCAAATCCCTTGCACGATCGTATGAGATGATCCCGGATTCAGACGACTGAACACGATCGCGCTCCGGAGAGCGTCCTGGCGACGTGCTGCGTCGTGGGGCCCTGGGGCATCCAGCATCATCGACAGAACGGCGGCAGCAGTCGGCTTAAGCTCTTGGCGATGCGGATCAAATTCCGGGTGGCAGATCGGCCGGGTTGTAATAGCGGACCGTGGCGCTCATCAGCGGGACGGTGTCCCCTTTGAACTTGGTCTTGCCGACATCAAGGGCCTTCTTGCGGCCTTCCACGATCAAGCCCCGGGTTTTTAGGCCAAAAGGACCGGCACCGCGGAGTGAACGCTGCAGGCTTGCCAGCGTGCTGGGTGTTTCCTTCGGGCGTTCGGCATTGATGAGCAAGGCAAAGTCGTCGCCGTCGTCAGCGCTGACGATCGGATCCGGAGTCGGTGGCACCTTTTGTTCTCCAAACACGGTGATGGAAATCAGCCCCGTATCGATGCCATAGTCGATCTCTCGCTTTGACGAATCGGCGTCCGAGAGGACACGAAATTCCTCCGTGGTTTGATTGTCGATCATGTACCCATAGACGCCGAACACGTCCGCGTCATCTTCCATCACCCAAGGCGTGCACTTGGGATCGGGTTTCCGTTCACGTCGCACCGTGTTTTCACCGTTGACCTTGAGCACCACGCCATAACGTTCGCTGCCGAGCTTCTTGCGACGCACGACGAACACCACTTTCTGGCCTTCCTTGGGTTCTTGCACCATCGCCACGCCCCCCTGGAACTCGATCGGCTGAACCTGGTTGTCGTAACGAATCTCCAGCGAGACAGGGCTGTCGGGATGCTTGGGCGACAAGGGGTGCAGTTTGCTGGTTGTCGACACCGGCTTGCTGCTGGCGCTCGACGTGGGAGTGCTTGTCGTTGTCGAGCTGGTTTCGTTCCGAATCTGTTTCGAGGTCAACACGGCCTCTTTGCTTGCTTTTTCCTTTCGCTCGGTCTCGCTCATCTTCAAGGATGCTTTGTCAAAGACACCCCGAACGGTGAAACTCTCACCGCTCTGAAGCAATTCATCCAAGTCTGGCTCGACATCGAATTGAGCGAGTGACTTCATCTGTTTTCCTTGGGAATCGATCACGCCCAAGCCGATGGTCATCTTGCTGAAGTCCGCCCGGATCAAGGCGACCCCGGTGACAAACGCGTCGGGGATGACTCGCTTGGAACCCCAGGAAACGGGATAACGCTGCGAAAACAGTTTCTCGCGTCC
>JBCCYK010000260.1:0-9129 GCA_039189905.1 Planctomycetota bacterium
AGGGGAACCTGCGGCTGGATCACCTCCTTTCTAAGGATTCTTAGAAACGGCTGTCGAAGCAATTCGCAGTCGAGAATCGTGGTCACGACCTCCAAACCACTCAACAGAAAACATCGTCTTTGGACGAGACTCCATCACCAACGTTGTTCACGAAGACCCTCTCCGGCCGGTCGCCAGCCAGAGAGGGTTTTTTCGTGCGTTTTTGGCCACTTTTCGCCGCTCACCAGCAAGAGTTACCCTCCCACGCGCTGCGATGGGAGGGTCGAAATCGAGCTTGAAGCGAGATTTCGGGGAGGGGACGGGTACGATGTCTTGTGAACGCGATTGTTTTCTTGCGACAGGTCCTCCCCGGCCATTCTAACGCGGGCCGACCCTCTCACGGCAAGCCGCGGGAGGGTGAGATTGGTTCGGCTACGTTTCGGTGGTGGCGATCGGCATGAAGTGTCCGTTCTTAGAACATTTAGCCTGCTGATTTTTTGGGTCATCGCGTGGCATCTTGCGTTTGTATCGGAATCGTTGGCTGCGCGACGATTGTCGCCGTGTTCGCCGAACACGGGTCCCTACCCATGCATGCCAAAGACGCACTCATGGTCTCGCCTTGGATGCGAAGATGGTGACGCATCACCAAACCGTTGTGGCGTTATGCCAGAATGACGAGCCATTGCGCCTTTGAATTTGTTTGTGCGGTGATTAGTTCAGATCGCCCGATGCGATTTGGCGGTCGCGGTATCCCGATTTCTGTGGCCGTCCGAAAGAGTCTTTTATGAATCAAGCAAACCGTTCTGTGAGTCATCCTCGTGATCAGCTGGTATCCACGATGGACCGGATCTACCAGTACCGGATGACGACGACGTCGGGCGGGAACCTATCGATTCGAGATGAGCACGGAAATATATGGATCACCCCGGCCCGCGTGGACAAGGGTGATCTCAACCGGCGCGATGTTGTCTGCGTTGGGTCGGATGGCACCGTGGATGGCTTGCATCCTCCATCCTCGGAATTCCCGTTTCACCGCGCGATTTATGAAGCACGGCCAGACATTCAGGCGATCGTGCATGCACATCCCACGGCTCTGGTTGCATTCAGCATTTGCGAGCAAGCACCCAACACGCGTTTATTTCATCAGGCGCATGCCATTTGTGGGAAGGTCGGGTTCGCCCCTTACGCCTGTCCCGGGAGTGAGCGATTGGGAAGCAACATTGCGGACTCGTTTGCCGATGGCTGTGATAGCGTGATTCTGGAGAACCACGGTGTGGTGGTGGGTGGCGACACGCTTGCCGATGCCTTCCAACGTTTCGAAGCCTTTGAATTCAGCGGCAAGACGGTGATTCAAGCCAATCAACTTGGCGACGTGCGGTTTCTGTGCGATGAACAGTTGGAAAGGGCTGCTGAACGTGGCGTCCATTTTGAATCCCGGCTGTTTCCACGCGCTTCCGCGGATGAGTGCGAGCTGCGTCGTAGCCTGGCCGCTTTTGTCCGTCGCGGCTGTCGACAGCGTCTCCTCATCAGTACCGAAGGCAGCTTTTCGGCTCGCGTGGACGAGGACACGTTCTTGGTGACGCCCACGCAAAGGGATCGAGGCCTCATCGATGCCGAAGACTTGGTTCTTGTCCGAGGTGATGGTCGCGAGGAAGGGAAGCTGGCAAGCCGAGCCGCACGTGCGCACCAGGCGATCTATCGCGCCCACCCTCATGTCGGCGCCATCGTGTTTGCCCATCCCGTCAACGCGACTGCCTTTAGTGTGACAGACACCGAGTTGGATGTACGCACGATCCCAGAGAGCTATGTTTTCCTAAGAGACGTGTGCCGGGTTCCGTTTGGCCTCCAGTACGGATCGGATGGCGAGGTTTCCAACTTCGTATCGCAATCGAATCCCGCCGCCATACTGGAGAACGATGGCGTCTTGGTGACCGGTCAAAACGTCTTAGATGCGTTTGACCGGCTCGAGGTCTTGGAATCGACGTAGGAAGCGATCATTCACGCCAAGCCCATTGGCAAACTCTCGACGATGCCCAAGTCGGTCATTGACGAGCTTTGCGAGGCCTTTGGACTCGATTGAGTCGTTTCCAAAGCAGCGGAAGTCACCAGGAACGTGACTGCTCGATCCCGGACAGCACGATCCGCATTTTTCCTGCGGAAGACCGTTGGCGATGCTTCTTTGATTGACTCATTGGGGACTCCAAGGGTGGATGAACCCGCCGAATGTAACTTGCCGAATCCCTCATTCCCGCTGAAGCACCACTGCGACGACTTGGGCTTCCCTTGCGGGGCTTGGGTTATTGATCAACGGCCGACGACGGTGGGTAACATCTTAAGCTTGCCGATCCTGAAAACGTGTTCTTTGGGGCATGGAAGTTCCGCGAAGGCCCATGGCGCGTCGCGTTATGGCCTGGCAGAAACTCAGTTGGCTTGGCCCGCCAGTCTCGAGCGTTCTCGACTATCGGACTGACAATTGTTCGAGGCCCGGGTGATCCTTTCGCAATTTGTAAACGCGAAAGACTCTTCCGGGACCAGGAATGTGAAAGTCCAAAACCATCATCTTGTTCGGGTCGACCTCGAAGACTCGTCTGTTAAACGAGTTGATAACAAGGGTGTTTCCGTTTGGCAGACGGTTTGCACCGCTCATGAAAGGGCCATACCAACTTTCAATTGGATCAGGTTTATATTCCCAAACGACTTCGGCCTCACGATGCTGATCTCCAAGCTTTACTTCAAGGATTGCTGAATGAAAGGCTCCTAAACCAAACGGTCCCGCCTTTTCGACGCCTTTGAGACGACCGTCACGGTTGTTGTGGACAAGAAAATCACCTCGATGCGGGACGTTTTCGTCTAGCCACCGTGCATCATGCTGGCCGCCAAGAACTCCTTTCCCCCATCGATCGATGATTTTGCCTGTCGCCCGATCGATGATAAACACCTCTCCGTAAATCAGCGAGCTGACGAGGATCCAATTCCGCTGTGGATGGTAGTCGATTGAATTGAAGTGCAACTGCCGCTCGCCGGCGCCCTTGACACCTATCGCCAACTTTCCTGCTGCTCTGTCGCCGTCCTCGGATGTCATGTATCGCGTGGAATCCCACTCCCAAACAAGGGACGTGCTTCCGTCAGTGAGATTCGGTTTGATCTCAAGGATCTTCTCGAACCATCGGATCTGCTCCGTGGACACTCCGCCGAGTGCACTGACTTCGGCTGGCGATCGTGCCTCATACGAAAGCACGAGGATGTTTCCGTTTGGCAAGTATTCCATATCGTGGTGTAGCACGTGCTCACCAAACGTCCTTCGGGAGTATTCCCAAACGACGTTCCCCTCCCAATCGACCATTTCCACGATCCCGTGCGATCCCACGGTAAAGTTCTTCATCGTAAGCCAATCCCCGGGAGCGACCTGGCGAAGCAGCATTCCGCTGTCCAATAGATAAGCTCCGGTGCCTTCGGGCATGTACCGGTCAGTTGGCCAGTGGTGAATCTGTGTGCCATTCGTATCAAGCAGAAACGTTCCCGTGTTGATTTGAACGTCGGAGGAAACTCCGGATTCCGAGTAGAGAAAGTAGCCTTCGTATGCGCGGGGATTGGCCCCAGGAGGGATGTTGTTGGAATATCTGGGAAAGTTGATAATTTGCTCGAGCATCGGCCCAACGCCCTCGCTCGGATTCGCCTTCGTCTGACCGCCTCCGAGGCGAGTACGCGGGTCATAGCATTCGACC
The DNA here is from genome assembly GCA_039189905.1 of Planctomycetota bacterium. Lineage (GTDB taxonomy): Bacteria > Planctomycetota > Planctomycetia > Pirellulales > Pirellulaceae > Rhodopirellula. The sequence continues at coordinate 3,705 of JBCCYK010000260.1, forward strand.
CTTGAGAGTCGTCCATCCCCGTTTTCGTCCAATCGCGATAGCTCGATCGCAGCTTGCTGCCTCTCAATCGCAGAGATCTTGCAATCTCCATCTCGATCCATGACTCGAATGGTCGTTTGCAGCCTCAGATAGCCAAAGAATGGGCCGGGCCCACCCAATTCGGTCTGATCGAGTTCGCCATCATCGTTTTGGTCTAGACCGCCAAGAAGTCGACTGGCGATTTCCCTCTCCTCGTTTTCGATATGCCCGCTCCCGTCCGCGTCAAGCGACTGGAAGACGGCGTAATCGTGACCAGCGCCATAAGGATCCGCCGAATGAAGCTGCCCCGTGTCTACCGCGAACAAAAACACAGCGAGCATTCGGATCACCTGCCCGACGCGGTTCTCACCAAGGGCTTGATCACATGGGGAACCTTGTTGGAACAGTTCGCGTCGATGCACGCTGATGTGCGTGGCATTATTCATCACTCATTACCTATTTGATATCGCCCAAGACAGAAGCGGTCCAACTGATGCATTGAACACCTGAAGGAGCTTCTCTAGGCTACCACTTCGAGGGCAAAAAAGGTGAATAAGTCGTCGAAGAGGATAGCGAGAATGAGTTTCAGAAAGAGAACTATGAAAACAAACATCAAGAGCTTGGTCACCTGCGTGCTGGTTGTGTGCTTCGTCCCGGCGAAGTCCGAAGCCTCCAACATTCACTTCGGTAGCGGTGCCAACGCATTCTCGATGGAATTTGTGGCAATCGGAGATCCAGGAAACGTGGCCGACGCCACCGGGACCCCAAGTCCAGCCGGTTCGGTCGGCTACACGTACTACATGGGCAAGCACGAAGTCAGTCGCGACATGATTGCCAAGGCCAACGCCTCCGGTGGACTGGGGATCACCTTGGATTCGATGAGTTCCGTTAGCGGCGGGCCGCGTGCCGATATGGCGGCAACGGGTGTGACTTGGTTCGAGGCCGCGCAGTTTGCCAACTACCTGAATACGAGCAAGGGATTCTTGGCAGCGTATAGGTTTGACACCAGTGGTAACTTCCAACTCTGGCAGAGTGGTGATGCAGGCTACGACGCCGCCAATCCGTTCCGCAACAGCTTAGCAAACTTCGTGCTCCCGACTGCGGACGAATGGTACAAGGCCGCTTACTATGATGGTGTCGGTGGCTATTTCGATTATGCCACCGCCAGCAATTCGATTCCGACTCCCGTGTCGAGTGGTACGGGTGCTGGTACGGCAGTTTTCGCGCAAACCCTTTCACAAGGTCCAGCTGACATCACACTCGCCGGTGGTTTCAGCGCGTTGGGAACGAGGGGGCAGAATGGAAATGTGTTTGAGTGGGAAGAAAGCAACTTTGATCTGATCAACGATTCGGTTTTGTCTCCGCGTGGTGTGCGTGGCGCTGGCTTTAGTAATGTTATTACCAGTCTCTTGTCGTCGTCATCACGGCTCGAAGTCGGTCCGTCATTCCAGAACTTCGATCTTGGTTTTCGAGTCGCAAGTCTCTCGCCGGTACCCGAACCCGGCACAGCCGCGGGTCTAGCGAGTTTGCTCGGAATCGGTGGAGCGACTGGAATGCGCCGCAGGCGAAGGGAATAACAAGGCCAAGCTCTTACCACCGGTGATGAAATCTCGGAAGTGGGACCCAGGGGCACTTAAGCATGTCAGAATCCTCGGATCAGACGACCTCGCTCAACGTGGTGATTGTTGGAGCGGGACTCGCAGGCTTGACCGTTGCGCACGAACTTCACCGCGCTGGCGGATTCACCGTTCATGTGGTGGACAAAGGCAAACGCGGCGGCGGAAAAGCACGGACGACCGAGCCGGGTGCGAACTTTAAAGAGCATTCGATGCGGGTGCTGCCTGGATCCTACGTGTGCATGCACCAGGTGATGGAAGAGATCTCGGTGGGGGACCAAACGGCGCTGGATCACCTGCGGCCCGCCGAGATCGAGTTTCGTCAGGGAACGTTCAAGTGCGTGGTCGGTGGCGACTACACCAAGGGCTCGTTCGGGTTCATCCGCTACCTGCGTGCGGCGTTCCGATTGCTGTGGTTCCTCCGCCGCTGCGGAGTACGAACGGTCGACTTGACGGTGTTCCTTTGCAAAATCCTTGTCCTGTTGGTGTTGCCCCCACGGAGAGTGACCCGCGACATCTCCAGGATCAAGTTCTCGGACTACTTGGGTGCGCAACGGACAGACGATAGCTACGAACGGGTGATTTTTCGGATCGCCGAGATCTTGGTCGCCGCCAAAAGCCACGCCAGCGCGGCCGTGGTCAGCCGAACGCTCCTGGAATGGTTCACGACGCCATTCTTGCGGGGCAAGTACGCCCGAAAGATGGTGTCGGAATTCGATGGCCCGACAAGTGACGTGTTGATCGATCCCTGGATCAGGCAACTGGACGGCCCACGCGTTAAGTTCCACCATGACACCCAGGTGTTGGACCTGTCGGTACGCGGTCGTCGTATTGACGGCGTCCGCGTGCAAAAACAGGGCTGCGAAGAAGAGATCATTGCGGCGGACACTGTTGTGATCGCAGTTCAACACAACCTGGCCGAAACGCTCTTGGGTCCTCGACTGAAGAAGTTGCTGCCGGGCTTGGCGGACTTCAAGCGACTGGGCGAGGAATGGGCGCACAGCGTTCAGTTCACCGTCGAACGAATCGACGGCACGTTGGCTGAGATCCAAAGTCGCTCGGTAGCGATGATCGATGGCCCGTGGTCCATCGGATACAAGGTTTACTCCAAAGCCACTTGGCCGGGACTCGACTGGTCGACAACCGGGCTCCGTGATGACCAGGGCATCGTCACGGCTACGATCTCCAACTCCCATCGGCGTGGGGTCAAACATGACCGAACGTTGCTGCAATGCAATCAAACCCAAATCCTGGAAGAGGTATTGGCTCAGACGGGGTTGGAGCAAGAACTCGCTCCCGCGACCGGTCGTGTCGGCCTCGACTTTCGCCAGATGACCGAAGAAGAATACGAAGCCGAACAGGACCAATTGGCGGGATTCGCGGTCGCGACCTTCGAGAACGACGGTACCCAGCACGTTCCTGTCAGCGACGCGCAGATGTACATTCGCTTGCCGGGCAATCTGGACATTGAACCGGAGAACCGCACAGAAGTTGGCAACCTGTTCTTGGCCGGCGAATACACGCGTACGAACTATCGCATCCCAACGATGGAGAAGTCCTGCGAAAGCGGCAAGCGATGCTCCCTCACGATCCTGGACGCCTACTCACGGAAGGTGGACCCGGAGAGGCTTCCCAGCTGCGACCTCCCCTTTGCTTGGTTGCGATCAGAGCTCCTCCATTCGGTCTTCCGCTACGCCGTCCGAGCGTGCGTGTTGGCAAGCGTCATCTACTTGCTAATCCGTTCGTTCTTCTGAGCAACCGCACGGACTCCGTCGCTGCTTCCTTTTCGAGGGGCATGGCTTTGCTTCTGCTCCCACCCCAAGCAAACCACCACCACGAAGCGCCCGCGTCCGTGGTCACTGGGCTATCGCACTTTCGGTTTGCCGCGCACCCGAGCACGGAGTGCTCGGAGATTGTCGCCGCGTTCGCCGAACGCGGACCGCGCCTTGGATGGCCCCGAGGAACGGTCATTTGGCATCGACGCGTTGGCGATTAGCCAGACGTGTCGCCGTTGACGGGTCTTGATCAAATCAACAAGCCGTCAAGCGTTTCGGCCAAGTACTGATTCGCCGAAAGTCTTGGCGACTTTCGCTACAGAACCAAACCGAGAATCAAAGCTCGATTTCGTAGCCCTTTCGACTCTCGCGAGAGAGGAAGGTGTTGGCTTCGTCATCCCCGATGATCTCACGCTGCTCAGGATCCCAGGCCAACGCGCGATCCAGCCGCATGGCGATGTTGGAGAGGTGACAAATCTCGAGCATCCGGTTGTGCGACCACACGTCTGAGATGGGTTGCGTCCGGCCTCGCATGGCGTCAATGAAGTTGGCCGTGTGGTTCTCGGCCACGGGACCACCGTAGACTTCTTCAATGGCACCTTCGGGCAGAGGGTTGTCCGCAAGGTCTTCGACCGGCTTGCCGACAATCTTGCCGCGATTGACGAAGAAGCGTCCCTTGGTCCCTTCAAACAAGATTCCGTTGTCGCCTTCGCTCGTGATGATCATCTCAATCCCGCCCGGCATGTCCGCTTGGATGCGGTACTGGGTGGCGATGTTGTAACGGTCCTGGACCGTTGGATGACCGTCTTGATATTCACAGCCCATTTCAAAGCTAAGCGGTGTGACTTTGCTTGGGCCCGTGTCACTTGCACCGATGGCCCAACAAGCGATGTCAACGTGATGGGCACCCCAGTCCGTCAACTTGCCGCCCGAATACTCGTGCCAGTTTCGGAACGAATAGTGACCATTGCTATAAAGGGGCACGCCGCCGCCATAGCCCTCTCTCATCTCAGGAAGGGCGCGGTATTCGGTCATGGGTGCCGGTCCCAACCAAAAGTCCCAGTCCAGCTCTTTGGGCGCATCCACCACTGGAATGACGGGGGACGGTTTGAAACTGTTGATGCCGCAAGTCACGCGTTTGACCTGACCGATGCGACCAGCGCGAACCAGTGCCACGGCCTGCAGGAATCGGCTTTCACACTCGGAGCGTTGCATGGTGCCGACTTGAAACACACGGCCTGTTTCCTTCACCACCCTCTCGATGAGTTTGCCTTCATCAATCGTCAGCGTGAGCGGTTTTTCACAGTACACATCCTTGCCCGCATACATCGCTTCGACACTGATCTTGGTGTGCCAGTGATCCGGCGTCGCGATCATCACCGCGTCGATGTCGTCACGATCCAGGATGCTGCGATAATCCTTGACTGCGTCGGGCGCTTTTCCTTGTCGTTCCTTTGCCTTGGCGACGTTCTCGCCAAGAATGCGCGAGTCCACGTCGGCAAACGCCGCGAAATCAGCGAACTGGAAGGATTTGTTGGTGATGGTCCAGCCTTGGTTACGCAATCCGATGGTCGCAAAGACCGGACGATCGTTGGCGGCGACGGCGGCCGAGGAACGCTGTGCAAGCGGGAACGCGAAGCCGGCACCGGCTGCCGCGGTAGCCTGGAGGAATCGACGACGAGACGGGCGTTGACTGACGGTCACGGATAAACCCTATGGGAGTAAGAAACTGCTTCAAAAAGGGGTCTGACCCTCTGAGAAATCGACAAAGTACATCGTCAAAGGGTCAGACCCTTTTTTGAAACAAGAGAATGTAAGTGTCTTCCTGGGACTCTACAGAATAGCTGCCAAAACGGTTCAAACCAGCATCGAGAACGGAGCGAAACCGATACCAAGGGAACCCGCCGTGGCCACCCCCTGATAGATGTGAACAAAACGCGGTTCTTCGGACACTTCGCGCTGATCGCCACCGAATTGACCCTCCCACGCGCAGCGAAGGGAGGGTCGAAATCGAGC
>JBCCYK010000261.1:0-9126 GCA_039189905.1 Planctomycetota bacterium
CCCGAATCGGTCGCCCGCGAAAATACCGTGGTGCCCTTCAAAGACGAGGACGGCGGGCTGACGATTCTAATCGCCGACCCCTTTGATTTGGAAACGATTGAAAAGTTGCGGTTCATTCTCAACCGCAAAATTGAGACGGCTCTGGCACCGAAAGAAGCGATTCTGGGGGCAATCAACCAATATTACGGGCAGGTCGAAGGGGAGTCGGCTGACTCGATGCTGCAGGAGTTCACCGATACCGCGATCGATTTCACCGAAACCGAAAGCGAGATGGGGGGCGAAGCCGAGGACGATGACGATGGAGACGCGCCCGTCATCAAGCTGGTGAACCTGATGATTGCGGAGGCGGTGCAGCTCCGCGCCAGCGACATCCATGTGGAGCCATTTGAGGAACGCGTTCGGATCCGTTATCGCATTGATGGCGTCTGTGTGGAGCGAGAAGCGGCACCGCGGCGTATGCTCTCGGCCATCATCGCGCGGATCAAAATCCTCTCCAAAATTGATATCTCAGAAAAACGTCGCCCGACCGATGGCCGCATCAAGATCACCGTGGGGGACAAACAGCTTGATCTCCGGGTCAGTATCATCCCGACCAACCACGGGCAGTCCTGCGTCATGCGTCTGCTGGACAAGGACAACATCAAGGTGGGGGTCCGTCAGCTTGGCTTGTCCGAACGCGACTTCCGTAATTTCAACTCGCTGATCCGCCGACCCAATGGGATCGTGCTGGTGACCGGGCCAACAGGTTCGGGGAAAACCACGACCCTTTACGCCTCCCTCAACGCGCTGAACCGGCCTGACCGAAAGATCATCACGGCAGAAGATCCCGTCGAGTATTACCTACCCGGGATCAATCAGGTGGAAGTTCGGCACAGCATTGGGCTGGATTTCGCGCGGATCATTCGCGCCATGCTACGCCAGGCACCCAACATCATCTTGGTCGGCGAAATGCGCGATCATGAGACCGCTTCGATGGGAATCCAGGCCTCACTTACTGGACACCTGGTATTCAGTACCCTGCACACGAACGATGCGCCCAGTGCGATATCAAGAATGGTGGACATTGGTGTACCATCCTACATGGTGGCAAGTTCGGTCATTGCAGTCCTGGCGCAGCGGCTCGTGCGGACTATTTGCCCCCGCTGCAAAGTGAGGTATCAGCCGGAGCAGACGGTGGTGGAGGATTCAGGCCTGCCCCCGGAAATGATTGCCCAGGCGGAGTTCAGTCGCGGCAAAGGGTGTGCCTACTGTGGACGGTCCGGTTACCGAGGGCGAATCGGCATTTACGAACTCATGCTCATCAACAACAAATTGCGTGAGATGATGTTCAAGGGCACGACGACCAAGGTGATCCGTGAGGCAGCCATAACCAACGGCATGTCAACGCTTTACGCCGATGGGATGCTGAAGGTGATTCGCGGGATCACGACCTTCGAAGAGGTCTACCGCGTGGCGAAGAAAACCGAGCAAGAAGGCTTGGCGATGCAGCACGTCGCGGACAACCTTAGCGCCCTCTAGCACGCAGTGCAGCCAGGCTTCTGCGACTGCTTTCGCTCACGGCAAGCAGTGCTTTCCCTTCGCGATGGCCGACCAGGCTGTCATCGCTTGTTGAACCCTTGCTCGAAAACCCATTCGGGGGGAATCGCCGCATCACAAGACGTTTTGTTGCTGGGGTCCGATCAGCCCATAAAGGCGAGTTCCCGTCCGTTTATGGGCGTTTCCGGGAGGTTTTTTTTGCTCCCAGGCGGCATAGGACAATAATAGGCTTGTCGAGAACATCGCTGCCCGCCTGCTCTCGACCCCAACTTTTCACTGTCTTCCCAGCCTGACTCCGGCGTTTGTCCGACTTTCGGAACGAGAACGCTGCGTCTCCACAACGATTGTGGCCATGGCTGCGGGACCAAGCTGCGAGGGTTCACGCATGGCCACCGTTCTGATCGACAAACTGCTGCAAGCAGCCGTCAAGCAAGGCGTGAGCGATATTCACATCGTGGTGGGGCAGCCTCCCGTGTTCCGCCTTCATGGCCGAATGCGAAAGCTGGAAACCAAGACGCTCGAGGCGGAAGACGCCGTGGCGCTGATGAAGTCGATCACGCCGGAGCGTTGCCAGCGCGAGCTTCAGGAGACGGGCAGCACCGACTTCGGGTTCGCGTTCGGGGAGCTCGCTCGATTCCGCGTTTCGGTTTTTAAACAGCGTGGCTTCATTTCGATGGTGCTGCGTCAGATCCCCAATGACAAACTGACGCCGGAGCAGTTGGGGCTGCCTGACTCCGTCGTCAAGATGGTGCATCGACCGCGCGGTCTGTTTCTGGTCACGGGCCCGACGGGGTCTGGCAAGTCGACGACGCTGGCCAGCCTGATCAACTTGCTCAACGAGACAATCGATCACCACATCATCACGATCGAGGACCCGATCGAGTTTTATCACGATCACATGATGTCGACGATCAACCAGCGCGAAGTCGGCGTTGACGTGCCCAGTTTCTCGGAAGCGATTCGACGAGCGTTGCGTCAAGACCCTGACGTGATCCTGGTCGGTGAGCTTCGCGATTTGGAGACGATTGAAGCGGCTATCAGTGCGGCGGAGACCGGTCACGTTGTGTTCGGTACACTCCATACGAACAGCGCTCAAGGAACGGTCAACCGGATCATCGATGCCTTCCCCGGCAATCTGCAGGACCAGATTCGGACGCAACTGGCGAGTACCTTGATTGGTGTCGTGGCTCAAACGCTGCTGCCTAAGATCGGCGGTGGCCGGTGTGCCGCCTATGAAGTCCTTTGCGTGACGCCCGGGGTCAGCAACCTGATTCGTGAGAATAAAACGTTTCGGATCAACTCGTCGATCCAGACCGGTGCGAAGTTCGGCATGCAGTTGATGGACGATGCCTTGTTTAATCACTGGAAAGCCGATCGAGTGACCGTCGAAGATGTGCTGACGAAAGCCCATCGTCCAGATGACTTGGCCAAACGCATCGTTCAGGCTCGTCGAGGCCTTGAAGCGGAGCCCATCCCTGTCGAAGAGGATTAAGCCTCTCGTGCGAAGGGCCAGTCATGCCTTGTCAAATAAGAACCACACTCGAATGACGTCAAAAGATGTTTTGAGCCTCATGAATGAACGGCCATTTGTGCCATTCACCTTTTACCTGGCGGATGGGAACTCTGTTCGGGTGGACCAGCCGTACGTCATTGCCGCTCGGCCCAACGCATCGTTTTGTATGGTGTTCCAGGATGATGGGAGCATCAGTCGGGTAACGCTCCGCAATGTAACCCAAGTGATCACGGATCCGACGCCGGATACGCCTTCGCAGCAACTTAACTGAACCCGGGCACGAACGCTGAATCACAGCTGCCTGTTACCTATCACCTTTTCACCTCCCGATTCCCATGGCTCCACGTCGTATCGGACAGATCCTTGTCGACCTCGGTTTCCTGACCGATGAGCAGTTGCAGGTTGTGCTTGACGAACAAGAGCAGCAGCCAGGGGCGTTGCTTGGAAAAGTCGCCGAGGACATGCAGTTGATCACCGACGAGCAGCTCATCCAGGCGCTCGCCGAGCAGATGGGGATGCAGACGGTCTCGTTGGAAGAGGCGAAGTTGGAGCCGGAGGTGCTCGAGAAGATCAGCGAGACGATGGCGCAGCTTTATCGTTGCGTGCCGATCAAGTTCGAGGACGATCGCCTGACGATCGCGACCTGCGACCCACAGAACCTCAACATTCAAGACGAGCTCCGCACGTTTTTGGGGCTGGAGATCACCATCGTGGTCGCGACGGAACGCGACATCGCCCAGGCCATCACGAAGCACTACGACAGCGAGGCGGAGAGTGTCGAAAAACTCATCGCGGACCTTGCGGACGATGAAGCGCTGAAAGAAGCGGCCAGCCTGTTGGAGCAGGAGAAATTCAACATCACCGACGCCGAGGCCTTGGCGGATTCGGCTCCCGTACGCCGTTTGCTCAACATGGTTTTGCTGCTGGCCATCAAGGATCACGCCAGCGACATTCACCTGGAGCCCTTTGAGGACGAGTTCCGCATTCGGATCAAAGCGGAAGGGGTCCTTTATGAAATGGTTCCACCGCCACGTCACCTGGCGTTTGCGATCACCACGCGGATCAAGGTCATGGCGGATTTGGATATCGCCGAGAGACGGATGCCGCAGGATGGTCGGATCGAACTGATGGTCGGGGGGCATCCGGTCGACCTTCGTGTGAGCGTTTTGCCAACGATCTTTGGGGAATCCGTCGTGATGCGGGTGCTCGACCGCAGCGTGGTGAACCTGTCGCTCAACAATGTCGGGATGGACGAAGATACGATCGAGAACTTCCGGCATGCGATCGACCGCCCCAACGGCATCGTGCTGGTGACGGGGCCGACGGGCAGCGGCAAAACCACGACGCTCTATTCTTCCCTGTCCGAGCTCAATGATCCCAAGGAGAAGCTCATCACCACCGAAGACCCGGTGGAGTATGACATCGATGGCATCATCCAGATCCCGATCGATCACGACGCGGGCGTGACCTTTGCATCCTGCCTGCGTGCCATCTTGCGGCAGGATCCCGACACGATCCTGGTGGGCGAGATCCGCGATTTGGAAACAGCGGAGATTGCGATTCAAGCGGCGCTGACGGGGCACTTGGTTTTCAGCACGCTGCACACCAACGACGCGCCAAGCACGGTGACGCGATTGTCGGACATGGGGATTCAGGCGTTCATGATCTGCGCGACGGTGGAAGCCATCCTGGCACAACGTTTGGTAAGACGTGTCTGCACCAAATGCCGCGAGGAAACCCGCCCGAGCACGGATCTCTTGATGGATTTGGGGCTGGAGCGCGATCAGATCGACGGCATGACCTTTTACAAGGGAACGGGCTGCGAGACCTGCAACAACACGGGCTACAAAGGTCGTACCGCCCTGTTCGAGTTGATGGTTCTCAACGACACCATCCGCGAGATGATCATGACGGGTGCCAGCACGGATGAGCTCCGCGTGGAAGCACAGAAGAACGGCATGATCACCCTGCGAGACTACGGGATGGACGTTGCCCAACAAGGCATCACCACGCTCGACGAAATCGTTCGCGAAACCGTCGTGGATGGATAGCGAGCCGTTGGTTCCCAGGTCAAAAGGGATGAGGTTGAAGGTAGCAGGCTAGAGGACGTCCTTACTCGTGGCACAGACATTCGAAGATCTAGAGGTTTGGAAGAGAAGCTGTCGTCTCGCAGTGTCGGTGTATGACGCGCTGTCCGAATCAAGAGACTGGGCGCTTCGGGACCAGATGCAACGCAGCAGCATTTCGATTGCCTCCAACACTGCGGAGGGCTATGAACGAACGCCGAAAGACTTCATTCGCTTTCTGATGATCGCCAAAAGATCGTGTGCCGAACTTCGAACCCAGACCTACATTGCTCAGAAGATCAACGCAGTCGCGTCCGATCAGGCAGCCCATGTCATTGATGAATCCAAGCAGATATCGCGGATGCTGCAAGGGTTGATCAACCATCGCCGCTCGGAACTTCAGATAAACGAACAACCGTCTTCCTATGCTTGTCGCGATAGCCGGTTCACCGATACCAACCTCCTAGTAACAGATGACAGTCTGGACTCAGAGTTGTTCATCCTTTGACCTGCCATCTGTATCCTTTTCCCCTAGGCGAAAGCCATGCCTACCTATCAATTCGAAGCGATGGACGCGACCGGACAAGAGATCCGGGACGAAATCGAAGCCGCGAATGAAGACGAAGCCCAAACCACCATTCGTCAGATGGGGTACTTCGTCACCAAGATCGCCGTCAAAAAGCAGGCGGCCGCGGCGGGTGCGGGTAAGGGAGGCAAGAAACGCCCCTTTGCCATTGGTGGTGCCAAAACCAAGCACATCTGCGCGTTCACGCGTCAGCTTTCGATCCTGCAAGACGCGGGGCTGCCGATTCTGCGAAGCCTGAAGATCCTGGAGAACAACCAGAAGCCCGGCAAGCTCAAGAACGCCTTGATGGATGTGTGTGATGAGATCGAGGGTGGGGCGACCTTGTCCGAGGCGATGAGCAAATCGCCGAAGGTCTTCAACCGACTCTACGTCAACATGATCAAGGCCGGTGAGGCGGGCGGTGCGTTGGAAACGATTCTCAATCGTTTGGCGGATTTCCTGGAGCGAGCCGAATCTCTGAAACGCAAGGTCAAAGGGGCGTTGATCTATCCGGTCATCGTGGTCTTCGTCGCGACGGCCATCCTCTCGTTCATCATGATCTTCATCGTGCCGACGTTCGAGAAGATGTTCGACGAGTTTGGACTGACCCTGCCCACGCCAACGCTGTTGTTGATCGCGATGAGCAACTACATCGCGGGGTACTGGTTCTTGCTGATCGCCATCCCGGTCTGCATGTTGATCCTGATCAAGCTGATGCGCAAGTTTCGTCATGGACGCATGGGCTTTGACATGTTCATCATCCGCGTGCCGATCTTTGGCAGTTTGATTGAAAAGAACATCTTGGCGAGGACCACCCGTACTTTGGGAACCCTGATCAGCAGTGGCGTGCCCATTCTGGAAGCGCTCAACATCACGCGGGAAACCGCTGGCAATGCGATGTTCGAGCGCATGTACACACGCGTCAGCGACGCCATCCGCGAAGGGGAGGTGATCTCCAAACCGCTTGCCGAGCATTCGGTCCTGGGCTTCCATCCCATGACCGCGGTGTTCTGGTTCCTGATGGGGTCGTTCCCTGGCCTGATGACCATGTCGGTCGCGCTAACGGCCGCAGGCAGCAAGCTGGATAAAGACGGGATGGTGGAATCACTGACCTTCCTGGCAACCTACATGATCGCCGGGGGAGGCACTCTGGCGGTCTTGTTCTACCTGACAAAGATCCAGTCGCGCGTGGTGGATGACTTGGTGGTCAACATGGTCGACGTCGGGGAAGAAACCGGTGAGCTGGACACGATGCTTTACAAGGTCGCGGACACGTACGACGAAGAAGTCCGCGTGATGACGGACGGCCTGACGGCCTTGATGGAACCTTTGATGATCGTGTTCCTGGGCGTGGCGGTGGGCTTCATCGTCATCAGCTTGTTCATGCCCCTCGTCGAACTGATTTCAGGATTGTCGTAGCGGCTTCGCCGCGGGTGGAAAGGTGGCAGGTGAAAGGTCACAGGACCTCACCGTGTCACCCTCACCCGAAACCTTTTGCCCTGTCTCCTTCTTCCCTTTGCTCCTCGCCCAAATGCAACTCATCATCGACCTGCCGAATCGTGAAGACCAGCTGCGGCTCAACCGCACGCGTTGGGCGGAGATTCTGTCGGATCGCATGTGGGCGGACCATCCTTATCGCATCGAGACCAACGCCTACGGGCAGATTGTCATGACGCGGCCGGCGGGAGGTTCTCACAGCACGCGGCAAGGCAGAATCATCGGCCAATTGCTTCGTCTGTTGGGGGACCAGGCGCAACCGGAGTGCCCCGTGTCCACCTCGGGTGGTGTGAAGGCGGTGGATGTCGGCTGGTACAGCGACGAGCGACACAAGCAGGTCCGCGGTCAGCAGGCCTTTGAAATCGCCCCCGAGATCTGCGTGGAAGTGCTCAGTCCACGTAACACAGCCGCAGAGATGAAAGAGAAGCGACGGCTCTATTTCGATGCCGGCGCACTCGAGTGTTGGGAATGTGGTTTGGATGGCCGCATGACGTATTACTTGGAAGGCGATCCCGACACCAAGCACGCACATTCAAAATGCTGTCCCGAATTCCCCGACACAATTGAAGATTGAACAGACCAAGTGGGCGAAGCCCACGCAGAACGAACCACTCAAAGCGAGCCGCCAATCGCGAGAGACTTCGCGTCGCACCCTGTCACCTTATCCCTGTCACCTTCAACCTTTTCCCTTTTCCTTGATGCACCTGACACTCGAACTAACCGACCGTGATCAGACGCTCGCCCATGTCGCGAACGCGTGGGACGCCGCATGTCGTGATCCGTTTTGGGGTCAGGTGGAGGGGCGATTGGAAAGCAATGCGTTTGGGCAGATGGTTGTGAACCCACCGCCCACGTTTGAACACAACGACAAGCAGCATCGCATCGCGCGGTTGCTGGAAGAGCGACTGGGAGGCGTGAGCCGCGTTGAGTTTCCCGTGTTGACGGTGGGTGGCATGAAGATCACGGATGTGGCTTGGATGTCCCAGCAGCAGTACCACGAACGAAAGAGCCAGCCCGAGTCCAAGGCATGCCCTGCCCTGTGCGTGGAAGTCCTCAGTCCAAGCAATGTCCCGGATGAGTTGCGACACAAGCGAGTCTTGTATTTCGATGCCGGCGCGTCGGAGTGTTGGGAGTGTGACTTGGATGGCCGCATGACGTACTACCTGGACGGTGACCCCGACACCACACACGCAAAGTCAAAACGCTGTCCCGATTTCCCTGACACGATTGAAGATTGAACAGGCCGAGTGGGCAAAGCCCGCGCAGAACAAGCCACTAGCCGCCCATTGTGAGTGACTTCGAGTCCCACCCTTTCACCTTATCCCTGTCGCCTGCAACCTTTTCTCCTCCCTCAAATGCAACTCATCATCGATCTACCGAATCGCGAAGACATGCTGGCGCAACATCGTCAGCGTTGGCGAGAAGTTTGCGAGGATGATCGGTGGAAGCAAACAACGGAACGGATTGAAACGAATGCTTATGGGCAAATCGTCATGACGCCACCGCCGAGTGATTCGCACAGTTCCCGTCAAGGAAATCTTGCGTTCGAGCTGCGGGTTCGTCTTGGCGGTTTGGCGAAATCGGAATGCCCGGTGGTCACTTCGGACGGGATCAAAGTTGTGGACGTCGTTTGGCTCAGTGACCAACGTCACCAATCCGAGCGGGGCGTTCTCGTGCGAACGATTGCACCCGAGATCTGTGTCGAGGTGATGAGTCTCTCAAACACGATGAATGAAGTACAAAACAAGTTCAAACTGTACTTCGAAGCCGGTGCCGTCGAATGTTGGCAATGTGATCTCAACGGCCAAATGACGTACTACCTCAACGGCGACGCCGACAAACCACATTCCCACTCCAAACTCTGTCCCGATTTCCCCAACCACATCGCCGACTGAAGTCGACCAATTCGCTTCTAGCAGTTAGCCGCTAGCTGCTAATCGCTTCCTCCA
>JBCCYK010000262.1:0-8999 GCA_039189905.1 Planctomycetota bacterium
AATGGTCGAGAGACTGGCGAATGGAAACACGGTGATGTTTGTGCGAGGGTGCCATTGCGAACGGCCCCAAGCCATCGAGGTCACACCCGACAAAGAGGTGGTCTGGATCCTTCAAGATCGCGGTAACCTGGGCGATGGCTTTCACGCCCATTTTCTTGATCAGCCAGGCTACCCCGAAATACCTGGTGACTCTGACCACTGAGGATCAATAGGCAACTTGGCAACCCGGCTTTTCTCCCTGACACACAACTCTTGATTGGGACGGTATGAGACAAACCGCTTTTGTACTTCTCTTGACGACTCACCTTTGCGTGAACTGCCTTGGCGATCATCCGTCGCTTTTCTTGGCAAAAGGCCCTGCGTATTCCAGCGCGGAATTCGACAGCGGATCGGTCCCCGAAATGATCGAGTTGCGTGGAGGTAGCACGTCTGAGGTGAAGGACGGTGTTCTCATTGTCGAGAACAATGGACCGAGAGAAACCCCATCCCCTCGTCCCGTGTTGCATTACAGAGAGGTTCCCGATGAATTCGCGTGTCACATGCGAATCAAGATGGAAGGGGCTGCTTACACTCCCAAGAATCCTTGGCTGGATATCGGTGGAATGCACCGCAATCATTTCCGTTTCGACGAGCATCAGGTGCTCTTCAGTTCCGAGGCAAAAGAGCTATCGAAGCGAACCATCGACAATAGCCGTCCAGGAAACATGCTGCCGCTCAATGAGTGGCTGGATGTCACGGTTGAGATTGAGAAAGGTCGCCTTGGCTTAGCGATCAATGGCCAGACGCAAATCTATCGCGACCCCAACATTGAAATCGGAACCGCCCGCAAGATCGGCATGAAAGCCATCGTGGGCGGCAAGTTGTATGTGGATTACATTCGGGTTTGGAAGCCGCTGCGAGTCTCCAAGAAGCAAAGCCGACCGAACGTCATTGCGATCTTGACCGATGACCAGGGCTTCGGTGATCTCAGCATTCATGAAAACACGGCGCTGAGCACGCCGAACATTGATCGTTTGGCTCGGAGCGGTGCTCAGCTCGATCGTTTCTACGTCAGCCCGGTTTGCTCGCCCACTCGGGCTGAGTTCTTAACGGGACGACACCATGTCCGCTGCGGTGTTTATTCAACCTCCGAAGGCGGTGAAAGGGTCAACCCCGATGAAACAATGATTGGCGAGGTTTTTCAAGAAGCTGGCTATCGAACCGCCGTCTTTGGTAAGTGGCACAGCGGGATGCAGTATCCATATCATCCGAATGCACGTGGATTTGAAGAGTTCTATGGATTTTGTAGCGGGCACTGGGGCAACTACTACAGCCCAATGCTGGACCACAACAACGAGATGGTGCAGGGCGACGGTTTCATTATCGACGACCTGACCAACCGGGTCATCGAGTATGTCACACAACACCAAGAAGAGCCGTTCTTCGTGTACCTTCCGTACAACACGCCGCACTCACCCATGCAGGTGCCGGATCGTTGGTGGAACAAGTTCAAAGACATGAAGCTTCCCGCGAATCATCCCAAGGTTCAACCGAAATACGTCGAGCACACACGTGCGGCTTTGGCCATGTGTGAGAACATCGATTGGAATGTGGGTCGTTTGATGTCCAAGCTGAATGAACTGGATCTGGCAGACAACACGATTGTGGTTTACTTCTGCGACAATGGGCCCAATGGCAATCGCTACAACGTCGGCATGCGTGGCCGCAAGGGATCAACTGATGAAGGCGGCGTACGTTCTCCCTTGTTTGTCCATTGGCCCTCGAAGATCCGAGCTGGTGTCAAGGTTCCCCAGATCTGCTCGGCGATGGATTTGCTACCAACGCTTGCTGAACTCGCGGGCGTCGAGGTTAGCAGCACCCATCCACTCGATGGAATCAGTTTCGCCAACCTGCTATTTGAAATCGATGACGCGTGGGAAGACCGTACGCTGGTGCATCATTGGAATGGCAAGGTCTCCGTCCGAACTCAGCAATACCGACTCGACCATCAAGGTCGGCTTTATGATATCCCCGAAGACCCGGGACAGAGCAGTCCGATCAATGATGCGAATCCTGAAGTGGTTGCCAGCTTGACGAAAGTTGCCAACGAGTTTCGGGCCTCGATGCTCCAAGATCATGGGAAAGAATTCGACACGCGACCCTTCCTCATTGGTCATCCTGATGCGAAACGTACGCAAGTTCCGGCACGCGACGGGATCGGTCATGGCAACATCGAACGATCGAATCGGTTTCCTAATGACTCTTTCTTCCGCAACTGGACCAGCCCGGAGGACGCGATCACCTGGGACTGTGAAGTGGGTCAAGCAGGAACCTACCGAATCGAACTCTTCTATACCTGTCCAGCTGACGACGTGGGTTCGACCGTCGAACTGTCGTTTGGTGGTGTCTCACTGACCGGAACGATCGTCGAGGCGCATGACCCACCCCTGGTTGGGATGGAGCGCGATCACTTTCCGAGAATCGAATCCTATGTCAAAGATTTCAAACGGATGACGCTGGGAGAAATGCGGCTTCCCAAAGGTCGAGGGGTATTAAAACTGAAGGCCAAAGAGATGCCGGGTTCACAGGTCATGGATTTTCGAATGATGCTTCTCACCAGGGTGGACGCGTAAGCGATGAGCAATCGACTTCGCAATCCTTGCCCGGATTCGGTTTTCAGTCGTGCATCACAGATTGCTGTGGTCTTGATGTGCTTGATGCTTGCGCCCAGCGCTGACCGATGCGCGGCCGACGATCGTCCGAACATCGTGCTCATCTATGCGGATGACTTGGGCTACGCGGACCTGGGTTGCTATGGGAACGAATACCACGAGACGCCCAACATCGACCGGCTGATGCGCGAAGGCGTTCGTTTCACGCAAGCTTATGCCAATGCACCCTTATGCGCACCGTCGCGGGTCGGTCTCTTAACCGGGCGCCACTGCGCAAGAGCCGGCTGTTACGAAGTCGCCCCTGGCCGGTATCTCAAACGTGTGAACCTGGACTTGGTTGATTTTCTGCCCCCAGAGAACAAGCTCCGACTTCCAGATGACCGGAAGATCCTTCCCGAGTATCTGCAAGAAATCGGCTACCTGACCGGTTTCTTTGGAAAATGGCACGTGGGTCCGGAGAAACCCAGCGAATGCGGATTTGACGATCATGTGACGCTGTGGAACGGATCTCATCTGGATGTTACTAAGAGTTTTCAGGGCAAATCGGACGGCTACCCGGACCCAAACGGGTACTCCAGCGAATATCTGTCCCGGTGTGCCGATCAATTCCTTGCGGGCGTCGGGGATGCACCGTTTTTTCTGTACTTGCCCCATACTTTGGTACATACCGCGATGGGGCCGGGCACGATGCCTTTGGAACCAAAGCCGGATTTACTCAAAAAGTATCAGTCCAAGGCCAAGACCGAATGGCATAGCAATCCAGCTTACGCCGCGATGGTCGAATCACTGGACGATTCCGTGGCTGCGACGCTGGAAAGCCTGCGCCGGCACGGCTTACTTAGAAACACGGTCGTGGTGTTTACTTCGGACAACGGAGGATTACTGGGTGGCACACGTGTGACGGAATCGGGCCTGGAAGTCGGACGCTACACAACCAACTACCCGCTGCGAAGCGGCAAGTCGTATTTGTACGAGGGTGGCATCCGCGTTCCGATGAGCATCACGTTTGCCGATGGATCGACACCGGCGAGAACCAGTGATGCGATTGTTTCGCAACTCGATCTCGTGCCCACCATTCTCGATCTTGTTCAGCATCCGGCGGCTGAGGAAACCGCAAGTGGATGGGATGGAGTTTCGCTACTGGAGGAGCTCAACAGTGGGGATGGTGACCTGACGGATCGAGCCCTCTTCTGGCACTACCCCGGGTACCGCATGCAGAACCCAAAAGCCACACGACGTGAAGAGATGGTCGGGCAGCGTCCCGCATCCGCAATGCGCCAAGGCAGATGGAAACTCATTGAGAGCCTTGAGACCGGTGCGGCACAGCTTTACGACCTGGACGTCGACATTGGCGAAACAGAAAACGTTGCTGCCGATCATTCCGAAGTCTCAAAGCAGATGATCGAGCGACTGCAATCATGGAGACTGGAGACCAACGCTCCTATGCCAACGGAGAAGTCGAACGCGGTGTCTGTTCCCGCACAAGAATCGACGATCATCGAAGCCACTTCCCAATGGATTGCCAACCCCGGATTCGAAGATGGTGAGAAGGCCCCCGCGTCTTGGATCCCGACGCAATGGCGGTCGCGGTGGGCGATGGTGCCCGGCGAAGGGGGCCGCGGACGCTGCTTAAGACTTGAGGGTTCCGGTAAATCTCCCGTCTGGCGATCGTCCGTGTTTCCACTCGACACGAATCGCGATCACACGTTATCGGCTCGCTTGCGAACGATCCGTATGAAGGGCAATCGGGCGGAGTTCTACCTGGAGGCGTTGGACGCCTCCGGAAAGGTGTTTGGAACGCTTGGCAAAGGCTGGCCGGCTTACCGAACCGCAGCCGGTGTCTCGGCGACGGCGACGCAGGCCTGGCAGACGCTTAACGCGACGATTCGCCGTGAGGACATTCCAAAGGGAGCGACACACGCGCGTGCCGTGTGCGCTGTCCAGGTCCATGATGCCAGTGAAGGGTTCGCATTCTTCGACGACCTCGCTTGCCAACGGGAAACGCTCACAAGTCGGTTTCAACTCTTTCAGGAATCGCAACGCCAAGCCGGCAATCTTGGCACCCCATCCAAGCCATTGGTTTTCCGGTTCGATCTTGATGCACCTGAGATGGCGGATCAGAGCTTCTGCGCAACGATGAGCATCGGCGGATACTACGGGGTCAGTCTGCGAGAACGTGAGGTCGCTTTTGAATTCGATCAAGCGGGCCGAGCGCAAGCCGACGTGGACGTGAAGGCCTTTCAACGCATGGGATGGTACTCGGTCCGTTTGTACGATGCTTCAGGTCAAGCGATCTGCAAGTCAGCATTTGGGATGGTTGATCCGACCCTTGCCGACTCCGCTGTTGACCCCCTCTCACCGTATGGGGTTGCCGAGGTGGGTGATGACAGTCTTGAGATCGCGCGGCGTGTCGGGATCAAGTCAGTCCGACATGGCGTCACGTTCCGCGTGCAATGGGGTTGGATCGAACCCCATCCAGGTCATTTCAATGACCACATCTTGAAGGAAGCGATCAAGAAAACGGAGCGGCTTGAGTCGTTCGGGATCCAGACAGGTGTGATGATCGGTGGGTGGTCGGACAAGAACATCCCGCCATGGGCTCAAAACAAGACCAGCTCCGTCTACAAAGACACGCAGCAGAGACAAGATCGACCGAAGGGAAACTACTCCTTGCCTGCCAAACTGGACGCGTGGCAAAAATACCTGTCGCACATCGCGGCCGTGTTTCGCGGACGGCTCCTCGGATGGGAGATTTGGAATGAAAACGATATTCCCGCGTTTTGGCAAGGCTCCGTTGAAGACTATCTGAAGTTGCTGGAAGGGAGCGCGGCCGCAGTTCGCGCGGCGGACCCGGACGCCAAGATCGCGATGTGCGGCATCTCGACGACCATTGTCGGCCAAGACCATCAAGAGTGGTTGAAGCAGCACAAGGAGGAGGTGCGACGACAGCTTGACATCGACTTTGATCCAAGAGGTTTCATGCATCGTGTCATTCGCGATGGCAAACAAGACTTTGACATCTTGAATTTCCATCCTTACGGAACGATTGATGAAATCGAGAAAGGCTGTCGTCTGTTTCGTTCGGCAGCCGCTTCAAGTGGATGCGAAGACCGACCACTTTGGATCACGGAGACGGGAGTCGGAACACATGTGTCCGGGCCGTACCAGGCGACTCCACAAGGTCAGGCACGGATGCTTTGGAAGATTCACGCCATCTGCCGAGCTCACGGTGCCAGCAAGATCTTCTGGCTATCATTCGCGGATCTGGGACGCGATCCCCATTACCATTGGGACAACTTTGGCCTCTTGGACTACGACCGCATCCCCAAGCCCGCTCTGCTTGCTCATGCGGCGCTAGCGAAGCATCTGGCCAACGCGGCCTTCGTCCGAGAGGTCCCGGTCGAAGAGGGTGTTCGCGCCTTCGAGTTTGACCGAGATGGCGAGCCGATCACCATGTTGTGGTCAGATGAGCGACAGTCGATTCGCCCAACACTGTCAGCCCCTGTTCTAATTCGAGATATCATGGGCAACGCTCGGGGCGAATTCGGCGTTGGTTCGAAGACACCCCTGGTGATTGGTCCCGACCCGATCCTCCTGTTCGGTGGCCGATTGCAGTCCGATTAGCCGCCAAGCACTCGGCCATTCGTTTGCGTTTTGCGGACCGAACCCTTTGAACCTCTGAAGCTCATGACGGTACAGCGATTGTTGCGTTCCATCATCCTGTTGTGGATGTCGTCTGCACCCCTTTTGGCCGTCGCTCATGCCAGCGAGCGACCCAACATCGTCTTGATCATGGCTGATGACATCGGGGTGGAGGGAATCGGTTGTTACGGTGGAACAAGCTATCCAACCCCGGCACTGGATCGACTCGCTCAAGAAGGCATGAGGTTCACGCACGCGTATGCCCAGCCTCTGTGCACCAACACGCGTGTGCAGCTGATGACCGGGAGATACAACAATCGAAATTGGCGTTACTTCGGTGTGCTTGATCCCCAGGCGAAAACGATCGGTCACTACATGCGAGATGCCGGTTATCGCACGTGCATGGCAGGCAAGTGGCAATTGCAGAGCTACGATCCGCCAAGCTACCCCGGGGCTCACCTCCGCCGTGGAAAAGGCATGCAAGTTGGCGATGCGGGGTTTGATGAGTACAGCCTTTTCCATGCTTGGCATACGGAAGAAAAGGGTTCCCGGTACGCGGCTCCGACGATTTTTGAGAACGGCAAGCTCTTGAAGCAACCACGCGGCAAGTACGGTCCGGATCATTGGGTCGATTTCATCAAGGGGTTCATTGATCAGCAGAAAGGAGGGAACAAGCCGTTCTTCGTCTACTACGCCATGGCGTTGCCACACCGCCCTTTCGTCCCGACACCTCGGAGCGAAGATTGGTCTAAGAACATTGCTGACGAAGATGAAGACACGCAGTATTTCGCCGACATGGTCAAGTACATGGACCACTGTGTTGGTCGTGTTGTGGATCACATTGATCAGTCGGCACTCGGTCGAGAAACGCTTGTCATCTTTTACAGCGACAATGGAACCCACCAGAAGATCACGTCTCAGACGAAGACCGGTCCGGTCACCGGGGGTAAAGGGCGGACGACGGATGCAGGGACCCATGTCCCTTTGCTTGTGCGATGGACGGGCAAGATAGATCCCGGTCGCAATGACAATCTTGTGGACTCGACTGACTTCTTACCCACCATTGCCGAAGCTGCAGGGCGTCCCGTCTCCGACGCCGTTGGTCTGGACGGCATCAGCTTTTTTCCTCAGCTGTTTGGCGAAACGAAGCAGACGCGTCCATGGGTGTTTTGTCACTACGACCCTCGCCCGGGCTGGGACAAGGATCAGTTTCGAAAGATCCGGTTCGCGCGTGATGAACGGTACAAACTCTATGGGGATGGCAAACTTTACGATGTCCCCAATGACAGGCTTGAGCAGCGGCCGATCTTGCCGAACGACGACAACGAGATCTCAAAGGAAGCACGCACGCGTCTGGCTGCCGTGCTGAACGAGATGCCGAATCCCGACCCAGAGCCGCGTGATGGCGACCCGAGCCAACTTCAGCAGCGTTTGTATGTGGCTGCGGGTGATCGGATGTCGGTGTTTGCGATCGACAAGGCGAATGGACAACTCAGCTCGATGCAAGAACTGGATCTCAAAGGAGCTGGGCCTTTCACGTTCGCGCCCAACCGAAAACGGATGTACGCAGTGGCAGGCCCATCTCCGGGCGGTTCCTCTTCGCTCGCGACGCTCGAGATT
This sequence comes from Planctomycetota bacterium, assembly GCA_039189905.1. Taxonomy (GTDB): domain Bacteria; phylum Planctomycetota; class Planctomycetia; order Pirellulales; family Pirellulaceae; genus Rhodopirellula. The sequence goes on from JBCCYK010000262.1 coordinate 7,914, forward strand.
GACGCCAATGGCGAGTTGAAACTGGCCCATCAAGCACCGGTCAATCTTCGACCGGGGTATTTGATGACCGACAACAATGGAGAGTTCTTGGCGGGCAATCACTACCGCGAAGGCAAGGCATCGATCTGGGAGATCGATCCGATCTACCGTGGAAGAACGCTATCCGAACTGAGCTTTGAAAAGAACGCGCACAGCACCGTCTTCTCACCCGACAATCATTGGCTGCTCGTGCCCGCAACGGGACCCAACAAGGTCTTTGTCAATCACTTCACGGCGCAGACGGGTCGGACGGAGCCCAATGAGCCCTCGTTCGTACCTGGGCCCACGGAAGTGAACGACGCGAAGCAGCCCAGGCATCTGATCTTTCATTCGAATCTGTCCGTCGCGTACACCACAAACGAACGCGAATTGCCTGGGGTGGGCGTATGGCAGTGGGATACCGAGAAGGGCATCCTGGCACCAATACAGAATATGGTGACCAAGCCTGAGGGATTTCAAGGGACGATCACAACCGCCGATCTGCATCTCACACCGAATGCGCGCTTCCTGTACGTGTCCAACCGAGATATTTCCCAGCGAGGCGCCCCGACGGGCGAGGACAGCATTGTCGGTTTTCACGTCGACCCGCAAACGGGGACGCTGGAACAGATTGGTCATACCCCGTGTGAACGCGTGCCACGTTCTTTCACGATCGATAAACTCGGCAAGTTTCTCTACGTCGCCGGGCAGGGCGATGGCAAGCTTGGCGCCTATCAGATCGAGGAATCCGGATCGCTCACAAAGATCGGTCAGTATGAAGTCGGGAGTCGTCCGATATGGGTTGAGACATCTTTGGTTCCGGAGGATCTCCCAAACCGGGTGTCGGATTCGTCCGTGTCCGCAACGAGTCCAGTCGTGTTTCGTGCCACCCAGCAAGATGAGATGGTCCCTCCTTCATCGAAACTCGAACTGCTTTGGGGAGAAGTACAGTTCACGGAAGGCCCCACCGTTACCCCTGAGGGCGCGGTGCTGTTCACGGATGTGCGACGCAGCCAAATCATGCGACTCGATCCCGACACGCTGAAGGTCACGGTTTTTCGCAATAAC
>JBCCYK010000263.1:0-8980 GCA_039189905.1 Planctomycetota bacterium
CTCAGCGAAGCGGTACTCGTACTCGAGACAGCAACGAGTCGAGTAGGAGTACGAGTACCGCCACTCCGCGGCTGAGTACGAGCACGATTTCCCTTTCCAGTCCCGTGACAACGTCCCGATGGGTTACGTCTTAAGCGGGACGATCTCGAACGCGCCGCGGCTGATCCAATATCCGGGCTGGGGAAATGGGATGAACGAAATGTGCATCCAGCGTTGCGCGAATGAAACGGCGATTTGAGTTAAAATGTGTGGTTGTGCGGGTTCAAAGAGCGTCCCAAGGCGTTCACCCGACGTTGGTTCTAGTCTTTTGTACTCATCTCACCCCTCTGACGCATGGGCGTTGGTGACAGGTTCCGCTCTTTTTGAGCAGGCGTGGTCGTTTGGCCGCTACTTGTTCGTCATGTTCCTGGTTGCCGCGCAACAGTTGATCGCCCTCACGATGCGCATGAGGCACCGAGTCGGACGGTCGCCGTTGGGGGATGATCGTCTTGTCTGGGTTAGCTCTTCAGAATGGCAACATGACATACACGCGAACAGCCGAAAACGATTCCCCGGCCAAGGAGTCGAAGGGGGCCTCCGAGGGCTGGGTCTCGATTTCCAACGGCAAAGAGTTTTCCTTGGTCCCGCGTCGGCTCTTGGCTGAGTTTGAGGAAATCGGGTTCTACCGGCCCAAGCATCGCGGGAGGACCATCATCTCGCGAGATGGACGGCTCTTCGAGGTTGCGATCGAGCAATCGGAGGCTGCCCTAGCGTCTGGCTATGAAGACGTCTTGCTTCGCGAGGCGACAAGTCTCGGAAAGGGAGTCAAGAAGGAATCACCGTCGACGACCGAAGCGGACGCGCCTGCCGCATCGTTGCCGTTCTCGGGCGATCCACTGGCTGCGCTGCTCCCACCCGCGAGGGACGCGGGTTCGAATGGCGCCGTGGGCAAATCGATGGAATCCACGCAGGTTGGAGGTCCAGCCCTATCCCAGTCGGTACCCGGACCTCGGTCATTTGCTTTCGTTGCCGAAGCCGTGGAGCAGGTCGAAAAGGAGGCCGAAGAACGACGGATGGAACGAGTCGCGGAGATTGAAGCCGCTGCTTCTTGGAAACGGCCGTTTCTGAAAGCTTTGCATTGGTTTGACGAGCGCCGCGAGGCCGTGATCGAACGTGCGGGAAGTCATGGGATCAGTGTCTTGATCCACGTTGCGATCTTGTTGGTGCTGTCGAGCCTTTTCTTGGTGACGGAGAAAGAAGAACGTGGGGTGGTTCTTGTCTCGACGTCTCCCAACGAGGAATTGATTGTTGAGGAGATTCAAATCGAAACGGAACCGATTGAGGTGGAAGAGCCATCCGAGTCGGAACCGGATGCTGCCGAACCGGTGGAAGAGGTGACGATGGAAGTCACGGAGGTTGTGGATGCGCCGAACTTTCTAGCCTCCGTCAAATCCGATTCCATCAAGCCGCCCGCGCCCAAGGCAACGCCGTCGACGGATCCTGGTTCGGGTCAAGGCAAGAAGATGGCCAAACCAACCTTTTTCGGAAGCAAGTTCACGGCGCGCGACTACGTGTTCGTGATCGACAACTCGAACAGCATGACGCGGGGCCGATTTGAGACTGCGTTGTTGCAGTTGATGTTGACGGTTCGGCAGCTGACACCAAAGCAGCGCTTCTATGTGATCTTCTACAGCGACACGGCATACGGCATGATGCACCCGAGACCGGTTCCTGAGTTGCAGACCGCAACCGCTCGCAACAAAGTCGCATTGGAGCAGTGGCTCGGTACGGTCCAACTGTGCTTGAAGACAAACGGGCGCGAGGCCATCGCGTTGGCGTTCCAAATGGAGCCCGACGTTGTTTACGTGTTGGGCGACGGCGCGTTCACCGATGGGGCTTCGAAATACTATTCGCAGAACCCCAACAAGGACGTGATCTTGCATACACGAGGGATGGAGGTGGACGAAAAGAAGGCGCAGGACTTCCGAAGACTTGCTGAAGCTCATCGGGGTACCTACAAGGACGTCGGCGTGATGCCCGAAGGCGCCTTGCTGGCGAAGCAGTTTCCACGCAAAAGGAACAATGCCCGTGGCCCTGTTTGGGGCGTCAAATTGCCGCCTCGAAAACCGAATTAGGCGGGCCTGATCCGAGTGGCATCCACCCGATCTCAGCCGAAACGAGGCATCTGTCCTGTCTGCTTGAAGAAAGTGGCGATCGATGCGGACGCGAAGTCGGTTCTGCATTGTCAGTGCGGGACCGTTCTGTTCGTTTCACGCGACGGGCGTCTGATTTCGAGCCTTGAGCAAGAGTCGCCCAAACTTGCTTCGGAAGCACTGGCGACCTCTGAACCGGCGATGGCTTCTGTTGCGATTGATGTTGGCGATGCTACAGAGGCTGATGGGCTCGAGACCGATGCACCGGACGAGGGTCAAGAGCAGGTGCCGAGAGCACGGCGCCGACGCTCGTCCTCGTTGGGGATGGTGGGGCTCGGTTTGGTTGTCCTGGTCGTCATCGGGAGCGTCGTGTTTCGGATGACCCGTTCGCCGCATACCGAGACCGCCGCGACCCCAAAGCGGGTTGAGCCTAAGGCCGACGCTGAAACGCTCGAGATCGAGTCGGGGCAGCTCGCCGCGTGGGTCCTCGAGGCACCTGCACCGGCGTTGTCTTCGGTCCCAACCAAAACGATTTCCGCAAAAGGAGACAAGCCCGATGCGGGCCCGAAGGATGACCGCGACCGCGGCAAGGGACCTGACTCAGATACGCCGGGCTATCGTCAGTTCACAGCTATCACGGATTGGCAGCCGCCGGATCCGAGCCCAACACGTTCACGACTCGTCATACCGAAAGAGAAGATCCGCGAATCCGTTTTTCGGGACGCATACGAGGTGGCTTATGACCAGTACGAGACGTTGATGTCGATGGACGCCAACGCTAAGCCGAACGGCGATTATCGCAAGCAACTGGCGACCACCTTCGCCCACACGCAACAAGCGTATGATTCCTTGGTTCGTCGCCAGGACACGAAGAACTTGGGTGAGCTCCGATACCTGCTCGCATACCTGTCATTCCAAGCCGGGCTGTTGGAAGAAGCGATGGTCTACGGGATGTGGGCCGCTCGCCTCGGGGATGCCGCTGAAGGCTCAACGCGTGACGCCGCCTTCCTGTCGCTCGCGGCGACGCAGGAAGCTTCCGAAGTTCATTGGGGAGACCCTAACGAGGTCGGCGAGCTAAATCAAATGCGGGACGTGATCGAGTTGATAGAGCAAAAGTGGCCCGACGAGACCACCGATGAGATGTGGCTGAACCTCGCGCGACGTTACCTGGCTTTTGGTGCCAACGAGGCCGCAGCCACAGCGTTTCAGCGCGTCCCGGCATCCTCCCCCTTGAAGTCGGATGCGAGTTTCGGAGCGGGAGAAGCCTATTGGCGCGTCTTTCGTCGTCGTGCCAGCCCATCAACACCTGCCAGCATCAAGACGCATCAAAGTTGGCTCGATAAGGCCTTACGACAGTTTGACGACGGCATCACAAGGTCGGAAAAAGGCCTCGCGCAACCGACCCGAGAACTGATGTCCGCTCAGTTCAGCGCGATACGTATCGCCGCCCTGAGGGCCAGCAATCGGCAGATTCTCAAACGATTTAACCAAGGGAAGTTTCCCTTGGCCAAGTCGATCACCGCTCGAAAGCAACATCCCAAAGGGCAGGTCACGGTGGAGCCCGCCTTTTGTCGGGCCGTGATCCAGATGATGCATGACGTGCTCAAACATGACGGCCAGACGGACAAGGCGCTGATCACGATGGAACGTCTCGAGAAGCTGTTGCCAGCGGGCATGGAGGCTCCCGATTCGTCGGCGCAGTATCGAGATCATTTCGTGACGGAAGTCAAGTCGGCGATCGCTTCGTCCAAGCTGACCGTTGCTACTTTGGAAGGACTGGAACGCGACTTCGGCAGGTTCCAGGACAAGATATCCGAGGTTCCCCTTAATGATCTCCTTTGGATGGCCTACACGATGGGCGAACTTGGTATGGGAGCACCTTCTGCGCCACTTGCGGAACGTTGTTTCGCTTTGGCCGATCAGATTGCAACACGGCTGGTGGCTTCGCACCAACCCGATGCCGGCCGTCTGCGATCCATTCAGACAGAGCAGATTAAATGGCAGATGGCGGTTGGAAAAAAGGAATCGGCTTACAGCTTGATACTCGAGGTGCTCGCGACGACGCCGAACGTGGTGGACCTGCAGTTACGTGCTGCCAAGATGCTTGAAGAACGCGCTGTCGCGAGTGATTCCATCGACGAGCTGAAGTTGGTGATGGATGGTCCAGGCGACAAGGCGGTGAACATTTGGGGTTGGTCGAAACTCGCTGTGGTTTTGCAACAGTCACGGCAGCGTGGCGAAGCTTCCGACGAACTCACAGAGAGTCTTTTGGAGGCACAGTTTCACCTGGCACGATGTCGTTGGTTGCTTGCACGAGCGTACGAGGGTCGTTCGACTGCCGATTCATGGGCCCGTCTATTGAGTCGCCAGCAAGCGACCTTCTCGCTCCTCGTCCCGCCGGATGACCCGACCGCGACCCGCTGGCAGTCGGCGATGGAGAACCTGAAGCTCCCCTAGTATTCCTCTTGGCGGTTTCACGCGTTTGGGCGGCCCGTCTGCTCTCATCACACACTTGAGAGAAACTTTGCGCGGCGCCAAGGTCCGCCGATCCTGACCATCTGTGTGGGTCGGTGTAATCCTTTCTGGTTGACCTCTCTTCTCTGGACGGTCTGAGCGCAAACGCTGCACGTCATTTTGGGGGACGATGCGTTCCTCGTTTAACGAATCTCCGCGCGGATCGCCGAAATCTCAGCTTGAGGTCAGATTCTGGCCATCACTCCCCACTTTCTAGGCGACTGTTTGTCCGCCGGGCCAACTGCCGACCCGTCACGGAGATTCCCTGTGTTAAAGCTCACCCGTTTCACACTCTGCCTGGCTGCGGCGCTCTGCGTTGCCTCCAGTGCTCAAGCCCAAATGCAATGGACTGTTACGGGTGGAGGTTGGACCCCCTTCCTTCCGGAATACAAAGGACTGTTCCAAACCAGCAATGCGAATGTTGTTGAAGCAACGGACGTTTTCGAGTCGGATGTAAGCCACTATGGCGGTCGGGCTCGTGTTCACGGCTTCTATGACTTCGTAGGCTATCGCACCTTGCTGGAAGTTCGAGCCACCATCGCAGGTGCGGACTCGATGGGCGATCGTGCCAGCATCGATGACCCCAGCGCGGCTTCGCAAATCTATCTGTCCAGTCTCGACGGTGACAACGATTTGGCCACTCTGGATGGCGAGACCGTGAGTACGAATCTGAATGCAGACACGTTCTACCACGATTCCTACATCGGCCTGCGCGATCTCTTTGATCTGACCGACTGGGGCATTGGCGAACTGACCATCGGCTGCGGGTTGTCGCACATGCGATTTGACCAGGACCTCACGATGGATGCCACGGTTTCGCCCACCAAAGGCCTCGTTTACCAGGAAGACCTGGAAAGCAACTTCCTTGGTGGTGAGATCGTCGCGACGATACGGCGGCAGCTGTTCGGACGTGACTTCTTCTTCGACACCTCAGTCGGAATCTATGATCTCGATGTGGTTTACGACGGCGTCAGCACGACGACCGACGGCGGTGCGGTCATCGATACGGGCGATGTGACATCTCGCTTGAGCAGCTCCGCATTCACCTATGAAGCCGCGATTCGATATGACTGGCACTTCGCGGGAGCATTGATCCGGCCCACGATCGGTGTGAAATACATCACGGACATGCCGTCAATCGTCCATGCGAATGACTTGACGACTCCGGTAAGCCTGACGACGGACGACGCGTTGCTTTTGGAAGGCGGTTGGGAAATCGTCTTCTGATCGCGACCTGAAGATAAATCTTCGTTGAGGTGGGGGCTGCCGATCGGCTGTCCCCACCTTTTTTTTATGGGTCGAGCCGAACGCGTCATGGCCCCATCAGCCGGGACGCGGGAATGCCGGGGGTTGGCCGTACCAGTTCGGGTGATGGTCCTCCTTGACCGCCAAGAGGACGGCTTTGCCATGGAGATGGGGTTCGCCATGCGTGGTGTCCCATTCCAACCGTTCTTCGTAGCGAAGGACTCTGAGTTGCGACTGTGCTTGCGAAGCCCAGCGGACCAGACGATTGGGTGGAAAGTAGTTGATCACCGCTTCAGCCGTTTCACTGATGGGTGATTCGCGATTGCATCCGGGAGCGATCCCGCAGCCAGGGTCTTCGGTGGTGTGCACTTGGACGTACATCAAGCCATCGGGTGTGAGTGATCGACAGAGTTGCTTCCAAACTGCGATCGAATCTGCTTCGGGTATGTGATCGAGCACCGTCGTCGCGATGATCGCATCGTACTGTTGTTCCTCGAAATCAAATTCACGCACATCGGAGGCTTGGGTTCTCACCAAATCATCCACCCCATGGCGTTTCGAACGCTCTTCGATTCTTCTTAACCCCCGCTCACTCAAGTCGACCGAGACGACGCGAAAACCTACCTGAGCAAGTGCCAGCGTATCGCGGCCAGCACCTGCACCGATGTCCAACGCGACGCGGCTGCCGCGCTCAATTCCATCGGGATAAATCTGTTGCAGATACGATCTCAACGCGGGAGAGGGGGCCAGGCCATAAGCGACATCTTCGCGGTCATAGGCCTGAAAAAAGTAGTCGTCCTGGGACGGGGTGGAGGTCGGCATTCTGTGTCCAAAGATTTTCCCGCAGCCATAGCCAAGGAAATCCTGCATTTCCTTGCGATCCATGACAAGATAGACGTTGCGCCGGCGAATGACACGGCGGCATTCGGATCGCACACTTCGACTTGTTTCCTGCTGGTACCCCCCTAACCGTCCATGCGCGAGCGAGAACACCGTGATCCGAGAAAAGAGTCGCCCGTCCACGCGACACTCGCGTCCGATGGGTTGGCGGACGACGGGCAAGGGCATGTGTCGTCGCCAGGGTATTCGCGACCCGCTTGGCTGAGAACGGGAATCGCAGGCTGCCGCCATGCGTTGACGACGGCGCTCCTGTTGAGCACGTTTGCGTACTTGGCCACGGGTTTGAGCGATCCCACCGCTCGGCCGTCCCAGGAGACGGCGGAAGCGATTCAGACGGTTTCGCGTCAGGCTGCTGCGGACCTTTCAGAGGCTATGAAGGGCCCACCAGGTGGGGTCGACGTCACTGACGACCAGGTCGCAAGAGTCGTGTCGGACCAGTGGCGTGCTCACTTGCAAGCGATGGGACTGAATGCGGCTGAACCTGCCGATTGGCTGACAACGTGCCGCCGTGCTTCCCTGGCCCTGGTTGGAACGGGTGTTTCGCTGGAGGAGATTCGATCACTGGAAAACTATCCTGAGAGCGAACGTTTTCGCATCCATCGTGACCGACTCTTAGAAACGCAGCGACATGCTGACTATTGGGCGGAACGCTACACCCGCTTCCTGGTCGGTGCGGAAGACGGTCCTTTCTTGGTCTACCGTCGGCGTCGTTTTCGTACCTGGCTGGGGGATCAAATCCGTTCCAACCGACGCCACGATCAGCTGGTACGGGACCTGATCACTTCCGAAGGGATCTGGACAGATCAGCCCGAGGTGAACTTCTACACGGTCACGTTTGACAGTGGCGACGGCCAACCGGACCCCATACGAATGGCTGCCCGCGTTTCGCGTGCCTTCATGGGGCTCCGAATTGATTGCCTGCAATGCCACGACGATTTCTTGGGAAACGTGTCGTTGGGTGACGCGGAATGGTTGGGCGGGGACGGCAATCTTCGCGTCGGCGCTCAAGATGACTTCCATCAGCTCGCGTCGTTCTTCACCTCGGCGGTCAACAAGGGCTTGCAGGGCCTTCAGACGCAACCGGCGGACTATCGCTACCAGTATCTTCACGCGACCGAAGAGGTCGATGTGGAACCGAATGTGCCCTTTCGGCGAGACCTCCTGCCCAAACAGCCCGCGGATAACGACCGTGCACGTTTGGCCATGTGGTTGACGCATCATAAGAACAAGCAATTCGCGCGTGCGAGTGTCGTTCGTGTGTGGTCGCTCTTGTTCGGACGTTCACCCGTGGATTCCGTTGACAACGTTCCATTGGACGTTCCAGTCCATCCCATGATCGAGACGCTGACGGACGCGTTCATTGGTTCCGGTTTCGACACACGGCAGCTCATTCGTTGGATCACGGATTCGCCCGCTTTTCAAGTTGATAGCCGTGCTTCCTTCGACGTGACGGAACGACACGAAAATGCTTTCGCGGTCTTCCCAATCGTTCGTTTGAGAAGTGAACAGGTTGCTGGCGCTGCGTTGCAAGCATCTCGTATCAAGACGGTCGACCGCGACTCCTCCTTCTTCGTGCAACTTCAGAAGTTTGGCGATCAGAATGACTTTCTGCGGCGATATGGGGACTTGGGTGAGGACGAATTTCAGAAGGAAACCGCCACAATCACGCAGCGTCTGGTCATGCTCAACGGCAAATTGATCCAAGAACGCTCCAAGCCCAATCCGGTGCTCAATGCCTGTTCCCACATCGCCATGTTTGGCCCCAGCGTGTCGGAGTCGGTTCGCTCACTTTACTTGACGATCTTGAATCGTTCGCCGAGCCAGACAGAACTGAATCACTTTGTTCAAAGGGTCGAGAGTGCCGACAAGCAACAGGAGGCCTATAGCGATCTCGCCTGGGTCCTCTTTAACAGCAGCGGATTCTCGTGGAACCACTAAGCCAATCAACAACGCGTATCGACGCAACGCTAGGGAGAAGAGCCGCAGCCATGATGGAACTCTGTAATCGTCGTCAGCACTTGTCACGACGTACCCTGCTGGGCGCTGGCGGGGGCGTGATGCTATCCACGGTGGCACGTAAGCTCGCCCTGGCTTCCGAACGCACTCCCGTGGTCAAGGAGACCCCCAAGAGTGTGATCCTGCTTTGGTTGGAGGGGGGACCGAGCCAACTTGAGACCTTTGACCCGCAC
>JBCCYK010000264.1:0-8903 GCA_039189905.1 Planctomycetota bacterium
ACGAACAATACATGCTCTTGACCGTTGATGGTCTGGTGCTCAGCGGTCTCCTTCACAGTCGGAACGAAACCCAAGTCACGATCAAGACTGCGGAAGGCGTTCTTCGAAATGTCTTGGCGGATGAGATAGAGGAACTGAGCCAAAGTGACGTTTCGTTGATGCCGGCGGGACTCCATCAGTTGTTGACAGTTCAGGAACTGCTGGATCTGGTGGACTACATGGTTTTGCTTCGCGACAAGAGCCAGCGCGGCTTCCATGTTTTGAACGACGAGACCTCATCTGCGGCGAGTGGTGCCATGTCGCACGCGCTAGAGGATGCGACCAAGGGGCTAGCAACTGCGGAAGGATTGAAGGTGTCGCTTTTCGCCGGCGAACCCGACCTACGAAACCCATCCAACATTGATGTCGACCATCTTGGTCGCGTCTGGGTGTGCGAAGTCATCAACTACCGTCACTTTCGAAACCCATACAACCCGGTTCGGCACGAGGGCGATCGGATACTCGTCCTGGAAGATGTCGACGGTGACCACGTCGCTGACAAGACCACGGTCTTCTATCAAGGCGTCGATGTGAATTCGGCGCACGGCATCTGTGTGCTGGATGACCGTGTGATCGTTTCGGCTGGCGACAGCGTGTTCGCGCTCGTCGATGCCGACGGGGATCTGGTGGCGGAGGACAAGCAGGTGCTGTTCACGGGTATCGGAGGTTCCGAGCACGATCATGGAATCCATGCCGTAGTTCCTGGGCCAGACGGCAAGCTCTACTTTAATTTCGGAAACGAAGGGCATCAGCTCAAGGACGCTCAGGGCCAGCCAATCGTCGACAGGTCGGGGCGGGCTGCAAGCGACAGCACCGATCCTTATCAGCAAGGAATGGTCTTCCGCTGCGACCCGGATGGCAGCCATGTCGAAACGCTTGCTTGGAACTTTCGCAACAACTGGGAAGTCTGCGTGGATTCCTTTGGCACGATGTGGCAATCAGACAATGACGACGATGGCAATCGCGCGACACGTATCAACTATGTCATGCCCTTTGGAAACTATGGCTACCGTAGCGAGATCGACGGGGCCACGTGGTCGTCCCCGCGCACGGGAATGCACGACGAGATCCCACTCCGGCACTGGCACCTCAACGATCCCGGCGTTGTTCCGAACGTGGTTCAAACCGGGGCCGGTTCGCCAACCGGGATCGCGAAGTATGAGGGCGACCTTCTTCCGTCGCGATTTCACCATCAGCTGATTCATTGCGATCCCGGGCCGAACTCCGTGCGAGCCTTTGAGCTTACAGACGACGGGGCAGGATTCCGCGGGAAACAGGTCCCACTGTTGACCGGAGCAGGCGACAAGTGGTTTCGGCCGGTCGATGTCTGCGTCGCGCCAGATGGCTCGCTGATCGTGGCCGATTGGTACGATCCCGGTGTGGGTGGGCATCGTATGGGCGATACTGATCGCGGTCGTATCTTTCGTGTCGCTGCTGACTCCACCCCGGATTCATCGCGACCGCGTACGGATCGGGCAATCGATCTCTTGAGAAGCCCCAACGTGTCCGCTCGCTACCTGGGTGCAAGAAGACTTCGTCAACGTGGCTTGGACGCTGTTCCTGAATTGCTATCCGCGATTCGCGAATCGGCAAGTGCTCCAATGCGTGCTCGAGCACTGTGGGTTTTTGCGGATGTTGACCCCAATGCCGCGATCGAGCGTGCGATGAAGGATTCGGACGAAAAAGTGCGCTGCATGGCGTTTCGGCTTGCCAATCAACATCTTGATGACGCCGAGGTCATCCGTTTGTCTGGCCAGGCCGAGGCAGACCGGTCACCTCACGTTCGCCGTGAAGCCGTCCTTGCACTCAGGGATCGCAAATCGATGGAAGTGACGTGGGCTGCGTTGGCTCTGCTGCACGATGGCAAGGACCGATGGTATCTCGAAGCCCTTGGGATTGCTGCTGCCAGCAACTGGGACGCCTGCATCGAAGCATGGCTGGCACTCGTGGGTGATGATTGGGCCGGCCCCGCAGGACGCGACATCATCTGGCGAAGTCGCGCGGCGCGAACCAGCGAACTGCTTGCAAAGCTTTTAACGGAGCACGTCGGATGGCAGGGAACCAGTCGCCCGCTTCGCTATCTCCGAGCGTTTGATTTTCAACCGAATGACGCCAACAAGCGTCAGGCACTGGAGCAAGTCGTCAGAGTCGTTAGTCGTCAGACGAACCGACCTGGAGACTTGCGGAACGCCCTTTCTAGTCATCTTTCAGAACAACAACCGCGTGCGCAGACGTCCGCACCGAAGAACCATCATGACAACGCAACTAACTGAACCGAATCAGATTTTGGGAACGCATAACCCGAAGCGTAAGCGAGGAACGGGGTTCCACGCTACGACCCGCTTGCGCCGCGGGTTTGGAGAACACGGCACGATTCAGCGAGCAATCGTTGTGCGACCACGCGCCGAACCAAATCGCGGCACGAACATCCTCTTGGCTGCTTGCGGGTGGATCGTCTGCGTTTTGCTCCTACCTTGCTCCTTGGCGAATGCGAAGCAACCCAACATCGTTCTCGTTTTCACGGATGACTTGGGCTGGGGTGATCTCGGCGTCTTCTACCAGAACGAATCCAAGCATGACAAAAAGCATCGAACGCCGAACCTGGATCGACTGGCGCTTGGCGGCTTGCAGATGCGGGCCCACTACTGTCCGGCACCTGTCTGTGCCCCGAGCCGTTCCACGCTGTTGACGGGCGTCCATCAGGGCAACGCGGTGGTCCGGAACAACCAGTTCGACAAAGAGCTGGAGGACAATCACACGCTTGGGTCGGTTCTTCGCGAAGCCGGGTATCGCACTTGCATGATCGGGAAATATGGCTTGCAGGGCGGGCTGAAAGCGAAGCAACAAACCGGCACGCCCGCGGACTGGCCGTCGTACCCTACGAAGCGTGGTTTTGACGACTACTTCGGCTACGTCAGCCATTACGCGGGTCACCTGCACTATCCCAACGATCCATGGAAGTTGGCCAATGAAGCGCATCGTGGCGTGCCGGATCTTTGGTTGTCCACCGAATCCAAGGACTTTGAGATCAGTGAGTCGCTTTCCAAGTGTTACACCACCGATTTGTTTACGGCGGCCGCCAAACACTTCTTGCAGCGCCACGTCGAGCGTCGAGCCGATCAGCCATTTTTTCTGATGCTGAACTATGACACACCCCACGCGGCGCTCCAAGTCCCAACGGGGCCTTATCCCGATGGCGGTGGCGTGGATGGAGGCGTGCAGTGGACGGGCGGCAAAGATCCAAACGCCATCAAGCAACCAGCCATCAACACGGCCATCGGAGAAGTCGATTCGTTCATTCATCCCGACTATGAAGACCAGCCGTGGTCCGATGTTGAGAAGCGATTCGCCACCATGGTTCGACGGATCGATACAGCCGTGGGTGATTTGAATGAAACCTTGGATGAGTTAGGCCTGGCAGACAACACGCTGGTCGTGTTCACCAACGATAACGGACCGCATCATGAAGCCTATCTCGCTGGTGAGTCTTGGGGATCGGCCAGCTACTCACCGCAGGCCTTTCAGTCCTACGGTCCTTTCGACGGGACGAAGCGCGACTGCTGGGAAGGCGGGATCCGTATGCCCACGCTGGCGTGGTGGAGGGGCAGCATCGCGGCGGGTCGAATCGATGAAACACCCTCGCAATTTCATGATTGGATGGCCACGTTCTGCAATGTGGCCGGTGTTCCGGCGCCAGCGCGCTGCGATGGCGTTTCCTTACTGCCAACCCTGCTTGGTGAGGGCGAGCAGGCTGAAAGCCTTGTGTACATCGAGTATCAGAATGGAGGCTCGACTCCGGACTACGCGGATTTTCTTGAGTCACGCAGAACGCGGCCGCGAAAAGAGATGCAAGTGATTCGGATGAAGGGAGAAGATGGCATGTCATACAAAGGCGTTCGCTATGACATTCAGTCAGCCGAAGATGATTTTGAAATCTATGACGTGGTGGCTGACGTTGACGAAGCGAGCAACTTGGCGGGTACATCGGCGGCCATGCGAAGACTCCAACAAGAAATGAAATCCAAGGTGCTGCAGGTCCGCAGCCCCAATGAATCCGCCAAACGCCCCTACGATGATGCCGTCATTCCAGCTTCAGAGGATTCCCAAGCCGGTTACGAGGCACGTCGGTTCGCGATGCCACCGAGTGTCACTTACGTGCCCGTGCCGAGTGGCGACTCCGAGTTGACTCAAGCGAGTGTCACGGAAAGTGCTTTGGGGGAATGGACGTTTGTGGCGCCGACACCGGGCATCTATCGAGTCAGCGGGAATCTGATGATTGCCGAGGAAGGTCCCAAAACCATCCATGTTCAGTCTGACTCAGCTTGCTTCATGCGACTGCATGCGGCGCATGCGATCGATCTTCACAGTGCTGGAGCGGCCGAAAGTTCGAAGCGCGTTCTTGCGACCGGCGGCCATCCGTTCACCCTGATCATCCGTGTCGAAGCACCGGGTGCAAAGACGGTTTGGACCATCAAGTAATTCACCACGAGACCTCCCATGCATCATCCCCAACCCGACGTTGGCCCATTGTTGACATCGCGCGTCGCAGGCATCTCAGCGATGGCTGTGTGTCTATCGCTGTGGCTGGCATTCCCAACCGCATCGGCGGGACGTCCCAACTTCTTATTCATCGCGGTTGACGACCTCAATGACTTTGCTGGCTACGCATCGGAAGAGCCTGGCAACTTTCTGCAGGTGATCTACCCGGATCCGGAACTGCGGGCGTCGGTCTGCGAGCGTTTGACACCGAATCTGGATCGCTTGGCTCGAAAAAGCGCTCCGTTTGTGCGCGCGTATTGCCCCAGTGCTCTTTGTGGTCCCTCACGCACATCCTTGATGACCGGCGTCGCGCCCTATCGTTCCGGATACTACGGTCATTCAAAACACTTCCGCACGTATGACAGCTTGAAGGATGCTGTCACCTTGCCCCAGCAGCTCAAAAAGGCTGGGTACTTCACAACCGGGCTAGGCAAGCTCTTTCATAAGCCAACCGGCAACGCGAACGGACCCGTCAAAGACGACTGGGCGGATGCCCGCAACTCCTGGTCAGTGTGGCTGAATCACGTAACCGGTTGCAATGGTGCCAAGTTTGGCAGGTATTCGCCCCGCAAGGGAGGCAACATGGTGTTCGGTCCATCGCGGCTGGCGTTAAAGGAATCGGGCGATTGGATGGCCGCCGATTTCGCAGCCCGACTGCTTGAAAGCGGAAAGGCGACGATGACGCCCGCCGAACGCCGCGGCAATGACGGTCCCACCGGCGTGAGCCTGCCTCAAAATCAGCCCTTCTTCTTGGGTTGCGGCCTGTTTCGTCCGCACCTGCCCTTCGTTGCCCCAGAATCCTTCTTCGATCGCTTCCCAACGGAAGAGATGGTGGGACTCAATCGTGAGACCCTGGAGGCCATTGTCGCGGATCTCGACGATTTGCCATCGGGGGCGGAACGGTTCACTGATTTCAAGAGCGGGAAAATGCGCGTCGTGATGGATCACGCCAGGTCACTGGGGGAGGACGAAGAGATTCCGGGCTGGCGAGCCATGGTGCAGTCTTACCTCGCTTGCGTTTCCTACGCAGACACATGCCTCGGTCGGCTCTTCGAAGGCTATGAGAACTCGCGCTTTCGCGACAACACCGTCCTCTTCCTCTGGAGCGATCATGGCTACCACATGGGCGCCAAGTATCACATCGCGAAACAGGCACTCTGGGAAGAAGCCAACCGGGTGCAGTTCATTGTTCATGACCCTCGCAATCCCAATGCATGCGACGGAAGACTCCGACGTCAGATTGTCAGTCTCAACGACCTTTATCCGACGATTTGTGAAATGGCCGGAACGCAAGTCGGATCGCAGGTCGAGCTGGGGTCGAGCATCACCTCTTTGATCGACAGCGCCGAGGCGCCACCCGTACACCCGCATCTATTCATGACGTATCAGGAAGGGAACCACAGCATCCGCTCGGCCACACACAAGCTGAACCGTTACAAGGACGGCAGCATGGAACTGTATGACATGACTGGCGATCCATCTCAACGAACGAACCTGGTGGACGATCCCGAGTCTCAGAGCACGCGTGAAGCATTGTTAGCGGCGCTCATGGCCGCCATCAAGGACGCGTCATGAGCGATCGGTGGCGTTCCATGACGCTCCTCGCGAAAGCTCGTCCTGTGGAGTGCGTTTGCAGGGTGGCAGCTTGTGTCGCCCTTCTCGTGTGCAACCTCGCGTTGACCGCGTGTGCCGACGACGCACGCCCAAACATCATCGTCATCTTTACGGATGACCAAGGTTTCTCCGATCTTGGGTGTCAGGGGTTTCGCGGCGATATTCGCACGCCTCACATTGACGGCTTGGCGCGCCGCGGTGTCCGAATGACGCATGGTTTCGTGACGGCACCGCAATGCATGCCGTCGCGCGTTGGGATCCTGACGGGGCGTTACCAGCAACACTCGGGGGTCGAGACCAATTTGACAGCCACGCAGCCGAGCAGAGTCGCCGCGATGGCCCCCGGGGTGGAGACCATCGCCAGTCAACTGCAAAGGGCTGGCTACACCACGGGCATGTCCGGCAAATGGGGTGTGGGAGGTGGACCGACGCGGGCGATGCAGAAAGAAGACAAGTTCGTTTTGCCGAGGCGAGATCTTCCCTTCTTGCCGTCGGCTCGCGGTTTCGATGAATACGTTTCTGGTACCAGCCAGGTGTACGTGGTGTCGCATGGACTCGACGGAAGTCCCGTCGCGGATCCGCCGCAGCTGCTCACGGACGATCGCTATCGTGTCGAAGTTCAGGCGGATGCTGCGCTGGGCTTCATCAAACGTCACGCGCGAGATGAATCTCCTTTCTTCCTTTACTACACGCCCTACTCCCCGCACGCGCCATTCGAAGCCCCAGAAAGCTACTTGGCACAGTTTCAGCATGTCCAAGACAAGAAACGCCGTGTCTGCCTTGCCATGATGGCGTGTGTTGACGATTCGGTGGGACGAATTGTCAACGAACTCCGAACCGCCGAGATCGAAGATAACACGTTGATTTGGTTCATCAGTGACAACGGTGCGCCCAAGAACGGAGGTGGGTTCAACGCGCCACTGGGCGGGTCCAAGGGGAGCCTACGTGATGGGGGCGTTCGCGTGCCGTTTCTTGTGACCTGGCCGGATCGTCTGCCCGCAGGTACCGAGTACGATCCCATGGTCAGCACCTTGGACGTCATGCCGACTTGTCTGACCGCCGCAGGTGTCAACCAGCATCCCGTCGGTTTGCATGGCGTGAACCTGTTGCCGTTCATAGCTGGTGATGAGAGTTCCGTGCCGCACCAACATCTGTACTTTCGTTGGTCGTTCCGTGGCGCCGAGCAAGCCGCCGTTCGGTCGGCGGGGTGGAAGCTCATCCGCTCAGGTTCGCAGCGGCGACTTTTCGATTTGCGGAACGACGTGGCCGAAGAGACCAACGTGGTAAGTGATCACCCACACGTAGCAGATGATCTGGAAACGCTTCTGGAAGACTGGCTAACCACCTTGCCGCCTCCGGCGACAAGCCCGAGGGCAAAGTCCCGTTCGAACAAGAGATAATTGGCTCAAAGAAGTCGAATCGTCTTGCTGTCGGCGAACACGTTCACTTCACGCACGACCTTGTGTCTATGGCTCGTCCTTCCCGCGTAATGATCGATGGCCATTCTTTCCGCAAGCACCAAGAGACTCACGGAACATGCGAATCCTCGTTGCGATTCATCTGAAAATCATCCTCGCGCTCGCATGCGTCGCGCACGCCGATGATCGACCCAATGTGGTCATCATCATGGCGGACGACATGGGGTACTCCGACATCGGTTGCTATGGGGGAGAGATCCAAACGTCCAACATCGACGCGTTGGCCGCGGATGGATTGCGTTTCACTCAGTTCTACAACACGGCGCGTTGTTGCCCGACTCGCGCGGCCTTGTTGACGGGATTGCATCAGCATCAGACTGGCATTGGTCAGATGACCGAGACGCCGAAAGGCCCCACCAACGACAGCCGTCCGGCGTACCAAGGCTTTTTGAACCGTCGATGTGTCACCATTGCCGAGGTACTGGGCGCGGCGGGCTACCACACGTACATGGCGGGTAAGTGGCACCTTGGTTACCACGGAAAAGAGAAATGGCCCAGGCAACGCGGCTTTGATCGGTTTTATGGCGCGATCGCGGGGGCCACCAGCTTTTTCAAGCCGCAGGGAAGTCGGGGAATCACGCTCGACAACGAAAACCTCGATCCACCTACGGATCCGGACTACTACACGACCGACGCGTTCACGGACTACGCGCTGCAGTTCGTCCAGGAACAAAAGGACGACAAGCCTTTTTTCTTGTACCTGGCCTACACCGCACCGCATTGGCCCTTGCACGCACGCGAAGAGGACATCCAGAAGTATGTCGGCAAGTATCGGGATGTTGGTTGGGATCAGCTTCGCCAGCAAAGACTCCGCAAGCAAAAAAAGCTGGGCATTGTCGACGAAGCGACCGAGTTGCCACCGCGTGATGAAGGCGTCCGGCCTTGGTCCGATTTGACGGACAATCAGAAAGACCAACTCGACTATCGCATGGCGGTCTATGCGGCCATGGTCGATCGAATGGACCAGAACATCGGTCGTGTCGTCTCGCTGTTGAAGGAGCGGGGGCAGTTTGACAACACGCTCCTGCTCTTTCTGTCTGACAACGGTGGTTGCGCGGAGCCGTACAAGGATCTGGGCGGGGGAAGGTTTCAAGACATCAACAATCCGAACCAGTCAGGCGCGATCAGCTATGGCCAGGGATGGGCGAACGCGAGCAACACGCCGTTCCGCAAGTTCAAGGTGTTCAGTCACGAAGGCGGTATTTCCACGCCGCTTGTAGTTCACTGAACACC
>JBCCYK010000265.1:0-8752 GCA_039189905.1 Planctomycetota bacterium
GTCCTGTAGAGGTGTGGTATTCAAGGACATCGAAGCAGATTGCCCTTCGCATCAAACCGCGTCGGTTCCATTGGCCGATCGCATAGTCCAATGTCTCTAAATTGCTAAAGAGCAACAGGCCGACGCACGTTGGGCCTGACGCTACAGTGCTCTTGTGATGGCAACCTGGACGCGTCGTCGGGAACGGATTGGTTTCCGAAGTCGCATTTCTGTGGACTTCGCAATCTTTCTCTGCTCTTTTCGGGCAAGAAGCTTCGTACATCGTGAGCAGCTGACGCGGTGGCGCTCGCGCTGTCTTGCGATCCTTGTCGGATCGTCGGTCAGTTCCTCCTTGGCCTCGATGCTCGCTTCCCGATTCGCCATTGGGGCTTCCTCAATGACACGGTGATGTTGTTTTGACCGCTGGGCTTATCTCCTTCGTCCACTGCGTCTTCCCGTATGCCCATAAGCGATCGGCGGTGGCCTGTGAACGATTATGTGCGCTTGATGGCTCGCGTACAGTCAGGCTGGATCGAGAGGAATCGGCTGGGATTCGGTGCCCCCAGTCGTTCGTGCCGCATTTGGCCCGAGCCTTTTGTCCCGCGAACCCGTCGCCTAGACGCCTGCCAAATGCTCGATGGCGGGCTTTGCGCTGGCGGCGATCTGCATGGGGTCGGCACCGATTGAACCGGACAGCCTGGCGAGATAGTCCGAGGTCGACGTGAGGTGCAGCTGTCGTTGCACGTAGTCGAGTCGCTCCGGCAAAGCCAAGTGGCTCACGGAGTCATCCGCATGCCCATCGGTTTGCAAGTTTTCGATGACTTGCTGCAAGCGGTTTTCGAACGCCTGCCAATGGGAGCGATCTCGTTGCCGCTTTGTTTCCAGCCGCAGTTGGTACCAGTCGCTCGAGAGCAAGGAATCGCGGGTGAACATGGCTCGGATCGCTGGATCGTCAATGCTCTTACCGTCGTGTGTTCCCGTTGCCATGATGTCCAATAACGCCTTCAGTGGCGGACATGCCAATTTATAACCATCGTCGGCGAGGTACTGCTTGGCGACTCGCGTTTGAGCTTCGGCGATGTAGACCACCCCATCGGCAAACGAGTCCAAGTCTTGCTTCTCCGGCCTCAAAATCGACTCGGGTAGCACCTTCGATGGATTGTCGAAAACCCGGCCCAGGTACGTCCGCACAAACTTGTCGGTGATTCGATACCCCAGGCGGCTTGCCGGGATCGGGACACCTTTGTGTTCGAAGTCGGCGATGGTCTCCAGCATGCCATCCGCAATCATCGCCTGCGGATCGCGTTCGGCCGCTGACATGCGACACCAAACTTCCGGGATCAGAAGCGAAATGTCGTGACCGACCTGGAAGTCGGGACCGACGTGACCCGCCGCCGTGCTGAACCCACCCAGCCCGGTCAGAATCATCGACACCAACGCGTTGTTCAGGTCCACTGCCGGATGGAGGCAATTGAAGGGGCCTTTCGTCAATGCGCCCTCACTGCCCGCCCCCGTGGTGCTGGGACTTTTCCCGGTCAATGAGCAAACATAGTCCATGAACAGTTCGGGAAGGTCTTGGTAGTGCAAGGGCGAATAGACCGCGAGTGAGCGGAAGCCTGCTGCCGGGTCCGGCGGATTGTTGCGCCGACCGGACAACACGGCCGTCACCGGGGCATGAACGCCCTCTCCAGAGCCCAGCTTCCGATAGAGCTGCATGCCGCGTAGTGCGACGTAGGTATCACGATCCGAAACCATGTCGGGTCGGTCTTGGAGATACCGCGGGTTTTTCGTTCGCTTGCCATCGACAATCCGTGGGTCGGCCGTGCTGACCACATAGCCCGCGTCAGACTCAGATGCTTTGACGAGCATCTCTTCCATTGGACCCGTGAATTTGTCGAACTCGATCGCATCGGCGATGATCTCGCGGGCGGTTTCCGATGTCAGGGGCTCGAAGTTGCTGATGAAATTGCTGGGCTTTGAAAGATCGGATTCCGTTTGCTTGTCCAAGCCCCGATGAATGGCATCGTCGGGACGCTGGAACAGACGATATTCACAGTTCTCCACAAACTTGTAGCTGCCCGCAGCCGCGGTCAGTTCACCGACCTGCCCGATCTCGCCGGCGGGAATCACCACGCTGCACGAAATGTCGTCTTCACGTTGTACTTTGGCAGCCGCGATGAAATCCTGACGTAGCTTGAAGGTGCGCCATCGAGACGATTCCAGCCCAACTCGCAGGTAAGTCCCGACCAGCTTTCGGTCGCCCATCTTAAGCTCGTGACCGGGTGAGCCGTTGACGATGTCGACCCCAAAGTGGTCGCGCCAGTTCTTCATGCCGGGTTCCGAGAACCGCTTGATAATCAAGACCAGGGCGTAAACGTGTTCCGGGATGTCTTTGAGCCAGGCGTTGTAAGGGTCGTTGTAATCCGGTGAGGGCGTCAGCAGCTTGATCACGCTACCCAGCGTGCGGTCGGCAGCCAACACGCCACGACTGGGTTTCTCGACATAGTCGGTGCGTCCGGTGTAGGAAGCGGACCAACGGTCGCTGTAGTCTTTGCCAAAGATCTCGTCGATCCACTGATAGTCCGACTGATGATCCTGGACAAAGATCGGTCCATACAACATGTAGTCGCGCAGACTCTTGCTGATTTCACTCTTGCCACCACCGCTGACGGTACACGGCTTGTGACAGAAAACGCCCTCGCCGACGGTTCCCACCAGGCGCCAGGAGGGTGCGGACGGGTGTTTTTCCAGATGGATCTTGTAGCCCGATGGCGCGATGTAGACCTTGTCGGGTGACAGGCGAATCGACTGCGTTCCACCGCTGGAATCAACCCAACGGATGCACCGTTCCTTCAAGGTCACCAGTGCATTCTCAGGGATGTAGATCACCGACGGGTACTTCCGGTCCACGCCGTATCCTTCGGGCTGCACCTCGATGGTGTCGGCATGACGCTTCGCCACATCCTGGAAGGTTTGCCCGTTGTAGCGCTGCGAGTTGACTTGGAATTCGTTGCCAAGTGAGTACGAAGCGAACGCCAAAGCACCGCCGGCGTGTTCTTCCTCGGCGCCACCCATCATGTTGGTGGCGTAGCTCAATTGCGTTTTGACTTCTTTCTTGCAGTAGCCGTAATAGTTGTCCGCAATCAGTGTGACCACGACGCCAGTCTCGTCTCGGCACGTCAACTTAAAGGCACCGCCGTCGTTGTATTTCTCATCGTCGTCCCGATAGCACATGCTGTCGCGACGCTGACGATCCGTCGCATCGTCATAGTGCGGTAGACCGAGTTCCTTCTTCGTCAGCGTCGTCAGATGCGTCGCCAAAATCACGCAGCCGGTGTGACCACTCCAGTGCTTTGCATCGAGCCCTGCGTCGCCTTCTGGGACGAGCGGGTCACCCGCATTGCCAAAGATGGACTCGACAAAGTCGAGGTTGCTGACATTGTTGCCGGGGACGTAGAAACGTGTTTCCATCGTCTTCGATTCGCACACCCCAGGTACTTCCGGGCACACCATGGGCCGCAACATCAGGGAGACCCAGGTGCGGGCCTTGTGAGCGCTCTCAGACGTGTACGGCAATTCCAGTTTCGACTCGGGTGGATTCATCGCGGCGCGAAACAGCCGCACAAAAACCTCTCGCGGAACTTCACGCTTGTCATCCGGGATCGGAAGACCACCCTCAACAATGTGGAACGTCCCGGCCGTTGTCCGACGATCTGCCTTCGGATTGTTCAGCACCCCGTTGAAGCAGCGATACGAACTCACCTGGTCGTTGACGAATTGATTGCCTCCCAGTGGCAAACTCAGTTCCCTCGCCATGCCATGCCGGTCCAAGTTCAAAGCGCGGTGTGGCAATCGAAGTGGATCGTCGCCGACGATGTCACCAAAGTAAGTTCCCAAGAACGATTCGATCCGTGAATCAATCGGGGGCAAATGGCGTCGGACCATGGCATTGCGTTGCCGAAGCGCGTCGAGCATCTCGCGCGGAATGGCCGACTCAGGATTCTCGTGATCTGCCTCGTGGGGTGGCGTCAAACCGGCCAAAGCCATTTGAAAGGTCAGGTAGTTCTGCAGTTGCTGGCGATTCTCGGCAGAGACAGCCGCGAACCGATCCCAGCCGACAGCGCGTTGGAGTTGTGCGGGGTCAGACAGAAGGGGCATGGGAAAGCTCCGTACGCAAGCGAGCTGCGCCATCCATCACCAAACAACTCCCACTGCAAGTTGTCTAGCGACGATGGACAAGTGGTTCAAAACGAGCGCGGAGCAACGGGTTTCAAAGGAGACGCTTCCTCCTGAAGCACGCCCCCGGTTCTTGGGACCACGTTGATCCACCGCGCGGTAGCTTAGCAGATCAGGTGCCAATCCGAACCACGCGATCGGACCAGCTCCGTGTAGGTTCGATGAAGATCCCGGAGGAGGCCGTCAAAGGTGGAAAGTTCCCTTTCGGGTTCTTGGAGGTCGCGAACGGCAAAGACAGGTGAATCGTCCCAATGGGCTCGTTTCCAACGTGCAGCGCACCGTGTGGCGTGGGACTCGGCTCGATCGGAAATCTGCGTCGCGTTGTCCGCCTACTTCTCTTGCCCGGGCCAAACCAGGCTCACCGACGTTGAACCCGCTGCCGTGACCACCCACGGCGCGGTGTCGCCAAGAACGCGAATGGCATTTCGGGGCACGGTGAGATTGCCGGTCTTGGCGTTTGTCTCACCTGATAGCGACGTGGCACTAGATCGATGCGTGTGCACGGAAGCGATTCGATCGAGGACTTCGATCCGCACCGATGACGGTGGCTCCGCAGCACCGTTGTCCGACGCGGGTGGCTCGTACTCAAAAAACCACCAAACATGCCCGCCATCGGCCTGCCGACCTATGAAATGGAAGCGACGGCTTGTTGATTCTTGATCCGACCGCTCTTTTCCTGATGTCGGGACTGCCGTCACGCGGCTCCGATCCGGATCGGCTTCGTTGAACCGGATCGATGTCGCCAGCACGCGTTTGATCAAGATCGGGTCCCAACGCTTCCGCGCGTTCTCTTGGTTTGACATGTTCCAGCGCTGTCGAGAATCACGGAGGACGTCTTGTTCATCGATCAAAGACAAACGCAAGGCGCATTCGACGCGTCCCGAGTCAGCGTTCCATTGCAACTCTGTGACGGTCTCGAGCGAGGGATGGAGCAGCAATCCCGAGAGCAAGCACCCGTAAGCAAAGAGACACATGACAGGACAACCTCGGTTCAAGACAAGTTGTGGAACGCTAGACTGGATCTTGCCTCAGCCGTCGCGCGTTAGAGAGCGTCCAGCTTAGCAAGCCAGGCAAAAACCGCCGGTCACGCTGAAAATCGTACTCGTACCTCGTACTCAGCGAAGCGGTACTCGTACTCGAGACAGCAACGAGTCGAGTAGGAGTACGAGTACCGCCACGCCGCGGCTGAGTACGAGCACGATTTCCCTTTCCATTCCCGTGACAACGTCCCGATGGGTTACGTCTTAAGCGGGACGCTCTCTAACGCGATTTGGCTGATTGGCAGGCAGCCATGTCCGGTCAATTGGCGAGTCGGAAAGAGCTGATGGCATGCGGCGTGTGTTGTCATGCCACGTCAGTCCGTGATTCGTAACGTGATCGTGGCCCAACCGTGTTGCAAATCGATCCCGTCAACCTGAAAGGTTCGACCGGCAATCAGACGGGTGCTCGCGTCAGCAGGCACCTCCAAGCCGCGTTTGAGCAACTCGCTGGGAAACACCTCACTCATTACCTGGACCATGTTCGCTTTTTGGGCGGCCTGGAGAGTCGACAAGCGGCGTGTTCGTGGAAACGTGATTTCCAAATCGGGGTCACGAACCAATCGCAGGCCGCCATCCCGGCGCACGGGACGATACACCGCCACGATTTGCATCGCGACTTTCAATTCGCGTCCGTCGCTGCTGAAGCGTGTCGCTTTGAAACCCAATCGCAGCGTCTGATCACGAGCCTCAAAAAAGGCGGGGCGTGTCGAGGCAAAATCCACTTCAAATTCACCGAGATCCACTGACTCGCCCGACTCCGGTGCAAAGAGACGGTTCAATCCCAGCTGATCCGCGATCTGTCGCACGCTTTCGGGCGAGATCGTTTCGCCTGCTAGGAGCGGATCCGCCATGGCCGCGGCGGCGGACTCATGAATCTGAACTGCAATTTCGTAATCAGGGTGGGTATCCGCGATCGCGGGCGCACTTCGAGGTGACCGAAGACCGTCAGGAGCTGAAAGCGAAGCGACCATCTGCGCCTGTTGGGTGGTGGAATGAAGATGACGGCTGACCGGCGCAAGTCCAAGGCGTTTCAGCCACGGGCCCACTTCTTCGTCGATCGACGGGAAGGTTCGGTTGAGTTCGGAATCGCTTCGCCGTTTGAAGTCTTCGATCAGTCGCTCTTTCAAGCGGCCACTTGAAATCGCTTCGGCCTGGGGCTTCGTCTCCATCGCTTTGTTGAGTGCGATCCGCCGAACCAACTTCAAGGGATGGTTCACGCGTTGTATTTGCGATTGAAGGTTCACTCTGGCGATCACGTCCCCTAGGTGCGTTCTCTTCTCCGTCACGATGACTTGGCGCGCGACGTACACATTCGTGTCCGCGATCGTATCGACGCTGACGGGTTTTCGATAACTTCGTGAACGGGTGTCGAAGCGTCCATCCATTCGCAGCAGCAATCGCACGTGGCCGTCGTGTGGCAACAACTGTGTCGACACCTGTGCTCTTAAACGCGAGTCCCCCACCATACGGCTGCCAAGAATGCACTCGCGAACCGGGCTGCGGTCATCGATGGGGCGTGTGGTCAACGCATCAACCGCCGCCTGGCTGACCGAGACTCGCAGGTTTGGCTCGCTATAGCATTCCTGAATCTGCTTGACCAAGCCCGGAGCTTGATTGGCTGCCAGCAGCGTTTGCGTCAACACAGCCATCCGATCCAGGGTCGACGCCGACGGGGAACCGGATGCTTCGTTGTCCAAATCAACTTCCAAGGCCTCTGCCATGGCACCCAATTGCCCTTTCAACAGGCGCTCACTCCGTGAAGGGTCGCTGTATCGCAGGGCTGCGATCAAGCGGTCGGTCGCCGCCCTGAGGCGGAGCATGGGTTCCAGTTCCAACCCAGCGTTCAAGCCCCTCAGCCGCTGCCTTAACGGCAACGCCGCGGACCCAAGCACGCCGGTCGAGGCGTTTGCGGCAATCGCATCGCGCAGCGGCTTCCAATCCAAGAACGTTCGCCATCCGTCCGCGACATCGTGATTCCGGGGCTGTGCCAAATAGGCTTCCACTGCGATGACGGCGTCATCCCAATTGGCAAGCGCATTCGCGATATCGGGCAGCCGCCCCGGGTCCCACTCAGAGATCGCCAAACGCATCGACCCGGATAGCTCGCGTCGCGAGTCAGGCTCATGACTGGAGGCAACGCCGACCGTCCCAAGCAGAACAATCAACCATCCGATCGCACGACAGAAGGTCATCCGGAACGTCAAGCCAAGCTTATCGCCGTGGCCACTGTGAACAGACAAGGGGACTGTGTGTGGGGGATAGCTTGGATGCGAGGTCGGCTGCAATGATGCTGGCAAGTTGGGGATCCGGGAAACGGTGGGTATCGATGCCGAAGATGCCGGGTGTGTCGCAAGCCGGGCCCCCCGACGGCGGCGCGTGCGGCGAGGGGATATCGAACGAGTTGCCGAAACGCCCCAATTGCAAACGAGGCCCGCAATTGAGGCAAGCCGCGTATTTATCGCATCCGCACTATTTTCACAAAGTCTAGGTCCGAATGCACCTCCTTTTGCCATTTCTCGCGAGCATTTTGTTTGTGGGCGGATTGATTTGCCTGAAGCGGGTTGGCGAAAACGAAGTTTCCCCGGTCACGGTCCTCTTTGCTTCGAACATCGCCGCGGCATTCATTTTCCCGTTGCTTTGGTTCTTGGGAGGTGAGCTGCCGCCATGGGGTTTTTGGTGGCAACCCCTTGTGATTTCGATTCTCTACATGATGGGATTGCTGTTCACGTTTGCCGCGATCAATCGGGGGGATGTGTCGGTGGCCACACCGGTCCTGGGTGTGAAAGTCCTTTTCGTGACGATTCTGCTGGCCGTTTCCCGTATCAGTCAGCCGTCCGCGACGATTTGGTACGCCGCACTGATGGCGACGCTGGGGATCGCCTTGATCCAATACACCGGTACGGGAAGGCCACGTCGTATCGTATTGACGATTTTGCTGGCGATGTGCGCCGCGTCTTCGTATGCCACCTTCGACGTTCTGGTTCAGCGCTGGGCGCCCGCCTGGGGGGCGGGGCGTTTTTTGCCAGTCGTGTTTGGGATGGTTGGGATCCTGTCGGCCCCGATGATCCCCTGGACACAATGGGAAGCCGTCAAAGCGGATCGTAAGGTCGCGGGTTTATTGGCACTTGGTTCCGTGCTGATTGCCCTCCAGGCAGTTTGCATCGTGTCTACGCTTTCGATTTTTGGGGATGCCGCTCGCGTCAACGTGGTTTACGGACTCCGCGGACTTTGGAGCGTGTTGCTCGCGTGGGTTGTGGCCCGGATTTGGGGCGGTGCGGAACGCCATCTTTCGCGAAGAGCGCTAGCGACGCGATTCGCGGGTGCGGGGCTCTTGACGGCGGCCGTCGTCGCCGTCGTCCTCGATTCCTAGAGGCAAATACAAGCTGTTTGCTTGTTAAGCGATTAGGATCAAACGCTCAACGTGCGACTCGCCTAGGCGGCAACTCGATTCAATCAAACGTCTTCAATCTCCTTGGAAGCGATTCTCTTGAACGGCA
>JBCCYK010000266.1:0-8747 GCA_039189905.1 Planctomycetota bacterium
AGCACCTGGATGGTCACCATATAGAACTTTAGTTGGCGACGTTGGTATCCGCGTTGCCACACCTCCGCTGTTGGCGAGGCTGCGTTGTGGCAACACGACCAACGTCGGGCACGGGGGGAATGCTATAAGGGTCGGCCCGCGCCAGCGTGGCCGGGGAGGGCGTCGCGCTGGATCCCCCGCCCTGAGCTCCCGCGAATGTGCCCGGCCCTCCCAGCAAGAGGGTGAGCCAACCCCAACCCGCTTCCGTTACACGGGGAGTATAGTTACCACCCCTCGGGCCGGCGAATCAACCTGCCGGGCGTGATGAACTTCTTGGCACCCTTTCCTTCGTGACACCAGCTGGGGCAACACACCCTGGCGACCAAGCGACCGACATCGCCCGACGCGGTCGGCAGCGAGTCCCTCTGGCCGCCTCCAATGCAGCCGCAGGAGGCGGAATCACCGACGTGCGACTGCAGGAAACCTTGACCAGTCGTGACTTGCCGACGTTTAAACGTCTGTGACGTCGATGACGAAAAGGACACCGAGATCAAGAGCTGAGCACCTTCAGATTTTGAGCACCGTGTGGGGTAGCTCAGGCAGTGAGTTCACGAATCGACGCCCGTACGGTTTCGTGTGGATGCGCGGGTCCAAGACGACCACCATGCCTCGATCGCTTTGCGTGCGGATCAGCCGGCCGAACCCCTGTCGAAACTTGATGACCGCTTCGGGCAACTGGTACTCCACAAAGGGATTCCCACCGGCCGCGGTGATGGCTTCCAGTCTCGCTTCCAGCAGAGGGTGATCCGGCACCGCGAACGGCAACTTCGTGATGATGACATTGGTCAACGCATCACCCGGAACGTCGACGCCCTGCCAGAAACTGTCCGTGCCCAAGAGCACCCCACGCGGATCGGCGCGAAACTGGTCCAACAACTGAGACCGATTCCCGGTGTCGGCTTGGCTGTAGAGTCGCAGGTTCTGGTCGATCAACCACGGTGTGATGGCTCGTGCACAACGTTTGAGCAGGGCATAGCTGGTGAACAAGACGAAGGCATGGCCATCGGTTTGGCCTGCAAAACGCTTGACCTGCTCCGGGACAGCCGCTTCAAACTCGTCACGTCGTGACGACGGGTCGGGCATGTTTCGCAGTGTGATGAGCTTGGCTTGGTCCTGATAATCGAACGGACTGCCGACCTGCAAGGAACTCCCTGACGTTAGACCAATTCGGCTACGAAAGAAAGCAAAGTTGTCTTCGTTTTCGGTCTCCCCGCTTGCAAGCGTGGCACTGGTCATCACGACCGAATTGATTTTTGGGTTGTTGAAGAGGACTTTCCGAAGCTCATCACCGACGTTGATCGGCGCCGCATGCAGGTTCACTCGCTGCTCACCCCTGCGATTGGTCGGCGCTTCCACCCAGTAGACCGAATCCTCCAGGCCATGACGCAACCAAGTACGCAAACCTCCCGCCAACAAACGCAATCGATCGGACGCCGATTGAAAATCCTGACGATCGGAGTCGTTTTGCTGTCCATCGGCCTGTGCCTTGAGTCGATTGGCGAGTTGTTCCAGCGGATCGCTGAGTGGGTTGTCCACGACCTGCGGATGATGCACGCGCCCGTTGCGTCCCGCGTGCTGGTCCAGCCAATCAAGAACGCCGGCAAAGAACTCGTCCGCAGCAAAACGGCACTGCCTCAATTGAGACTGCAGTCCCTGCAATCCGTGGGCGACCAACAGCCCCTTGTCGCGGCGAGCGTTGTGCAAGCGGTCGAAGAGGTAATCGAATTGACCGCTGGTGATTCGGAGACCCAAGTGGTCACCGGCCACAGCTTCCACGGTGTGACACTCGTCCAACACCAAGGCATCGTAATTCGGCAAGATCGCAACGCCTTCACGACGCATCGCCAGATCCGTGAACAGCAAAGCATGATTGACGATCAGCAGTTGTGCGTTCTGGGCACGGCGGCGGGCGCGAAAGTAGTGACACTTGGCAAAGTAGTCACACTTCTTTCGCAAGCAGTTGCCCGTATCGCTTCGAACCTCATCCCAAACGGCGGCGTCGGGACGTTCCGGCAGGGACGCCAGCGAACCATCCATCGTCTCCTTTGCCCATTTGCCGAGCTTCTGAACCTGCTGAACTTGAAGGTCGTTGTCCAGCAGTGAGACCGCTCTTGACTGGGCTCTTTCCAAACGACGCAAGGAAACGTAGTTGCCGCGACCCTTCACGAGAACCGCGCTGAACTCGCGTGGCACCACCGCGTTGAGCAAGGGGATGTCCTTCTGGATCAATTGTTCCTGTAAGGCGATGGTGTGAGTTGAGATGACGACGCGACGAGGCCGATCCTCAGACTCTTCCTCGGTGTCGTCAAGCGTTTCGTCGGAAACGACCGCGGACTCAGGTGCATCCACCTGATCGCTCGTGGCGTGCAAGATCGCGGGTGCGAGATAGGCAAAACTCTTGCCCGTGCCCGTACCGGCCTCGACAATCAGATGGCTCGTTTTTCGCAGCGAATCGGCGACGCGACGCGCCATCTGCAGTTGCTGCGGTCGTGCTTCGTATCCGTCCAGACGTCGACTGATCGCGCCGCCGTCCCCCAGAATGCCGTCGACGTCCAGGTTGTCGGTCACGCGCCGCTCGTGAGTTTTCGGTCGTACAATCGATGCAGCTTGGTGCGAAGGGCCCCGCCACGTTCAATCGTCCCGCGCGACAATGAATTCGATTCGAGTACCCAGGAAAACTCACCGGTCTCGATGCCGTAGCTGATCGCTTCCGGCAGGATGCGGTAGAGCGTTACCAGACCGAGTCCCCACTTTTGATACTCGGGCAACACATTCGCACTGACCAAGCGAACTCGCTTGAGTTTTTTACGACCCAAGATCAGCTTGAGCCAACCGAAAGGAAGCAGTCGCCCACCGATCTCTCGAATCAGCGGGTTGTAATCGAGCAAACCAAATCCGGCGCCCACGGGTTTGCCTTCGATCTCAGCAATGCTGGTCAACTCGGGCACCAGCAAGTGTTTGAGTCCCTTGCTCTCATGCGCGATCTCAGCCGCACTCATCGGAACATAACCCCAAGTCCGCTGGAGGGACTGGTTGTAGATATCAAGGAACAACCGGATGTCGCTGTCAAAGTTGGACTTGTCCAACTGACGACACTTCACGTCGAAGCGTCGTGTGGCCTCTTGAATGACGAACAGCAACTTCGGATCCAGATCCTCCAGCATGTCGATGGAAGCCTCATAGGAGTACAGGTCCTGAGTCTTTTCAAACCCACAGGCGGTGATGAGGTCTTGGTAGTAGGCTTTGTGATAGGGAATCAAGAACGTCGGTGGGGTGTCGAAGCCGTCCACCAACAAACCCACCTCATAGTTCAGGCTTGGGTGCACTGGACCACGGACGCTTTCCATTCCTGCGGCCTTCAGCCACGCGTCTGCCTGATGGAACAGCTGGCGAGCCGTGTCGGCATGGTTCTCGCACTCAAAGAAACCGAAAAAGCCACGTTGTTCTTCGTGGTATCGATTGTGGGCATGGTTGACGATCGCCAGAACGCGACCCACGACACGGCCATTGCGACGTGCCAGAAAGGCCTGCCCGTCCGCATCGTCATAGAAAGGATGGTGCTTGAAACCCACCATCGCCTTCCGATTGTCCCACAACGGAGGAACCCAATTGGGATCATCTCTGTAGACTTCGGCTTCGAAGCGAAGGAATGCACGGCGATCTTGGCTCGTGGTGACGGGAGTGCATTCCAGGGAAGCCATGTCGCGTGAATCGCAGTAGGGGAAGAGGCGTATTGGGGAGACGGGTTTTTCAGAGGCCGATGAGGGTAGCAGACCCATGCGGCTTTGCCCAAGGACGTTGATTTCGCGACACAGCCTGGAAACCGCTTGGTAAGGAACCAAGTCGGCTTCGAGACATTTGAGATTGCCCCGATTGTGAAGGCCGCAGGTGTCTGAAAAACTGTGGCGTCGAGCTAACGGCTTTCATTTGGCAGCCGCCCGACTTCAGGATTCCGGTTTCGTAGGAAGGCAACGCGTTGGAGATTTTACGGAGCGTGAAGAACCCGTCGATACGACGACTCATTTCTTTGCGTCATCACCGACGGCGACGTGCGGCGAGTGTTGTCCTGGTTGACGGTGTCCGGCCAACGCAGCGTGCTCTCGATGCGGGGCTTCAACTCAACGCGGTCTATGTCTCAGAATCGCAAGCGGTGGGCGACGCCGATGCGGCCTGCGATTGGATTGAGTCGGAACTGGGAAGCGCTCACGTGGGGCACGTTAACAGGAAACTTCGTTTCACCAGCCAAGGCGTTTATGAACGGATTGCCTTCGGGAACCATAGCTCGGGGTGTGTGGCCGAGTTCTCCGCGCCCGATTGTTCCGTGGACAAGTTGACTCAAGACCTGGAGCCATGTGACTCCCACGTCTTTTTTTTGGTGATCGATGGCGTCGAAAAACCGGGCAACGTGGGGGCCATCTTTCGTACGGCCGATGCCGCCGGGGTCAACGCGGTGTTGTTGTCGGATTGTCGCACAGACGCCTTCAATCCCAATGCCATTCGCGGTTCCTTGGGCGCCGTTTTCACGGTGCCTTTTGCGGTTGGATCCCAAGAGGAAATCAAAGGCTTCCTTTCCAGTCGCGTTCAACACGTGTACTCCATGCGTGTCGAGGCCTCGCAGTTGCTGTGGCAAACCGAGCTTTGCGAGCGGGTAGCCGTTGTGATCGGCAGCGAAGCTCAGGGGCTGGGGGAGCGATGGAAGCAATGGGATTGCGACGGCGTGACCCGCGACGTCGCCGGTATCACGATCCCCATGGCCGGCGTGTTGGACAGCCTGAATGCTTCGGTGGCGGCAGCGTTGGTCTCATTCGAAGCGGCACGTCAACGCGTTGCTCACGACCAAACCGAGTCTTGATCAATCGAAGTACTCGAATTCCTCTCGGTCGCTCGCCAAGAACGGATCAACAATCGCACCGGCGAAATCCACCATACGGTTCGTCGTAGGCCAAACCCAAAGGATCCCCAGAGTTGCCGTCGCTAACGCGAAGCTTGACACTATCAACGGGAGCGGTGTTGATTCCAAGGCATGCCAGCACGAATCAGCGACCAGAACGAGCAAACAAACAGCGCCCGCGAAGCAGGCGCTTGCTGTGAATACAATCGCTCGATGGGCCACCGATAAGCGTCGGCTCAAACGACATGAGTCATAGATCCTACGACTCGGATTGTCCCAGGCTGCAATGAAGCTGCGGAGCGCAATGCCGCGACGGTGGTGTCGGATCGCGCGTTTGATGCGAACTTGATTGCGCGTTCGATAAAGGTGCGGTCCGAACCAAGCGATGAAGATCCCGGCGACGGCCAGGATGATGGACGCTGCCAAGACGCTGCTCAAGCACTCGTGAGCGACAAACGTCAACGCGGCATCACTGCCCGCGAACCGTTGTGCCACTGACGTGGCCATGAGCGTCACCAGGGGCAACGACACGAGGATGATCAGCATCGATCGAACTTGAATGCGATGGTCCTCCAGCGACCGCATTCGCAGTTTCTCCTGGAAACGATTGGGGACCAGCCGCGTGAGACAGTAGCCGGTGTCGCGAAGGATCGATGGCGCGGCAAAAAGTGTGATGGTCAGCGCGATGACAGCGGCAACGCAGCGACAGAGCGACAATGCGATGAAGCTTGTGAAGCTAGCGGCAACACAAATCGTCTGGATGGCAGCGGCGGCGGTCGTGAAGACCGCCACTCCGATCGCAACACTTCCCATCAGCATCAAGAACATCAGCGCCCCATCGCTGGCGCGTCGTACTGGCCCGGCAATCACCTCAGGAGGATGGTGCAGGATCGCCAACACCCGGTTCGGCAATCGATTGGGATGATCGGGGCTGTCAAGCACGCGGTGAACCAGCCAAGGAAGAGAGCATGCGAGCGTGTGCGTTTTGAGGAGGATGGGGCGATTAGGTGTTCCTGCGAGACAACGCAGAATTTTAGCTCTCCCATAGGAAGTTGCAATCTTTTGCCGCTGAAGAGGGGCAGTGGCGGCCCTGGTTCCCTTGCGCATTCGTCATAACCCATCTATTTGGTTGGTGATCGGGCTTGGCGTGCGACGCCTGGTGGAACGGGTGGCATCTCATGTTGGGGCATTGGGGTGACCAAAGGTGTCCAGGGCCGCTTCGACAATCCGCAGCGTGACAAACACATCTTGAAAACACGCTTTGTGCGGAAATCACCGATGACCCAGATGATGCTCTTTGACGCCCCCGTCAATCACGCGGAAACGCTCCGGCCGGTTCCCCAACCCGTATCCTCGGATGAACCGTCGCTCTTAGATTTGGCTCGGTCCATCCGACAGGCCCGTCAACAGCTTCGTGGGCAACAAAACGCTGCCGCCCGAGGCCGTCAGGCCCGCCGGTTTGGCGAATTGGCACAGATGGTTCTGCACCGACACGATTTGGTGGCCCGTCGAAGGGGTTCCCTGGCGATCCAAACCTCCGCAACCGATGCGATCCCCAGCCAGGCGACATGACGGTCCTGGAAGGATGGGAGCGACCCGCGTTCGGAGAACACGGCGACTTTCGCGGCAATCAAGTTGTTTCGTTCACGATCGGGATGTCGTTGATGGATCGACGACGCCAGGAAGGGGGGATTCCACAGGTGTTTTCGAGTCAGCGGGAGCCTCGTTTTTCACTGCTTTTTGTTTCTTGGATGCTTTCGACTCTTTGGGGCTTGGTTTGGAACGCATCCGCCATGCCGTCATCAGGGCGCCCAGGACAAAGCTGATCGCCGATGTCCCCAACAGCAGCAGCGTCAGCGGGTACTCACCCCGAAAGAACAGCAGATCCAGTTCCACCGCGTTGTGGTTTTGAAAGGCCACGACGACTACGACCAAGACGCCTAGCAGAAACGAAAACCAACGGATTTTTTGAAGCATGAGATTGAGATTCCAGCGATGAGGTGCAGGCCGTTTTCCATTGTGACACACGCCGTCGCGTTTGCCGGTGAATTGGATTGGTTTCCAGCTCGAGCGTTCCTGCGGCATTGCGGCAGGAGGCTCGGCACGAGGCCGGAGAAGACCGGGCGCTGGTTCAACGCGGGTGCTGGGTCAACACAGACACGACGCCCTCCCCGAAATCTCGCGAAAGGCTCGATTTCGACCCTCCTGCGGCTGTGCCGTGGGAGGGTGAAGCCAAACGGCACGAACTCGGCGGAGGGGCGATGAGACGGGTCGACATGGATGCCGCTCCCCAGCAGCGAGCCAAGAAAATTTGATTTGCTAGCAATTCTTTTTGCTAGCATGAATGGGACGTTTTTCTCACTGGCGCCAGGACGATGCCGAACGCAGCCCCCACCCAACTCAACCGCCCACGCGCGCTCCCAGCCGTCACCTCCTCACAGCAGACCTTTGATTTTTGGGATGCCGAACGTGAGGTGAAAGGTGAGAGGGCAGAGAGAACAGGGAAAACGGAGGCCCCCTGTTTTCCTGAGAGCCCCTGTTTTGTAGAGAAGCCAGGGGTTCCGTCGCGGTCTGAGTTGGTTGCCTCGCTTCAGCGTCAAGCCAGTTCCATGGTGAGCCGTCCGGTGCGGCAAACAAACGATGTTTTCTCGAGCGGCTGCCGTGAACTCGACCTTTGCCTGCCAGCAGGTGGTTTGGAGCGTTCCGCGTTATGCGAATGGACCACCCGTCAGCCAGGCTCCGCCTCGGGAACGCTCGCGTTGATCGCCGCAGCCCATGCGCTCCGTCAGCACCCTGGCCCCTTGGTGATCGTTGATTCGTTGGGCACGTTCTACCCACCGGCGGCGACCAGCCTGGGCATCCCCGCATCGCGTTTGCTTTGGTGTCGTCCTCAAAACCGTCGCGACACCGTTTGGACACTCGACCAGTCTTTGCGTTGTCCCGCCGTTGCGGCCGTTTGGGGGGCGCTGCCATGGAACTTGGATGATCGCGATGCCCGGCGTTTACAGCTGGCTGCCGAACAAGGACCCACGCCAGGGCTGATCGTTCGTCCCGCGTCGCGCCAGCCCCAACCAAGCTTCGCAGCTGTCCGTTGGTCCGTGACCCCCGTCCGTTTGCAATCCGCAGTCTCGCCAAACACGATGTCGGACCGTCACGTTCGCATCCGCTTAGAACGCGCGGTGGCGGGTCATGCTTTCCAAGCAACCGATGCCTCGATGCTGCTGTCGATCACGGACCGCGCAACCCTTCACGTCATCCCGTCTGTACCACGTGATCGCCATGCCGCGACACCTGTGCCTTTGGCTTCCCAACTGGCCCATCCAACGTCAAAACGTCGCCAGATCAACCGAGCTGGATAAGACGGCTGGCACCGAAACGGCTTCCAAGGCATGTTCATCGGAACCCCCGCGCCCGCTTCTCTTGTGGCACACCGATCCACGCCGCGGCCGTCTCGTCGCGGCCTGCTGCGAATTGGCAACCGATCATGGGGTGCGTTTGGGAATGCCCATCGCGGGTGCCGTGGATGTCCTCGCCCGCTGCCATCCCAGCGTGCTGCCTCACGATCGCGAGGCCGATCGACTGGCCTTAACGTCCCTCGCGTTTCGCTTTCAAAGCACACTTTGCCCACGTGTCTCACTCGAGGTCCTCGAACGTTTCAAATGGTCTGGTCGCCATCGCCACGATCCCGAGTGTCTGGTCTTTGATTTGCAGGGCGTGACGCATCTCTTTGGCGCGGAAACCGATCTGCTTGCCGCCGCCGCCCGCGTCTTGAGCGGGCAGGGTTACCGAGGTCGTTTCGGTATCGCCGATACTTTGG
>JBCCYK010000267.1:0-8713 GCA_039189905.1 Planctomycetota bacterium
ATGAAATTTGTGACAGAGAATCCCATTGTAAGACGACTTTGCAAGGGGAAACGGTTCCCAGCCGCTTTTTTCGGTTGCTCGCGAATGCTCTGACAGCTATTGTCTAAGCATCGTGTGTCGTGCCCGGTAGAGCTACCTGGTTCGACAAGGGAGGGATTTGCGGCCGCTTGCAGCCTTACTGCTAAAAAGCCAATCGAATATGAACTTTGCTGACGCTACCGCGACATCGTCGCGCGAATCTTCTGGCTTGGACTCGGAAGCCTTGGCTTCACGCTCTCCTGAGAACGAGACCGTGGATGCCTCCTCTGGACGCATTCACGCTGGTTCCGATCTCGATGGGGAAGACAAAGTTGCGTCCCCGGATGATGGACGCACCGAGACCTCCTCCACGCACGCCGCCTTGAACACCTCCCAGGCTGGCACTTCCACGCGGTGTGTGCATGGTGGTGAAGCTCGTCAGAAGTCGGAGGGTTCCGTCACCACTCCGGTCTACAACGCGTCGACCTTCACGTTCGAATCCACAGATCGACTCTTGGATTTTGTGGAGGGACGTGAGCAGCGCGAGGAGTATGGACGCTACGGAAACCCGAACGAGCGAATTGTCGAAGCGAAGTTGGCTGCATTGGAGGGTGCCGAGGATGCCATCCTTTACAGCAGTGGTATGGCGGCGATCGTTGGCCTGCTGATGAGTCGACTGTCAGCGGGCGACGAAATTGTTTTCTTCGACCAGTGTTATCACCGCAGTCGCGAATTCTGTTCCAAACATCTCGCACGTTTCGGAGTGACCACCAGGCAGGTGCCCACCGGCGACTTTGATGCCATGGAAGCAGCGATCACGCCTGCCACCAAGATGCTGGTCAGTGAGTCGCCCACGAACCCGCACCTCACTTGTGTGGACCTGGAGCGCTTTGTCGCCTTGGGCAAGGCTTATGAAGTGGAGACCTTGATCGACGCCACTTTGGCAACCCCGATGAATCTACGTCCGATCGATTACGGCGTGGACTACGTGCTGCATTCAGCCACCAAGTACTTGGGCGGCCACAACGATCTGCTCGCGGGTGTGATCTGCGGCAACCGGGAATTGCTCGAGCCGGTCCGGGCCTTGCGTGGTTGTCTTGGAAGCGTGAATGGGGCTCAAGGCCTTTACCTGTTGGAGCGCGGATTGAAGACGTTCGCCCTGCGGATGGCAAAGCATAACGAGAATGGCCTGGCGCTCGCTCGTTTTTTGGAATCCCACCCGCGCGTCCAGCGCGTCATGTACCCGGGCTTGGAATCGCACCCGAGTCATGAAATCGCAGCTACTCAGATGGCAGGCTTTGGGGGTTTGATCACATTCACGGTCGCGGGGGCGGATTGGAAGCAGACGGCCGCCGTCGTCGACGCCGCCAAGATAGCGCGGATTGCGCCCAGCTTGGGCGGCGTGGAATCACTGATCGAACAGCCTTTGGTCATGAGTTATTTCAATTACACGCCTGAGCAAAGGGCGGCGTTTGGAATTGCGGACAATATGATCCGTTTTTCGTGTGGGATTGAGGACGCAGCGGACCTGATTGCGGATCTGGACCAAGCCTTGGCGACGCCATGAGCCAGGGCTCGGATGCTTCTTGCACGGATCCCAGTCCGAGAAACGAAACAGGTTTTCGCACCCGAGCGATCCACGTCGGCAACGAGGTGGATCCGGCGACGGGTGCTGTGGTCCCGCCAGTGCACTTTGCCAGCACCTTTCGTCAGCCCGGCGCGGGTCAGTGGGGAGACTTTGATTATTCGCGCAGTGGCAGTCCGACTCGAAAAGGCTTGGAAGAAACCCTTGCGTCGCTCGAGGGTGGGGTCGCGGCGTTGGCGTTTTCCACCGGGATGGCGGCCATCCATGCGGTGACCCTGCTATTTCAGTCTGGCGATCACGTGATCGCGGGATCGGATTTGTACGGGGGTGCCTACCGCTTGTTGCACCAGATTTGCGATCGATCAGGCATCAAGGTCACGTTGGTTGATCTCACGGATCTGGATGCGGTGGAAGCCGCCATCACCAACGACACCCGATTGATTTGGGCTGAATCGATCGGGAACCCGCGTTTGACGATCCCTGATCTCGTCGGACTGTCTACATTGGCGAAATCACGAGGCATCGTGACGGGTGTCGACAACACCTTTGGAACGCCGGCTCTACTGCGACCCCTGGAACTTGGCATCGACATCGTCATGCACTCCGCCACCAAATACTTGGGTGGGCACAGTGATTTGTTAGGCGGAACCTTGGCCGTGCGAGACCCGGATTTGTACGATCGACTGTACTTTGTGCAAAACGCCACAGGCGCGGTGATGGATCCGATGAGTGCGTTCTTGACGGCCCGCGGGCTGAAAACCCTTGACTTACGGGTGCGGGAACAGTCAACGAGCGCGTTGGCGCTGGCTCGCTGGCTGGACGACCATCCGCGTGTGAGGCAGGTCCTTTATCCTGGGTTGGAACACCATCCTCAGCATGCGCTGGCGAGCGTTTGCTTCGATGGTGCCTTTGGAGCGATGATCACCTTTGAGATCGATGGTGACCTGGAGGAAACGGCCCGGGTCTGCGAATCGACGCGTCTGTTTCATTTGGCGGTCAGCCTGGGGGCCGTGGAATCGTTGATTGAACAACCAGCCACCATGTCGCATGCTTCTTATGCTCCGGAGGCACGCGCCAAGCATGGGATCACCGATGGGCTGATACGACTCTCGGTCGGGCTGGAGTCTCTGGTGGATCTCCAAGCCGACCTGGATCGCGCGATGACGAACGGACGCGTCCCTTAACGCGTTGCTTCGATTGCTTGCGCAACGGCCTCCGGGGCCACGTCACCCACGATTTCCACCTGCCCGATTTTGCGTGGCAAGACAAAACGGAGCTTCCCGTGCGAGACCTTTTTGTCGCGTGCCATGACGGGCAACATGCGTTCTGGTTCCGCCTCCGCCCAGGAGATAGGCAGGCCTGCATTCTGCAATAGGCGGGTTTGCCGCTCCAAGAGATCGCCGTCGCAGAGCTCCAAGTGAATGGCAAGTCGCGCGGCCATTTGCATGCCGATCGCAACGGCTTCGCCATGCAGCATCTTTCCGTAGCCCGCGTTGGCTTCGATCGCATGTGCAAAGGTGTGGCCGTAGTTGAGGATCGCGCGACGCCCCGTCAGTTCTTGTTCGTCGTCGGCCACGACGCGAGCCTTGGATTGACAGCTCCTGAAAATCGCGTCGCGTAGACACTTTGGATCGCGTGCTTTGATCTCTCCGGTTTCGCTTTCCAGCTTTCCAAAAAATGCGGCGTCTTCGATCACGCCATACTTGATCACCTCGGCCAAGCCACTGAGGTATTCGCGATCGGGAAGTGTCTCCAGTGCCTGCGTGTCGATCCAGACCAGGGAGGGTTGCCAGAAGGCACCCACAAGATTCTTGCCGGCAGGCAGGTTGATGCCGGTTTTCCCGCCCACGCTGCTGTCGACCATCGCGAGCAGGGTGGTGGGAATTTGGATCAATCGCAGGCCTCGCATGAACGAAGCCGCCGCAAATCCCGCCAGATCGCCAATCACGCCGCCACCGATGGCAAGCACCACACTGCGGCGATCCGATCGATCCTCGGCCATCGCATTCCAAAGTTGATCCAGGGATTCCGTGGCTTTGCTCGTTTCACCCGAGGCAACATTCACCCGAGTGATGCGAACACCTGAGTCCATCACGACATCATGGATTCGTTGGGCATAACCATTCGAGACGGCTTCGTCGGCAATCAAGATCGCATGCGACCAGTCCCCCAGACACTCCCCGGCCACGGGGGCAAAGCGTTGAGACTCGCTGGTCACAACTTGGATGGGATAACTGCGATCCCCCAGAGCGACGGTTAACTCGGTGGAGTTGGTGGACACGGGTTGCTTCAACTCAAAAACGAACGGTTGCTCCGACGGCCAACGTGAGCGTCGGGTATTGCTACGGCCCTACGATGATTTATGTTTTCGAGTCACGCCACCGGCCAAGCTGCTCGACACGAACCGAGTTGACGAATCTTTGATGTCACACGCTGAAAAACCCCAATCCGGTCCGTCCGGACATTCTCTTGACCCGCATGCTGACAAGTACAACGACCCTCGAGCGCAGGTGGTGGGGCCAGTGGTGATCATCATGCTCTTGGTGATGGGTTTGGGCGTGATGGGTTCGCTCGGCAGCATCTGGATGCGGCGGACACAACTGGAGCAGTCGTCCGTCTTTTGGGGGTCGGACACCATCACCGCGTTCCAACTGGCCGATCGCGTGACGCTGCGGCGTTTGAATGACTCCATGGATGATCGCATCGATCTTTCAGGGATGCCCGGGCTGGGGCACTTGCG
Source organism: Planctomycetota bacterium (assembly GCA_039189905.1). Taxonomy (GTDB): domain Bacteria; phylum Planctomycetota; class Planctomycetia; order Pirellulales; family Pirellulaceae; genus Rhodopirellula. The sequence continues at coordinate 4,344 of JBCCYK010000267.1, forward strand.
AAAGGCACTGCTCGACGAACGCCACTACGATTGGGAATCGGAAAGCAAGGCTTCTGTGAAATCGGCCTGCCGCGCTGATGCGGGTTCACCCTGCGTCGAACTGCAATTTGCGGATCCAACGTTCGGTCGCGTGTCGGTGACGACGATTCACATGGACTTGGATCGTGGGGTCGTTGGGCCATCGACCGGCGAGAAAAGTGTTCACGTGACGCCACGTGTGCAGACTGCCTTGGCACACCAGGTGACGCTGCTCTTGAATTACAGTGGCAAAACCTATGACGATCGCAAGGCGGAGGTCAATTCCGGCTGACATTCGGAATGACTGTCTGTCCGCACCCAACGCCGTTGCATGCCGCCACTCAACCCAAGATGCCCAGCAGCGCGGCCACGAAGGGGAGCAGGATCGCCAAGACGAGCCCCCAAGCGGTCCACTTCCATATCGGGCTCAGCGAACTTGATGTCCCCTTTCCGAATTCTCGTTCGATGAATTCGTCGTAGTCCTCATCATCAAATGCGTGCGTGTCGTAGTCTGATTCCGCGAGATCGTCGTCCCAATCGGTCATGCGCGAATCCATCTTTTGGAGTTTTGAGAAACCTTTGGTTTCCTTCCTAAGGAAGTTCAACTGCAGCGCCCTTTTCTTGCTGATTGCCCGCCCAGCAACGTATCCCACACGCAGGATTTCAGGGATCAGAGGAATTTCTTTTCTCACACCGAAGGGGACGGTCTTGTCAACGTTACACCCATCCGTTGTTGAAACGAATCCATCGGCGACTCGCCAGCGAAATCTCGCGAATCCCAAGCCAGAGGGCGTTCAACACTCGAACGCCGCGCGCTCGACGTTTCATTCACCCGAGCAAGAGCTGAAACCGTTCTGCAAATGGATCGGAGGGACAACTTGGGTCCCGCCAAAGGACGCCAACGGTTTGTTTGCAGAAACAATGCTTCGCGACCACCATCCATGGGTGGCCGCACCCGTGCGTTGGAACACGGTCCTGAAGCAGCACCGCGATACGTTCACAGCGGTCCGCGAGATTGAATTGGCGGAGTCTTCGATTCGCTTGCCGAAAGGCAGGTTGTTGGTCACGGTTACGGGACAGAAGGACTTTGACAAGATTCCCGACGCAATCCCGGCTTGCGTGAAAACGCGACTGGAAGAGTTCCTCGCTGGCCCGGGACGAAAGCCCGACGTGAAGGTCTATTATCTCAAACCACTCTGCATCGAAGTCAATGAAAAATTGATCTTCACGACCCGCGACGAATTAGAAACGGCCGTTTCTCAGGTGCAAAATACTGTTTTTAACGAGCACCGACGCCTTTACCTCCGCAGGATGCCACGTCGTGCGGTCCGTCAGCTCATCCGAGCAACCTGCATCATTCCAACCACGGTTGGGCGTTTCGTCTTGGAAAAACGCCGCCGGGCGTTGGATTCATATCAGGCAAAACTCGAGTTTCAGCGGCGCAAGACGGCGCTGCGAGCGATGCAGACTCATCAGCGATATCGGACGGACGGTTGCACCTATGAGGAGATGTTGGATTTGACCAATCCGCTGATGGCGCACGACGTCATTCAACAGTTTGGTCTGGAACAGGAATTGTCGCGTTCTCGCCAGAAGCAACTCGTGCAGCTCGCCGCTGGCCAGATGCCTTGGTTTTTGACACTCACCGCTGGACTGACAGCCATGGGAGTGGCGGCGGCTAGCTTTTTTGTCACGACACCGTCAGTCGCCGTGTGTGATCCCGCGTTCGTGGCCCAGGTGCCAGGATCGAACCAGCTACTCAAGATCGGACATTTCGATGAGGTCGCCGGCGTCGTCCACGTCGAGATCTGACTGTGATGGTGGACGAAACCCTGGCCTTAGGAACGGACGACACGCTTCTCAGGTGCTTTCCAGAGCGGAACGGAGTTCGCGAAGGTTGCGCGGGTTTTGCCCCAAATCCCCCTTACCGACACGAGATTTGCTTTCGGCGCGGACGATCGTTCGGGGTGCTTCGCTCGTGCCAACGGCTTCCAACGTCACGTGGATGTCGTCCACGAAGCGAAAAAGGGGCGTCGTTCGCGTCAAGTGGAGTCGCATGATCTTCTCGGTGGACTCTGCATCCGCATCGACATGCCCGGATTCGGTGGTTTTCACCGTCGCCGAGGCTCCGAAATCGAGAACCTTCCAGGCTGGTTGCTGACCCGCCCACCGCGCGATTCGCTGTGATAGCTCTGGCGGTCGATTCGGAAGCCGAAGGGGTTGCATGCTCGCGTCAGATGCTTCATCCGTCCACGCCGCAAAGTTGGTCGTCCAATCACGCCCGTGATCATCGACCAAAAGGATAAGCCTCAGCACAATGAGTGCCGTGATCAAGAGCGGTAGAATCACCAGCATGCGGCGGACTCTCATGCGATTCAGCGGGGACGGAGGATAGCGAGAAGATGAACGAACCGAGTCTGTTTGACAATCAGGAAGCCGACCATTTGAAAGCCGCGATGCCGCTGGCGGCTCGGATGCGCCCGCGATCCTTGGATGAAATGGTCGGTCAGTCGCACCTTTTGGCGGAAAAAGGGCTCCTACGTCGGATGGTTGCGGCCGGGCGTCTGGGATCCATCCTCTTGCACGGCCCGCCTGGGACCGGAAAGACGACCCTGGCGACCTTGCTGGCCTCTGCCGTCGGTGCGGACTGGATCCAGCTGAACGCAATCAGCAGCGGTGTCAAGGATGTTCGTGAAGCCCTGGCGTCCGCACGCGATCGTGTGGCCACGGGCCAGCGGCCGCCCGTCCTGTTCATCGACGAGATACATCGATTCAACAAGAGTCAACAGGACGCCTTGCTGGCGGACGTTGAGTCGGGCGTGATTCACTTGATCGGTGCCACGACCAGCAACCCCCATTTCGCAGTCAACGCAGCCCTGATCAGTCGCAGCCGGTTGTTTGACCTGCGACCGATCGACGCCAAAGACATGCAGGCCGTGTTACGGACCGCCATTGAAAATACAGAACGCGGACTTGGGAAACGAGATCGTCAGGGGCGTCGCATTGAGATCACGGACGATGCCATTGAGCACCTGGCGACTGCTTGCGATGGCGATGCCCGACGAGCCTTGACTGCCTTGGAATTGGCCGTCGATAGTGGTGGCTCTTCTGACCGAACTGACACGCAAGCTGTCGTGGTCGATATCGAAGCCGCGCGGACGGCCATCGTGCCCGGGGTCGCTGGCTACGATGGCACAGGGGATGACCACTACGACCTGGCCAGTGCTTTGATCAAGAGCATCCGAGGCAGCGACGTTGACGCCGCCATCTACTGGCTGGCTCGAATGCTTGAGGGGGGCGAGGATATCCGTTTCTTGTGTCGACGTCTTGTAATCTTGGCAAGCGAAGACGTTGGCAATGCGGACCCTCAGGCATTGCCGCTTGCCGTCTCGGCCATGCAAGCTTGCGAGATGATCGGCTTGCCAGAGGCACAGCTCACGCTTGCGCAAACGGTCGCGTACCTCGCGCTCGCACCTAAGAGCAATGCGGCGACAATCGCGATCGGCACGGCACGACGGGAGATCAAAAGTGGAACGGTGCTTCCCGTGCCCATGGCATTGCGGTGCACGCACTACGCAGCCTCAAAATCGCTAGGTCACGGCGAAGGCTATGTCTACGCACACGATGAACCCGGGGGTATCGCGGCGATGGACTACCTCGGGGTTGACCGAAGCTACTACCAACCTGTCGATCGCGGTTTCGAAGCGGTTTTACAAGACCGTCTGAAGCAAATCCGCTCTCAGATACGCGCTGGTACCACGGCACCGGAAACGTAGCCCAACACTCTCCAAAGCCGGAAGAGAATCCGCAGCAGGCGCCCGACTGCGTCGATATGCCTGACGTCGTGGATTTTCACGGGTGAAAGCAGAGTAGGCCTCACACGGGGTGTGACAAGACCGTTTCGCTCGTGGGGGTCTGCAATCGTTCAAAACCGCATAGACGTTACGAACAGACACCGCAAGCGACTTCCAGTGTCTTGCAAGGCGCTGCGAAGTGGCTTTCAAGACCTACGGTTGCAGTGGCGTGCATGGGCACGGTCGAGAGGGCACTATCGACATCGCAGCTAGGGTAGCGAAATGCGTGACCGTTCTATGAAGAGAATCGTTCAGTCGATCCGATCGCTCACCCGCGACGAGAGCGGGGTTTCGGCAGTTGAGTACGCCATGTTGCTGGCCCTGATTGTGATGGCCTGCGTGGTATCGGCCGGCGCGATTGGCGACGCCGCGCATGGTGCCATGTGGGACGTCGTGGAGACGCTCGAATAAACAACATGAAGATTGCAAAGAAGTCTCTCCTGATCGAAATCCTGTCGACCGTTCAGGTTGTTTGCTTGGCCATCGCACTGATGGCGG
>JBCCYK010000268.1:0-8683 GCA_039189905.1 Planctomycetota bacterium
GCGAATCAAACACGCCGAAGCCATTGAAGACGAGGGTGTGTTGGATGAGCGTGCCCAAACCGCCTGGCAATTGGCGAGCGAAGACTGGAACGACTTGGGTGAGCGTTCCATCCCGACGACGGCGGCCTTCACGATCAAGCTCGGGCGACTCGATGACCTCCAACGTCAACGTGATGAGAAGCTTCTGAAATTCAAGCAAGTGACGGGTGATGCCTACATCAAGGCCCAAGAAGCCATGTTGGATCGGGTCCCCGCCATTCAAAAGGAAGCTTACATGACGCCCGCCGAGAAGCGGACCAAAGCGCAGGCCTCCATGGCGGCTGCGGCGCTGGAACAGCTCAGCCCAGACCTCGACAAAGTCGCCAAGGCCACCGCCGCAGAGAATCGATTACAAGCCGTGCAATTGGTTGCCGAGCTCGAGGATCTGACAGAGCGAATCACAAAGACCCGCGGCTATCGCGACCAGATCAATTTCACCTACTGGCAAACGCTCTCCATCGCAGAACAGGAAGAACGGACCGTTCGTGCTCGGCGTCTCATTTATGAGGCTGAAAAGGCCAATGCTGACGCGGAACTCGATCAGGCGATCGGTCTTTACGAGAAAGCGTTTGAGGTCTGGGCGGACATCTTCGACGACTACCCGATCCTGGTGATTGATGACTCCGCGGACGACCTCTTCGATTCGGTTCGCCGTTATATGATTGCGACGGATTCCGAGGAACTGCCAGAAGACTTCCCGCTCAACACGTTCGTATCACTGATGGGCGAGTACGGCGTTGTCGACCAGAAAATGTACGAGGAAGTTCGGACAACCCAGCGTGCGAAGCTGGAAGAACGTCAGCGGGAGCTGTCGGAGCAAGAACGCCGTTTGGAAGAAGAAGCGGCGAAGGCGGAGGCTGCGGAAGCGAACGTGATGAAGGAAGACGCATCTGCGACAGAAAGCGAAGAGGCAGACGAAGACACACCGGTCAAGTCGGACGTGGATGTGCCGGACGCTTCCGAAGCGATCGACCCGCCGTCCTCAGATGACGAAGCGCAGGCGAGTCCGTAGGCGGGTTGCACGCGATGCAAATCGACCTGGCGACACGTTCTAACGAATCATCTGAGCGCGACAGACGTCCAAGATCGCATCCTCGTCTGGCAAGTGGCTCACATGAATGTTCTCCGCAATGAGAGGTGCGGCGGTACTTGAAAACGCGTTGATGTCCAACGTGTTGACGACCACCGCAACGGCCCAGCCTCGGCGGGCCAATGAAACCAGCGCAGCAATACTCTCGGGCGGTGCTTCCTGCAGGATCACAAGAAGCGTTGTTTGATTCGATAGTCGAGACTCGCACTCGACCAGGAACTCGGCCAAGCTAAGTCCGTCGGTTCGCTCGGTTCGCGCCAGTGAGCGCAAGATCTCCTTCATGTGCACGGGCCCTCGGTCCACATCCGTGATCACCGGTCGCAATCGGTCGCTGGACGACTGCATGCGGGCCGTCTGGGTGGCCAAGTCGCGCACGCGATGGTCGCCCAAGAAACCTTCTTGTCGAACGCGATCAGCGGCGTCACGACCGTTCGTCGCCAAGCCAAACGGCTCCCCTGCGTCATGCAACGCGGCCACAATCGACGCCGCCGCGGTGACAGCCAAATCCGTTCTGGCGGGTTCACCCACATCCGGATTCGTATCCACATGCATGTCCAAAATGACCGTTGCCCCCAGAATCGACGAGGGTTCATAAACCTTGCTGTGAAGGGTTCCGGTCCTGGCGGTGGCGGCCCAGTGGACGCTACGCATCGGGTCGCCAACTTGCCATTGGCGAATCCCGCGCAAACGTGTCGGGTCGTTGATCGCGTTTTCACGGATGCGAATCTCGCCGATCGGTCTTCGCGAGCCGATTTCGTACGTTGAAAGCAATTGAATTTTGGGCAGCACGGTGATGAACATCGGCGCCGCGCCCAAGCGATAACGACGGAACATGCCGACGGGATCGCCGGTTTCCACCACCGTGGGTCCGATCTGAAAGTAGCCCCGGCGTCGACACTCCACGCTGTAACGGATCGGCCGGGTCGCGCCCGGCATCAAGGCCAACGCGGCAAGGCGCGGTCCCTCCACCCAGAGTGGGCTGTTGGACGCGTGGTACTTGGTCAGCGTTGAGTCGGCATCGGACGTGATCTGCCTGGCGGCCGCGCGCGGCAGCAGGTCCTCGATCAAAGCCCATGCGATTGGCAGGGGACCTCGGTTCTCGACCACGACCGTCACGGGAACGCGCGAGCCAATCACCACCTCCAAATCACGTCCATCCTTTGGGAGTTCCTGTCGCTCGACACGAACGCTGTCGGCCCATTTGCGAGAAACAAGGGAGGCCAAAACAAGCACACCCGCCACGCTGATCGCAGCCATCATCCAGAGACCGGCGCCCGCGATCATTCCCAGCGCCAACACCAAACCAACGACCGCCGAAACCAACGACAGGCTGGCCCCGGTCGAGGCAGCCGGCGCGGGGCGTGATTCCTCGGTTCTCAAGGCGTTGCTGGGGGTGGCTTTGCCATCGATTGGTCCCCGCGAAATCGGACTCGGGGCGGTTTGGCTGGTACTCAGAGTGCACCTCGGGGGGAGCTCAATGGAATCGAACGGCGTGTTTCGCGCTTCCGCGGCGAACCACCTCCCGAATCGTGAGCCCGTCTCAACGCGACGGTCGCCAGCCGGACGCCGCGTTCCGGCTCACCTTTCGGAATTGTCGGACAAAACGTTATGCTACACCGGATGGAGGGAGTGCATCACATCGTCGAAAGACCGTGTTTCCTGGGAGCCGCCCTGACGCTGCCGCAATGGCTTTGGTTGGCCGGCGGCGTCGTCGCGTTGTGGCTTCTCGTCGACGCTATGGGCCGGCGGCGTGTTCGTTTGACCGCACTGTTGCGAAACCATGTCAAGAACGTACAAACCCGTCCCGATGAAAACGTTTCTGACGACCCCGATTCCTCTGAGTGATGCCATTCGCCCCAACATTTGCAGGCCGCCGGTCGTCGCGGTTGCATGCACTCCACGCCTTGATGGTTGATGGAGACGTCCCCCGAGTCTCGTTCGCTTGCCCATGACCAAGACCGTTTACATCAAGACCGTTGGCTGCCAGATGAATGTTCTGGATAGCGAGATGGTCATCGCGGACCTCAAACGACATGGCTACTCGGTCGTCGATTCGCCACGCGATGCCGACCTGGTGCTTTACAACACCTGCAGCGTCCGTGAACACGCGGAGGAGAAGGTTTACAGCGCGCTCGGTAAGATTCGCCATCGAAAGCAACAACGCCCCGACCAGAAGATCGGGGTGATGGGATGCATGGCTCAAAAGGATCAAGAAATCATCTTCCGGCGTGCACCGTACGTGGACATGGTGGTCGGGCCTGGGCAATTGCACACGATCCCCACCCTGCTTGAGAAGCTGGAAGACGGGGAAGGACGGCAGATGGCGATTTCGCTGGCGCGGAACGCGGGCAAGCAATCGCTGATCGCGCGGTCCCACGAGACATTCGATCCGCTTCGCGATCCGTCGATGCGGCCCACACCTTTTCAAGCCTACCTACGCATCCAGATCGGCTGTGACAAGTTCTGCACCTATTGCGTGGTCCCAAACACGCGGGGCCCCGAGCAAGGCCGACACCCCAACGACATTGTCAGCGAAGCAAGAACCTTGGCCGAACAGGGCTGCTTGGAAATCACCTTACTCGGTCAAACCGTCAACAGCTATCGCCATCGCGATGGCGACCACGTCACGAACATGTCCGACTTGCTGGAACGCCTCCACGACATCGAGGGACTTCGTCGCATTAAGTTTGTCACGAACTATCCGAAGGACATGACGGAGCGTTTGCTAACAACCGTGCGTGACCTACCAAAATGCTCACCTTACTTGCATGTGCCCGTCCAGAGCGGCAGCGATGCCGTTTTGAAACGCATGAAACGAGGCTACACCGTCGGTGACTACATGGAGATGTTTGAACGCATCGAGCGCATCGTTCCGGAAGCCGCCGTCAGCAGTGATTTCATCGTCGGGTTCTGCGGCGAAACCGACGAGGATTTCCAGCAGTCGGTGAACGTCGTGAAACGGTGCCGCTTCAAAAACAGCTTCATTTTCCAGTACAGCGTGCGTGCCGGCACCAAGGCTGCGGAGCGTTTGGAAGACGACGTTCCTCGTGAAGTCAAAGCCGCTCGCAACAATGAACTGCTGTCCGTGCAGGATGCGATCGCCATGGAAGACAACCGACGCTTTGTCGGAGAAACCGTGGAGGTCTTGGTCGAAGGCCCCAGTCGCCACGGCGCCAAAGCCGATCCTGATGCCCAACTGGTCCAGATGACCGGCCGCACACACTGTGACCGGATCGTGGTTTTCGACGGCAATCGCCGCCAAGCGGGACAGTTCTTGAATATCAAGATTGATGACGTGAGCAGCCATACGATGACGGGACGCGTTGAAACCGTCGAGGTCGTTCCACTTGGGGTGCTTTCATGACGGCGATTGAGGAGGCTCAGGTCACAAGCCTTACGCTCGGCAATGGGATGACGTTGCTAGTGCAACCGATGCCCTGGCTTCGCACCGCGGCCTATTCGCTTTGGCTGCCGGGCGGGATCACAGCGGAGGTGGATCCAAACACGCTTTCCGTGACCGAAGTGCCAGAGCAGGACCCGCGTGCGGGTTTAGCCGCGCTTGTGTGCGAGATGGTTCAGCGCGGCGCAGGGAACTTCAACAGCCGTGAATTGGTGGCCGCCGAAGAGAACCTTGGTATCGACACGGGTGGTTCCACATCCACCTCGGTCGTTGGATTCAACGGCGCAATGCCATCGGATTCGCTCCTTCCGTCCTTGGATTTGCTCGCGGATCTGGTCCGAAGGCCGCATCTGCCACTGGATCAGCTCGATGATGCCAAGATGGTCTTGCGTCAGGAGATGATGGCGATCAACGATGAGCCCACGCAGCGCATGATGCGCGAGCTCAAGAGACGGCAGTTCGGACCGCATCTGGGCAGAAGCGGACTTGTCACGCCAGTTTCCCTCGACAGCTTGTCCATCAACGACGTCCGTAGCTTCTACGAAGCACAGTATCAGCCCGGCGACGCGATCTTGGCTATCGCGGGCAACATCGATGAGAGAGCCGTCGAGGAACACTGCGAGAATCTCTTTGGTGACTGGCCCGCCAAGCAGACCCAACGACATGAAACGGGAACACCCATCGACGGCCATTGCCACTTAGAGTCCCCCAGTAGCCAGACGCACCTGGGTCTCGCATTCGATTGTGTCGCCTACGGCTCTCCCGATTACTACACACTTCGGGCTGGCATTGGCCTGCTGAGCGATGGCATGAGCAGCCGGCTCTTCGATCGTGTTCGGGAACAGAGGGGCTTGTGCTATACCGTGTCAGCATCGTGCCAAACGATCGGTCGCAGCGGTGCCGTCTTCGTATACGCCGGAACCAAGCCGGAACGTGCTCAAGAGACTCTCGATGTGACGGTCAAGGAGATTCGTGAGCTGGCCCTCGACATCCAGCAAGACGAACTCGATCGATGGAAAGTTCGTTGCGAAAGCAGCCTCATCATGGAACAGGAATCCGCACGGTCTCGCACCTCTTCCATGGCGTCGGATCAGTTTCGGCTCGGTAGGGTCATGCCAATGTCCGAGTTGGAATCCATCCTCGGCGAAATCACCATCGGCGCGATTCGTGACCACTGGCAGCAAGCGTTTCCCAAGACTCTGCGATCCGTGGTCCTGGGTGAATCGCCACTCGACTTTTCAAACGCTTATCTCTGATTCTTGTTGCCGCAATCACACCCGATGCCGTCGCATCATGCGATCGACGCGACTCATTCCGTGCGGCTCCCCACTATCATCCCTCAGATCCATGCCGACTTTTGAATCGACCACGCTGTCTTCCGGCCTCCGAGTCGTCGCCGAGATTGACGGTCGTGGCTACAGCGCCGCGTTTGGCTATTTCGTTCGTGCCGGCTCACGCGATGAATCCGACGCGGAATCAGGCTTGAGTCACTTCCTGGAACACATGATGTTCAAGGGCACCGAACGTCGCAGCGCCGCTGACGTCAATCGCGAGCTGGACGAATTGGGAGGGCAGTCGAACGCCTACACCACGGAGGAGCACACGGTCTACTACGCGACCGTGCTACCCAAATACCAAGATCGATTGATTGATCTGCTATCCGACATGCTCTCACCCGCACTGCGCGAATCGGATTTCGAAACCGAGCGTCAGGTCATTCTCGAAGAGATCGCAAAGTACGAAGACCAACCCCCCTTCGGTGCCTTTGAACGCTCGCTGGAATGCTACTTCGGACCGCGTGGGTTGGGCCGACGTGTGCTCGGGACAGCGCAATCCATCTCGGAGATGCCCGTTCAGACGATGCGTGATTACTTTCTCCGTCGGTATCGTCCTGAGAACATGGTGCTGGCCGCATCTGGCAACGTGGACTGGGATCGGCTGATCGCCAAGGCTGAATCGCTTACGCAGACGTGGTCTCAGAGGCCCAACGTCACTCCGGCTCTCAGCGATCACGAAAAAGAGCTTCCGCCTGGTGTGTCATTGGAACGCTCGGTAACCACCCCGGACGCAACACAGGCATACCGTGTTTCAGTAGCGAATGGCCCTGCGATGTTGGACACCGATCGGTTTGCCATGCGGGTTTTGACCACCATCCTAGGAGATGATGGGGGAAGCCGGCTATTTTGGGATCTTATTGATACTGGTCGCGCAGAAATCGCGACGGTGTGGCCGCAAGAGTTCACCGACGCCGGCGCCATCATGACGTACTTGGTGTGTGGCCCTGAAGACCTTCGTGCTAACACGGATTGGATGAATCAAGTGATCGCTCGCGTTGCGACAGAGGGGATCCAGCAAGAGGAATTGGACCAGACGTTAAACAAGATCACTGCCTCCTGCATCATGCAGTCAGAACGACCTTCTGGTCGGCTCTTTTCGCTCGGCACCTATTTCTTGACCGCGAATGACATCATGGATACGGACCAAGTTATCGCGGCGTATCGAGCAATCACCCGCGACGATGTTGCCAGAGTCGCCAGACAATACTTGTCGGACCCAGCTGGGCACTTGGATGTCCTCGCCACAGGCGATGGCAGACTCAATCCAGCAGCCGCCTGAACAGGTTGGTGACGAACCGAGATGGATCAACGTTTTCGCGGTTCTTTATGCCTTGATCCACACCCTAAAAGGGGCCCTGTGGGGTGTCGGTCCCGATGTCGATTTGACATCGAATTGAGCGACACCTAGCCTCCGCAGAATCGCTAAAGCCCCTGCCCCTCAGAAACTTCTGCGATCGCCTCTGGCCGAACCGTCCTCGATTGACGGGCTCATGGACGGATTCGGCGCCAAGTGACCTCGGAAGTGGACTGCAACTTGGTTGGATCATGAGATCGCATCGTTTTCCGAACCGGTTACGGGCTCCACGAGCCCGATCGCGTCGCACCCGACGCACACCTCGCGTTGAAAGACTGGAGCACCGTTCGCTTTTGGCGACCGATATCGGCGTGCCAACGCTGCGCGTTGCAACGAGGGAACCGGACGGTGGCGAAACGGCAGCGTTCCTCGGTCTCCAAGAAGTAGACGCTCCATCTCCTTCCGACGTGAGCGTTCAGGGAGCGAGTCTTGCCGATCGCGATGTGCAAGCGGTGGGCTATGACGAGTTCCATGCGCGGACGGAGTTGCCCGCTGTTTCCCCTCAGCGATCGCTGGCGAAAGAAAACGATTTGGTCGTTTCCGTGAGTGGGTTCATTGATGCAGGTCCGGTCGAGGCTGTCGTCCTCAAGCCACGCCACAAAGCAGGCGTTTACAAAATCCCGGCTGCTCCCAGGGGGAATGCCTACGAGTTTCTTAAAACGCATCTGAAAGAAGCCTCGCGTTCGGGCGTCGGACGGATCCTGTTCCCAGCCGACTCGGTTTTCGAGATCGATCCGCCGCTGATCGGCGGCACCGCTGGCACCGAAAGCGCCGAATACGCGGCGCATTTGGTCATCCGAGAAATGGAAGATGTGACGATTGACCTCAACGGTTCCACGCTGCGGTACCTGAAAGCGGACCGCGGCATCACGATCCGCGACTCGCGTCGCATCGCATTGCGAAACGGAACCATCGAAGGCTCAGGGCTTCTGGTGTCCGTCGCTGAGATCACTCCGGACGATTCCCCGGCGGGTTTTCGACTAGATATCTTGCCCGAGTATCGAGCTCAAATCGCCAACGAGTACGGTTCGGATCCACCGCCCCTGATCACAGTGGGTGCCGCCCAAAAGAACGAGGCCGGGCAGTGGCGAATTGCACGAGACGATTACGCTGAGATCTTTACCAACCGGCGGAATCGTCCGTTCAACCAATTCGACTACGACAATGGAAGCTTCATTGCCACAACGGAAACGAGTCGCGAGGGTGGAACCTTCGCGCCGGGCACCACCCACGTTTGGTTATTGCACCAGAACAACGCTGGTAATGCCATTCATCTCGACAACGAAGACCATCTCGAAAACATCACCCTGGAAGACATCAAGCTGGTGAACATTCCGGGCATGGGGATCGCGGGTGAGGTCAATCGCGGGTTGCATGTTCGCAACGTCGAGTTTGCTTTGTCCGACGACAGACATTCTGTTTTCTCGCTCTCATCCGATGGCATTCACATCAATGCGAACGCC
>JBCCYK010000269.1:0-8615 GCA_039189905.1 Planctomycetota bacterium
CCGACATCCAAGACGGGACTCGAGCTTCCAACGCCGATCGCTCGTTCCTGGCCTGGCGGAGTCCGGGCGTTGAATCGCCGCCGGGTTGTTTGCGATCAACTCCTTGTTTCGCACTTTGACGTCGTACCGGGGGACAAGCAAACGGTAGATTTGGTGACAGACGCGGATTGTGAATTGATTGGCGTTTGGGTCGACGGACTGCCAGTGACTCTGTCCGAGTCGCTTTTGGATGAATCGGAAGAGCAGGGACTTCTTAGACGACGCCTGATGTTGCCCGTCAGTCGTTTGAGCCAAGCGGTGGAGGTTGTCAGCGGCGTCCGCGCTGACACGATGAACCTCAAGTTGCCAAAGATGATTTCGTCGGCGATCGCTGACGTCGGGGAAACACAGGTCAGCAGCGTGGTCACATGGCTACCACCTGGCTGGCAAACGGCACAGCGGCCCGCTTCCCTTGTCGCTCATGACCAGCGGAGTGTGTGGTCATCTGCTTGGCAAACCATTGACGGTCACCGCCAATGGCAGGCCTGGTGTGTCTGTCGGGCCATTCACGCCTCGGTCGGGAACCTGGCGGATCGTCAAGAGTTAGAGTCTGCCGATTGGCTCAATCGATGGGTGCAGCGTTACCACGATCTTTCTCACCTGGCTGGGCGTGATTTTGTGCCCAAGGAAGCCGCGTCGACACGGGTTTCGCCAGCAGCCACCGAGACCTCAGCCGACCCTGATGGCATGGCGAAAATCGCTCGTGATGCTCTGGATCGTCCAGACGCGAGCACCTCTGCCGGCGATGAGCCGAGATCGATAGGATCGCTGACCCAAGAGGTTCTTCCTTGGGAACTGATGGACGAGTACATCAGTCTCCAGTGTCGACGCTATCTGCCCGGGACGGCTTGGAAGACGACGCGTGAAAACGACGCTTGGGTCCTTGCCATCAATGCCGAGGCGTCCCCCGCGTTTGTCCCCGCCTGGGTGATGTTGACAGATGCCGACGCGATCTCCCTCAACCAACTCCGCTACCCACTGGTTCCATTTGGAGAACCATTCCGAAGTGTGTTTTGGCGTGTATTGCTGCTCACACTGATCGCCACGTCGTGCTACCTGGTTGGACTGTGGTATCGAACGGAACCCAAACAGATGTCTGCGGACTCCAACGCATCAAAACCAGATTCCGGTATGGGACTCCACTTGGGATTGTTAACTCTCATAGACCGTCCCGCGTTTTGGTTGACCCTGCTTGCACTTCTCAGCGCGGCTCTCGTCCCACTCGTCATTGCTCTTTCGTTCTTGGGTGTCGCTGTTACGTTGGCCATGCCCGAGATCTGGCGTGGATTGCGTCACGCCAGGGGTGGACGTGCCCATGGATCCAAACAGTCGGGAAGCCTCCCTAAGGCCATGCTCCTTTTTGTCATTTCAGTGGCCGGTGCTTCAAGCTCCCCAGCGGGTGACAGAAACGAACGGCTCCCCCAAACCACAGATGAACCCGGGCGGGGAGTGACGGTTTCAACGAATTGATCAACCGTGCCTAGAAAAGGTTGGCCGGTTCTGCCTGCAACAGTTTCCGTAGTGCCAGGACGCCTGCGGTGTTGCACATCACGACTGAGAGCGTCCAAACAATGATGAGCCACAAAATCGTCATCCGGATTGGTAGCCCCGCAACAGCCGAAGTGATTTCGTAGAGTCCCAAGGCAGCCAGCGTCGAGGGCGGCAAGGCAATGAGGGCCAACAAACTCGCCTGTGAGAGCAAGGTGCGAATCAGATATTGATTGGAATAACCCATTGCGCGAAGGGTTGCGTATTCGCCCAAGTGGGCCGTCACATCCGATGCCAGGATCATGTAGCTAATCACGCCGCCCACCACCACGGCCAAGGCGACGCCGATTCCAAAGATCATTCCGATGGGCGTCTCGGTATACCAACGCGACTTTTCTGCACTCGAAACTTCATCCAACGTCATCACGACGGCATGCCGGGCGGGGCCGCTCAGTTGAACCAGACGCTTCGCCACGATTTGTTTCGCGATCTCAGGTGCAACCCCGGGTTTCAATCGCAGCATGATGAGCGACGTCTCGTCCGGATCGCTTCCGGGCATCAATCGCGTGAACGTCTCTCGGCTCCCCAGCAGGGCGCCATTGGCAGCCAATCCCGTGCCCATGCGAAACGTACCGACAACAACCGCTTCCTGGCCACCCACGTCGGTACGCACCCCGATATCCTGCGTGCCAAAGGCCTTTCCGTTGACCGGTCCGTAATCAGATGAACTGGCATCGTCCACCAGCACGTGGCCGGTGGAACGCAAGCGAACACCCGCGTTTGTTTTCAATTCCGGCAGATCCAACGCGGGTCGGTCGAGATCGATGCCCATCAGCGCGATAGCACGATAGCTTCCGTTCTGCGGGTTCTGCCATCGCGACACGCTAATGTCCAGGGGCAGTGCATCACGAACAACCTCCAGTCCCTCCAACGACGCCGTGGTGTCGACGGGCAAGGTGCCTGTGTCAAACACGTGAAGGTAGTCTCTTGATCGCACAACCAGGTGGCATGGCAGACGCTCATAGACCAACACAGCGGTGTCGCCCACGCTGCCGAGAAATCCCAGTTGCATGAACATCAGGATGATCGCAAAACCAATGCCACCAATGGAGACCATCGTCCTGGTCAAAGTGTGAGTTAGATTCTTCCACGCAAGCGGCGTGCGTCGAACCGGGCTCACGTTGCATCACCCGAAGCGGCAACATGGATCGTGGCCTCAACCTGCAATCCGATCAAAGCGGCCGCGACTTCGACGTCGCCCGCATCAATGACCAGGGTAACGGACGCGCTATGACGATCGACCGTGGCCATGGGAAACGGGTTCGCCAGATTTGGGGGGGCAATCATCCTGCCAATCGCGTCCACCTTGGCGGAGACATCTCGCTTCAACGCGGCACTCGAGACGGTTGCCGACTGACCCATTTGGATGCGTGGCAAGTCAGCCACGTTGACCTCGGCTTCACAGATCATCGAGGACGTGTCGGCGATGTGCATCAACGGCATGGTCGTTGTCGCCCCGCCCACCATGGCTTTGCATTCCAAGACCACGCCATCGATGGGGCTAATCAACCGAGACGTTTCAACACGCAAACGCAGCAGGTCGACCTGTCGCTCCAGTGAGTCGACCGCTGCCATCGCGGCGGTACTCTCGATTTCCTGTTGCGCGGCCTTGATTTCTTCTTCCACCACCCCGACCGCCAAGTCGGAACTGGCGATCAGGTCGTGTGCTGCCGCTCGCTGGGACTCGTACTGGGCGAGGGCTTCATTGACGCGCAAGCCTTCCTCGTTCAACGTCGACTCGCTGACGAGACGTCGCGTCCCAGGATCGTTCGAAGCCTGCCGCAATCGGTTCAGTTTATCTTCGGCCAATTCGGCCGCCTGTCGAAGCAAATCGAGGCTGCCGCCAGGCTGCTCCGCCAAGGCAAGACGATCCCGGGCTCGCTCCAATTCGGCCTCGGCCTGAAGCAGCTTCTTGTTGGCGACTTCTAGCTCGGCTTGAGCCAAGGCCTTTTGTGCCAGCGCCATCTTCTTGCCCTCGGCCAACTTGATCTCGGCCACCGACAGTTCGATCTCGCGTGCCTGAAGACTCTCCAATTCCAAAAGAATCTGACCTCGACGGATCTTGGTTCCTTCCGAGACCAACACCTTACCCACGCGATCGCCGGGCGCAGCCATGACCGCCAGGACCCCGCCCGACGGCTGCAACTGTCCCTGGACGATCACCTTGGTCACGGCGGGATTTGGCACGTCCGTCGCTTCGCGATCCGCATCCTTCTTGGCCAATTGATCGCAACCGGATGCCACTGCGATCAAGAGAATCGCCGCGACAAACGGAACTCGGTGATGCGGTCCACCCTCTTGGCGTCCCATGAAACTGCTCACGTATCAAGTTCAAAAGAAGAGTGTCAGGCCACAGCATAACTTCTTCGGCCAAATAGGGACCCTGTTCGCGGTCAAAGTCGTTTCCCAGACCCGAACAATTGATAACGGATGGTCGAGCCCCCTGAAACGCCCCTTCAAGGCAACCGGTCATGCGGTTTGGCACGTCCCGAACGCTCCATTCTCACCAACTTTGCAAGTGTTTCGTGCGTTTGAACCGACCGGCATCGACGAAGTCGTGAAACTCGGAAGTGACCCCGCCCTGGAAGAGTGTGAAGGTGATGTTCCAAACTGGGAGTCCAAGCCAACCGGACATCGCTACAGGCGTGGTGGATTGAACGGGGCATCGGGCACCGTTCCGATGGCACGCCCCTGGAATCGCCCACGAAGTTCCTGCACGACCGATTGCAATGCGTGGGGCAGCAAACCGTCATCATCCAATGCCGAAATCATCAGGTTGTCAAACTCGCCAGGGTCCGTCTGATGATCGTAGAGCTCCTCGCCGCATCCGCCCTCGGCCCACTGCGTGAATCGCCAGCGTTTCGTCCGAACGCTCCGACCCATCACGGGGGCGCTCAGTCGATCATCCTTGGGACGCAAGATCTGGGTGATGGCTTCGTCAATCCAAGGCGCATCACCGGCATGCATCAATGGAATCAAGCTCGACCCGTCGCGTTGGTAGCGAGCTGACTCACTGGGGCGCGCTGCCGACTTCCATTCGTTGGGCATGGCGAGCCCGGCCGCCTGCACGATCGTGGGATAAACGTCGACAAACTCCACCACGCGATCACACGCCGCAGTCGCAGGCTGAATGCCCGGGAGGCGGACGATGAGCGGCGCGCGTGCGGCTTGCTCAAACAACGTCCTCTTTTGCCAGACGCCGCCGTGTTCCCCGAGGTGGTAACCGTGATCGCTCCAAAAACAAACGATCGTGTTGTTGCCCAAACCCAACGTCTCGACCGCTGTCAGAAGCCGTCCGACCTGATCATCAACAAATGAAACCGACGCATAATAGGCCAGCATGGCTCGCCGCAGCGTCAGGGAATCCAACCCGTAGTGTGGCACGGGACAGTTGTGAGCGAACGCCGCCGTTGGGACGTCATCCCGATCGCCCGGCGGAGTATAAGGAATCCGCATTTCGTCAAGTGAATAGCGTTCAAAGCAGTCCTTCGGAGCGATGTACGGGGTGTGGGGACGAAAGAAGCCGACGGCCAGAAAAAACGGTTTGTTGCCCGCTTTGCGCATGATGTCGATGGCGGCCGTCGCGGAGAGTCCATCGGTTTGTTCGTCGCCGCTTCCCTCGGCCGCTAACCAAGACAAGGCAGCGCTGATTTTGCGATGGGGTTCCGCGTTGAAAACCAGGTGCTCATCGGCTTTGTCTCGTCCTACCGGGTTGATCACCTTGTCCCAGCTGTCGGGATCATCCAAGCCGTTTGTGCCAATTCCCGCAGGGACATTGTAGTGATAGAGCTTTCCGACCCGTGTCACGCTGTATCCCGATCGACGAAACAACTGGGGCAGCGTGATCACGTCGGGGCACGCATCGCGGAAGTGGCGATCTAAGTCGTAGACGCCAATCTGATCCGGGCGGAGTCCCGTCATGAGCGATGCACGCGTCGGGTTGCAAAGCGGTAGCTGGTTGTACGCTCGTCGAAAGCAGGTACCCGACGCGGCCAAGGAATCGATGTGAGGCGTTTTGGCGATCAGGTCGCCATAGCAACCGAGGGTGCAAGCCAGGTCATCGACCGCGATCATTAGCACATTGGGCCGGCCAGCAAAGGCAGGTCCTGCTGCCAGACAGGACAACAGCAAACAAACGATCTGCGCCAGCGGAGTCCTCTGCCAGCATGCTCTGGAGCCGACGACTTGTTCGACGGAGCTCCTGGTTTCACCCACGCGGGATCGACTGCCGCCGGTCGTGGTTTGACGGTCAGGTGCCTTCCATCTAAGGTGCGCCATCAGGTCCATTTGGGATCTCGCTTTTCAACGAATGCCCTGACACCTTCTTGCGCGGATTCGGTGCTGCATAGCGTGGCGCTCGCTGCCGCAGCACCGGCAAGGTGGCTCATCAGCTGTTCGCCCACGGTCTCATTGACCAAACGCTTCGTGGCAGCAACCGCCTCGGGGCTGCCTGACGCGGCACGATTAGCACACTCGCACGCCTGAACCCACACCTGGTCAGGTGGAACGGGCGACGAACCTAGCCAGCCCAACTCACGGGCCTGTTCGGCATCGATCGACGCTCCGGTTAAAGCCAGTCGCGAGGCCACCGCCCCACCAAAACGAAAGGCGAGGAGTGCCGCGGTTGTCCCGCCCACCAATCCCCATCGTGATGCGTTCGCTGAGAAACGAGACCGGTTCGATGCGATGACCAAGTCACACGCGAGGATCAAGGACAGGCCTGCGCCCAAGCAGGCACCGTCCACGGCGGCGACCGCGGGCTTGGGCAAGCGAAGCAAGTCTTCACAGGTTTCGGCGACTTGACGCCAATACTCGAACCACTGACCAGGTCGCTCGGCCTCGGGCAGTTCGTTGATCCGGTGCAGGACGCCCAGGTCCACGCCACTGCAAAACGTTTCCCCGCGTGACGCAAGCACCATCGCGCGAACGCGTTTTTCTTGGTGGACATCACTGATTGCTTGCCGAAGGTCTTGAAGCAAACTCGGGTCCAGGGCCGCGTGCTTGGATTCCCGCTCCATCAGAACGGTGGCCACGCCGTCGTGAACACGGACGTCGACATGTTGCATGCTAGCGTGTCCTGCCTCGATCCAAATGACCCTTCAGCTGTTCCATCATGTCGCTCAGGACTTCCGGATACTGCGAAGCGACGTTGGTGGTCTCACCAGGGTCCGCATGGAGATCGTAAAGCGCGTTCGCATCGACCTTTTCAGCGACCAAACGCAGAGCCACGTTTCGTGACTTGCCCTTGGGCTGCTGCACCAGCTTCCAGCGTCCCACCCGCAGCCCGTAGTTTCCGTCGCGACCGTTGTCCTGCTGGATCAAGTGAGATCGACCTTGCTCCGATTGCCCTAGCAAAGCGTCCAAGACATTTATGCTGTCCAGGCAGCCGTCGTCTGGGATCGCTCCGCCTGACCAAGCCGACAAGCTATGGGCCAGATCGACGGTGCAGACGAGTGCGTCCGAAACACCTGGCTGGATGGTACCTGGCATACGTGTGATGAAGGGGGTTCGCGTGCCGCCCTCATAGACGTTGTACTTGCCGCCTTTGAAGGGACCGTTCGGATCATGGTCGCCCAGTTTTTCAATGGCATCATCCTGGTAGCCATCATCCAGCACGGGGCCGTTGTCACTGCAGAACACAAACAGCGTTTCTTCCGTCAGTCCCATCTTGTCGACCGCTGCCATCAATTCGCCCACGCACCAGTCCAATTGTACAATGGCGTCTCCGCGTGGCCCGACTTCGGTAACCCCCTGAAATCGTTCATGCGGGACACGAGGAACGTGCGTGTCGTGAGATGCAAAGAAGAGGAAGAATGGGTCTTCCTGATGCGCTCTCATCCATTTCACGGACTCTGACACCCACGCGTCCGCGAGGTCTTCGTCGCGGAAACGAGCCTGATTGCCACCCGTGTAAAAGCCAATTCGGCTGATCCCGTTGTGGATCGTTGAGTTGTGCCCGTGGGACCAATCCATTTTCAGCTCATCTCGGTGCGTGATGCCGGTGGGATGGTCGGGGGACGGCTTCTGGGTGCCGACCCACAAGGGATCGGCGGGGTCCAAATCACGAACCACGTGATCTTCGACATAGACTTGTGGAACGCGATCGTTGGTCGTCGGGAGCAAGAAGCAATGATCAAACCCAATTTCCAAGGGCCCTGGGTTCAACTGCCCGTTCCAGTCGGGCCCCGTTTCTGCTCCGCCGAGACCCAAGTGCCATTTGCCAATCACCGCCGTTGCATAACCCGCGTCCTGGAGCAAAGACGCGACCGTCGTCGTGCCCGCTGGGATGAGAGCCGGGCTGTTGGGCGGTGCGATCCCGGTTCCGGGCCGACGGAACGCGTACGTGCCCGTCAGGAAGGAATATCGCGTCGGCGTACACGTCGACGCAGAGCAGTAGCCACTGGTGAATCGAAGACCCTCATTGGCCAGGCGATCAATGTTGGAAGTCTCAAAACCCGTCCCACCATAGCAGGAGAGATCGCCGTATCCTAAATCATCCGCCATCACAACGATGATGTTGGGATGCCGATCGTCGGCCCGGCCCATCGTCGGCAGAACCGTCGCAGCAACAAAAAAGAGCTTTCCCAGCAAACCGCTAAATCGAGCACTTCGAGTGCGGAAACCGGAAAGTGATTGGCGAGAGGTTGCTTTGATCAAACGCGTCATGAAGTCAGGGAGGGGTTTCTTGCGGGTAGAAATGGCAGTCGAACAAGGGATCCGTCTCTTACAAGCACGCTAGTCAAATTCGATCGTCTGGTTGGCACCAATCGCTGAATTCTGCATGGGTTCTTCGTCTTCCGCCTCGCCCTCACAGGGCAGGCCGATCTCTTCATTGAGCCAGCGGCCCAGGTCAATTAACTGGCATCGGCGGGAACAAAATGGGGGCGACTCCGTCTGAGATAAGGAGAAGGTGCGACCACAGGTTGGGCACGACAGGTTGGAAACGTTCGACATCATTGGATCCAGACGGCTAAACTGGAATTCACCGAGGATCGACCCGTCACGGTCGCACCTCCGCAGCACGCATC
>JBCCYK010000270.1:0-8587 GCA_039189905.1 Planctomycetota bacterium
GTTCCATCGCACGATCGATTCAACTCAATCCTGAAGCATATCAAGCCAGAAGAATTTGAGCGTTGTTTACTCGCTTGGTTGACCAAGTTGCACGAAATCACCGACGGCCAAGTCATTGCGATTGACGGCAAGACGTTGCGTCGAAGCTATGATCACAAAGACGGCAAGGCTGCTATTCATATGGTCAGTGCTTGGGCCACGGAGAACCACATCAGTCTTGGTCAGAAGGTGGTGGATGCAAAGAGCAACGAAATCACGGCCATCCCGAAGCTGCTTGAAATGCTCGAGGTTTCGGGTGCTCTGGTTACGATCGACGCAATGGGCTGCCAGACGGAGATCGCTGATCGGATCATTGCCGAGAAGGCCAACTACTGTCTAGCCGTCAAAGGTAATCAGCCCACGCTCCATGAAGGTCTGCAATCATTTTTCTTGAAACACCTCGAAAATGATTTCGCGGAAACTGAAGTGCGTCGATTCGAGAGCGATGAGAAAGGCCATGGGCGCCAGGACCATCGCTCTTACTTTATTTGCAAAGTCCCGAAGGACTTGCCTGACGCGTCTCGATGGCGCGGCCTCAAAGCAATCGGAATTTCAATCAACAACACGACCCGTCGAAGCGGGGACAGCGTTGAGGTTCGCTACTACATTCTCAGCAAGTATGTCTCGGCAGCGCGGTTCGCCTCAGCGGTCCGCGATCACTGGGGAATCGAGAACAGCCTTCACTGGCAGCTGGATGTGACCTTCGGTGAAGACCAGAGTCGTATCCGGAAAGGCCATGCGGATGAGAACTTCAGTACGCTTCGCAGGACCGCACTAAGTCTTCTCAAGCAGGAGAAGACCGCCAAATGTGGCGTGAAGAACAAACGACTCAAATCCGGTTGGGATGGTGACTACTTAGCAAAAGTCGTTTTCGCACCATGACTTACGGTGCAATCGCCCTGCCTGTTAAACGTATCGGTTAATCGCCCGATCTTGCTTCCAATGACTCCCAGCGAGCGTATGCGTTCGCCAGGTCTGCCTCGGTTTCTTTCAGCTGCTGTGTGGTGGTGGCAATGATCTCTCCACCATCCGTGTAGAACGAGGGTTCGCTCATGACTTCAGTCAGTGACGCCAACTGTTCTTCGAGGGCCTCGATTCTCGTGGGTAGCCCATCGAGCTCGCGCTGCTCGTTGTATGAAAGTCGATCCGACCTAGGTTTCGCATCGCTGGATTTGGGCTTCACACTGGCTTGTGACTTGGAGGCGTCCGGTGGCTTTGTGGATGAAGCTGACTCCAAACGCCGTTTCACCGCGGACTCCCAATCGTCATAGCCGCCGTCATACTCCCGCACCGTGCCGTCAGGCACGTCCTCATCGAACACCAGCGTGCCGGTCACGACATTGTTCAAGAACGTTCGATCGTGACTCACGATCAATAGCGTCCCGTCAAACGCCATCAGCTGTTCTTCCAGTAGCTCCAACGTTTCCGCGTCGAGATCATTGGTGGGTTCGTCCAAGACAATGACATTGGCTGGCTTGGTCATCAGCTTGGCGAGCAATGCACGATTGCGTTCACCACCGGAGAGATACTTAACGGGCGTGCGCGCCCGATCCGGCGTGAAGAGGAAGTCCTGCAGGTACCCAACAATGTGTCGGCTGGACTGACCGACGACGATTTGGTCGGCACCTTCACCGACGTTTTCCTCCACGGATTTTTCGGGATCGAGGGTATCACGAAGTTGATCGAAGTACGCAATTTGCAGATTGGTGCCCAAAACCACCGTCCCTGAATCGGGTGCCAGTTGCCCCAGGATCAGCTTCAGTAGAGTGGACTTGCCCGCTCCATTGCGACCGATGATTCCTAACTTGTCACCGCGCATGACCTGCACACTGAGATCGCGAACAATGGGGCGTTCATCGTACGCAAAGTGCACCTCATCCAGCTTGGCCACCAATGCGCCACCGCGTGATGCGGTTTGCAAATGCAGCTTGGCATTCGACTCGGTGGCTCGCCGAAGCGATCGTTGTTCTCGCATTTGCTTCAGTGCTCGAACACGACCTTCGTTTCGGGTGCGTCTCGCTTTGATGCCGCGGCGGATCCAAGCCTCTTCCTCAGCGAGTTTCTTGTCGAACAACGCGTTTTGCTTCTCCTCGGCCGCCAGCTCAGCTTCTTTCCGCTGCAAGAATGTTTGATAGTCGCACGACCAATCAAACAAACGACCACGATCCAATTCCCAGATCCGCTTTGCCAGGTTCTGTAGAAAAGATCGATCGTGGGTCACGAACATCAGTGCGCCGCGCCATCGCTTCAGAAACGCTTCAAGCCAGAGGATCGATCCAATGTCCAAGTGGTTGGTCGGCTCGTCCAGCAGCAACAGGTCCGGTTCCGTCGCAATCGCCTGGGCCAGCAAGACTCGACGTTTCATCCCGCTGGACAGCGTCTCGAATCGGTCGCCAGCGTCGAGCTGCATCCGCGACATCGTTTCATGAACCACCTGTTCGACTTCCCACGACTCCCGCGGATCCGGCGTCGACTGATTCACCGATCGACTCGTCCCCATCGAAACGACTTCAGAAACAGTGCCCGACAGATCCTGAGGCACGTCCTGCACCAGTCGAGCAACCCTTACGGGCCGGCTACCATCCGCGATGACGTGTCCATGGTCCGGTTGCACCTGACCAGACATCACCTTGAGAAGAGTGGTCTTGCCAGCCCCATTCCGGCCCAGCAAACCGATGACATCGCTTCGGCCTATGCGTGCCGATACACCGTCGAGCAGCAATGGCCCTCGATAACGCATCGATAGATCATCCAGTGCCAGCATCGAAGCTCCGTTGCAACAATGAATCAAACGGTGGCGACGTTGTCGTCGGGGGCCGTCTCCATCGAATCTCGAAACAAACCGGCGATCACGTCTTCCAGTGGCGGATCCTCGACAACGACGTCTTCGATCGCATGGTCACGCAGTGTCTCGGCAAGCAGTCGCGGCACGTCTGCCCGCGGTACGCGATACTTGACTTTCGGCCAACTCTCGTCCACCACTTCGGCGAGCCGGCCGGGTCGTTTTAAGTTCTCTGAGGACGCGAATTGAAGCGTGACGAGCTTGTTGCCGCTGAATTGATCCACGATGCCTGCCAAGGAACCGTCATACTGAATCGTCCCCTGGGCAATGACGACGACGCGCTGGCAAAGCGCGGCAACGTCCTTCATGTAGTGACTGGTCAGCAGGATCGTGATCCGTCGCTTGTCTTGGTAGTACTTCAGGAACTGTTGAATGTTGTGCTGCGCGATGACGTCCAGGCCGATGGTGGGCTCGTCCAAGAACAACACTTCAGGACTGTGCAGCAGAGCCGCGATCAACTCCATCTTCATTCTTTCACCCAGCGAAAGTTCACGCACGGGTTGATCGAGCAAACGCGTCACTTCTAACAAATCCGCAAGCTCGTCCAAACGCTGGCGGAATTCGGCCTGCGGCACTCCATAGATGTGCCGATGCAAGGTATAGGATTCACGCGCGGGTAGATCCCACCACAACTGATTCTTTTGTCCCATGACGAGTGCGAATCGTCGACGGTATTCATTTTCCCTTTTCCAGGGTACGTGTCCCATCACGGTGGCTGTTCCGCCGGTCGGTTGAATGACCCCGCTCAGAAGCTTCAGCGTCGTCGTTTTCCCGGCGCCATTGGGACCCAGAAAAGCGACAAATTCCCCCTGGTCGACAGAGAGGTTGATGCCACGGACCGCCAAGACATCGCGAAACTCCCGTTTGAACAGGCCGCGGACGCTCCCCGAAAGTCCTTCGCGTTTCTGATAGACGCGATAGTGCTTTGTCAGATCTTGAACATTGATGATGGGCATGAACGCAGTCGAATGGATCCACGAGAGGCTGATTCAACGGCGAGCTTAACCCACAATCTGGTGTTTCCAGATAGGGCAGGAATCCAATCCCGCCGCCAGCATCCGGAGCAAGTCTCCGACAACTCCCCCGATGTGCCTAGTACGGCGAGCCGGGAATTGGATCGTTCTTCACACGGGCCAACTCGTCAAGTGCGACCGCGAGTTTCATTTGACGCTCGACGCGCTCACCCCGCAACTGCAGGAGTTCCAGCCGCAACTTCGTGTCGGTACCAGGAATCACCTGATCCAACTGCAACTCCGCCTGTGCATCGGAAAGCCTCAGACGAGCGATCGCGATCTGCTGCTCGGCGAGGTCCACTTGGGCCTGTGCCGCGCGGACATCCAATACGGCCTGCAGCACCTCATTGCGAACCGTTCGAGATAGCGATCGATGCAACTGACGGCATTGGCGGCGGCGGGCGGCCAGATCATCGTCCGACGAATCATCCTTCAAGCAGTTGAACAACCCACCACGGCAGGACGATGTGAGCGAAAGGCCCACACCGGGACTGACAGCACCGAGCAACTGCCGAGCCGCCGGGAGATTGCACTGATTCATTCTCCGGCAAAGCTCGTTGACGGCCAGCAAGTCATGCCTTTGGTGCAGGGCGATCGAAACCACCAGCGAAGCGTCGATCGGTGCCGCCGTCATCGGAAGTGATCCCACTGGAAATGCGATCGCTGCCTCGGCTTCCTCGCGCCCCGTCACCCGTGAGAGTTCTTGCCTTAGCTTGCTGATCGCAAACGACTGTGAGATCGTGCCCTCGTTCAGTTGGATCGCCTGTTGACGCAACTCCAATAGATTCCCATCCTCGATCTCCAGTTCTTCGGCTTTGGACGCTAGAGCGACCAGATCGGCATGGATGGTGGTGGCTTCGCTGGCGATCTGGGCGCCCTCCAACGCTGCGATCCATCGATGATAGGCCTTCGCAGCCGACGCAGCATCGTCGAAGCGCCGACCCAGGGCTAACTCGCACAGAACAGCCCGAATCAGCTGAGCCGAACAACACGACTCCTCATCCTTCGGGTCGACGTTGTACATGATCGCCCTAGATTCACTCTCGAGCAGGGCCGCATCCGGCGAGTAAGCGGCCGCCCAGCCACGAACCTGATTCAATTCGTACGGTACTCCCGCCGCCGCTGGCGGCGCGACCGGCACCGGTTCGATCGCATCCAGCAAGACGTCTGCTTCGCTGATGATGTCGATCTGAAGTGAAGGCTCGATGATTTCCGGCTGAGGCGTCTGGCGCAGCTCGATCGAGCTCTCGGAATCCGATGAAGGATTTCCGAAAGTCGCGACTCCCGCCATGACCAAAATCAGTAGCGAAATCGTTAGTAAAGCACGATGCATGAAAAATCGTCATCCTTGACGATGGAAAGCCGCCGGCCGAGCCTTTCGAGGGAACGAGGGCCCCAGGATCGGTTCGTGACACCACACCCGAATCTTGCCGACCGCAACGCGATCACGGCCGGAACCGGATGTCCATCGTAAGAATCGTCGCGTCGGACTTTCGGCGGCCAGCCGGCTCTCCGAAGATCCGATTTTGCCGGTTGCATGGATCGGCGTCGGTGTCGGCTTTCCGTGACTCGCCGCATCCGCCGACAACCACTGGTCGGCACCTGCGGAGTTGGTACACTTCCGTCATGCCTCCGTAGCTCAACTGGATAGAGCACTGGTCTTCGGAACCAGGGGTTAGGGGTTCGAATCCCTTCGGGGGTACTCTCTTCAATTTGCGAACTTGCTCTGCTAAGGCGGTTCACTCTCCGAGCCACAGGGCCGGGCCTGTGAGAGACCTCCTGTTTTGCGGCTTTTTCCAAACGCCCACCGTCTCGTGATCCGCGATAGGTTCCGCTGGCACGCCGCATGCGGCGGTCTAGCACTCAGTACGCGTTCTGAAGGAGCTCCTGGATGGCTTCCTGCTCGCTGCCTTTCGGCCGACACTCCACTCCGACATAGCCTCGATAGCCGAAGTTGTGGGCGGCTTTGAGGATCGCTTTGTAATTGAGCTCGCCTGTTCCCGGTTGGTGGCGACCCGGCGTGTCCGCGAGTTGAAGATATCCGACCTGATCAAAGCCCCGTTCGAGATACGTGATCAAGGCTCCCTCGGAGAGTTGCATGTGATAGAAGTCCCAATTGATCTTGACCATGGGGGAGTCCACCGCGCGACAGATTTCCACGGCAAGCTGGCTACCGTTGAGCAAATTCTTTCCATGATCGACCGGATTGAAAGGTTCGATAATGATCATGACACCCGCTTCTTCGCAGAGCGGAGCGACTCGCTTCAGCGCATCGGTATAATGCTTGGTTTGTTCCGCCTCCGATACTCCGTTGGACCAGCGGTGCCCCACTACCGTCATCTTCTTCACGTTCAGCTTCTTGGCCACGCCAAGCGCCTCTTGGATCCCGGCTTCGAATTCGTCCACGTTCTCACCGGACGTGATTGACTTCCCCCAAGCCGTGAAGTTGACGACTCTCATGTCGAGTTCCTTGCACTTGGCGGCAATCGCATCGACATCCTCGTTGCCGTAGGCCCAAAACTCGATGGCATCAAATCCGTCGGCGTGCGCTTTTTCGATCTTCTCCAACATTGGAGCTTTCCGTCCACCGTACCACAGGGCCATATTTGCCGAGAACTTTGTTTTCACATCCGAGAATTTCAATTCCTCCGCCTTCGCATCAGCGAACAGGACAGATAGCGGGATAGCCAATAGGAGCGATGCGTGACGGGTTAATCTCATAGGTCTCATGTCAAGAAATGGCGCGTTGTATCGTTGAGTGAGTCATCGAATTCTGAGTGACGAAGTCGTTGCTGATTCATCACGGTCGTCCTCATTCTAGCTGAACAAGCTGCTCACGGACGATCTGGACGATGAACGACTCGATGCCGCACCGAGCCCCTCGAAACATCACATCACTCGCCTTTTTCAAACGAACAGCGGCTATTCCCGGAGGTTGGCTTCCAACAAATTGGCATGTCGTGCAGCTCACCAGCCTCCAGAGTGACGCGTTTCATGTTGGGTTGCAGAAGAATGAACTCCGATACCATCACGACGAACGGACTCAACTTTCGAGCCTCGCACCTCAGCGACGCCCGGCGTGAAACCGCGTATCGTGTCGGCCAAGAGAGTTGGTCGGCCTTGAGAATGTGCTTGCCAGTCTCGTAGGCGACTGCATCCCGACGCGGACATCTTCGGCGGAAACACGCCAGAGTGAACGTGTTGGCGAATCACGTCCACGTCTGGGATCGTCCTGGCGCGCCGGCCGAACCGAGATTGATGTAGAATAAAATGTTTGCTCGACGATCCATGCTGTGTCGCACATCGTTCATCGCCGCCCCTATGAATTACGATCGTTCACCTCTCGGTTTGGCAGCCGCTCTTGCGGCCACGCTGTACCTCGTCCAACTGACTTGCCTCGCCGAGGAGTCCGTCGGAGTCGAAGACCGATCGCCTTCACGAGAGCAACTGGACTTTTTTGAGTCCGCGGTCCGTCCATTGTTGGTGGAGCATTGCTACGAGTGCCACAGCGCTTCGGCCGAACGCGTGGAGGGAAGTCTCGTTCTGGATAGTCGCCAAGGCCATCTGCAAGGTGGTGATTCGGGCGCCGCAATCTATCCTGGGGATTCCGACCAGAGTTTGCTCATCGAATCGGTGCGTTACGAATCCTACGAAATGCCGCCGAGCGGCCAGCTCGATGATCGCGACATCGAAATCCTTGCGCGATGGGTCGACATGGGAGCGCCCTGGCCAACGGAACCTGAACCGTCCAGTCGAACCCCAGCCGACGGCTTTGACCTAGCGAAGCGCAAGAGCGAGTTTTGGGCTTGGCAACCGATCGGAGCCGAGACGGCGACCAATCTCCGCCATGACAATTGGTCACGCAACGAGATCGACGCATACATTCTGTCGGGACTCAATGAAGCGGGCCTAACACCGTCGGTCGATACGGATCGGAACGCTTTGCTTCGGCGTCTCCACTTCGACTTGATTGGGCTGCCCCCAAGTCCTGCCGACGTGCAAGCATTCATCGGCGACGACAGCCCAAATGCCCTTGAGAACGTTGTCGATCGTTTGCTCGATTCGCAGCACTTTGGAGAACGGTGGGGGCGTCACTGGTTGGATCTGGTGCGATACGCGGAGTCACGCGGCCATGAATTCGATAACGACACTCCCAATGCGTTTCAATATCGAGACTATGTCATTCGTGCGTTGAACGAGGACGTGCCGTATGACCAGTTTGTTCGTGAGCACATCGCCGGCGATCTGATCGCCGATCCGCGATTGCATCCGACCAAGGGATTCAACGAGTCGGTGCTCGGTACGGGCTTTTGGTTTTTGGGTGAGTGGGTTCATTCACCCGTCGACATTCGCAAGGACGAGTCGGATCGATTCGACAACATGATCGACGTGATGTCCAAAACGTTCCTTGGTGTCACGGTCGCGTGCGCGCGGTGCCATGATCACAAGTTCGACGCCATTTCGACGGCCGACTATTACGCACTCTCTGGGTTTCTTCAAAGCAGCGATTACCGACAGGTTCGTTTCGAGTCGATCGCAACCAACCGTCGCATCGCGAATGAAATGGAGCGCGTCGACAGAAAGTACCAGCGACGCGTATTGGATCTTCTGAAGAGTGAAGGCATCCAGCTGCCGTCTCCAACTCGCTATCTGAACGATCCTGGTATCGTCGTGGACTACGCGAACATCAAAC
>JBCCYK010000271.1:0-8571 GCA_039189905.1 Planctomycetota bacterium
GCCACGAATCCCCGTCTCGATGTCGCCCTTGTAGGACCGATATGCACGCAACGACAGGTCCAAGTCAATTTGCTGTGGGTAGCGATCGGAGGTCACGTCACGGAAGGTGAATTCCGCCGTGCCGAGCGTGCCGCCCTCCACATAGCCGTGTTCGGCAGTTCGTTTGCCCTTGGTGACGCCGATCAGGCGTGCGATGCCGGTGCTCGAGTAGCCTGAGTTGAGACGTTCATTGCCCACGTCGATGCCTTCTTCTTGAAGGTTCCCCGCTCGATCACGAAAAATCAAATCTCCGTAGGAGGGAACGCGAGCTCGAAGATTGCCGCGAGGAGGGCCGATTTCGAAGCTGCCATCGTCTTTGCGACGAACGACGTGACGGTGACCGCGAACAATGTTTGTCAGGCCGACGCCGTTTTCGTTGAGCTCGAAAGTGTGTTTGTGGAATTGAACGAAATCAGTCTCGCCAACGAAGCCACCGTTGGAGAGTTCTGTCAGCTCGACGACCTCCAGGTGCGTGTGGTCCAGCAGCCGTGTGACGAACAAGTAGCTCAGCAGCCCCATCGGAATCAGCATCACTGTGCCGACGGCAACAAATCCCAGCATGCGCCCCAAGACGATTTCGGTCGACCGAACGGGCTTGGTGACGATGGTGTAGAGCGTCTTGTTCTTGATATCGTCGGGCAACGAGAACGAGCTGATGAAGAGCGCCAATGCCAAGATCAGATAGTTGGTCGCCGTCAACACAAAGCTGATGTAAAGCCGCGCCGGGTCATCACTCTGCGGGTTGAGGTACCAACCTGCAAGCATCAGGATCACGACGAACAGCCCGACGACGTAGAGCACTTTGCGCCGAATGGCCTCTTTGAATGCCAATCGGGCCAACGCGATGACACGCTGCAAGCGGGTCCCGGGCAGATCGAACTTGAACAAATCGCGGACGGCACGCGCGACGGCGTAGAAACCCTCTCCGGATCCATAGCGCGCCGATGAAATCAGATAGGCCACGATCAGGCCAAGCACAATGGCCAACACGAAAAGCACGATGCCCTTCATGGCGGCGCTTTCCAGAAAGGCTCCTGGGCGGAGCATCCATTCACTGTACGACCAGAAGTCTTCTGGCTGCAGATTCATGCGTCGCCCTCGGTCGATGGTGCCGATGACGACACGCGGCGAGCGCCCGGGCGAGCTTCGCTTTCACGGACGATGTCAAGGAAAAGGTCTTCCATGGTCGCCGTTGGGTTGTCGATCGACTGCACGGAACCTCCGTGCCGGGCGATCACCTCAGCGATCTCCGCTTTCGCTTCCTCCGAAAGCCCTGTTGCGTGAACTTCCGTCACTTCTTGCACCTTCAGGAGATCGGTGACCCGTCCCAGTTCCTTCAATTCACCTTGGTGCAAGATCGCCACACGATCACAAACGTCTTGAACGTCGGCGAGCTGGTGGGAACAAAGCAAAACCGTCTTGCCTTGGTCCCGCAGGCCCAAGATCAGATCCTTCATCTCCCTGGTTCCGATGGGATCCAGGCCCGTCGTCGGTTCGTCCAGCAAGATCAGGTCGGGATCATTGATCAGCGCTTGGGCGAGGCCGACGCGGCGCGTCATCCCCTTGCTGTATTCCTTGAGTTGGCGGTGTTTGGCGTTCTTCAACCCCACCATCTCCAGCAATCGGCCGACTCGATCGCGACGCTCCGCAGCTGACAAATTGAACAGCCGACCGTAGAAATCGAGCGTCTCTTCTGCGTTCAGGAATTTGTAGAGATAGGACTCTTCCGGCAAGTATCCGATGCGTTCGTTCTTGCTGGTTTCGCTGGCGTCCTGGTCGAACACCAAAACGCGGCCGCTGGTCGGGAAGAGCAAACCGAGGATCAATTTGATCGTCGTCGATTTCCCGCTACCGTTGGGTCCAAGCAATCCGAAGATCTCACCCTGTCGGACTTCAATGTCCAACGACTTCAAAGCGTGGACTTTCTTGCGTCCCCAAAAGTCGCGGTAGACCTTGTTGAGGTTGCGCGACTCGATGATCACCGAGTCGGAGCCACTGGAGGAATCCGATGTGGCAGCGGGCGACGGCTCCGGCGTCGCGGCAGCAAGGGTTGCCGATGCGTTTTCGGCGGCGTTGGCAGCGTCCACGGATTTGTGATTCCGTTGCAGAAGAGGGCGAATGACGTTCGGGGGCCCTGGTTCGATCACCTCGCGTTGGGGCACGGTGCCGTTCCTGGGAAAAGATGGTTACGCTACGTGACCGAATCGATTACGGTTCACGCGTTTATTGCGTCTAGAAGCTGCCTGTGCGGTGCTCGTGCGCGATCCATTTCCTCGCCTTTTTTGGGCCCCTCGTCCCAGCGGGCCTCGTACGTGAACGGAAGCAGCTCCGCCAAGCCGCCGATTGACCCCGAATTGATTCCAGAGAGGGAGTCGGAGGGCATTCGCTGGCTCTACGACCGAATCAATTACGAGAAGCTTTCCGTTCCTTCCGATGCGTATCCGTTCCGCTTGGATCGCATGCGTGCGCTGATCCGCGAATTGGGAATGGGTGACGTCTTGGCCTCCGACGATCCGCCGTCAGCCATGGACCGGCCGCTGGTCATCCACTTGGCGGGCACCAAAGGCAAAGGCTCGGTGGCCGCGATGGTGGCTGGCGTGCTCACGTCGAGCGGGATCAAAACGGGTTTGTATACTTCGCCGCACTTGCACTGGCTTGGCGAACGATTTCAAGTTGATGGCCGAAGCATCGATCCCGACGAGTTGGATGACATACTCTCGGCCATTCGACCCGTGGTGGAGCGAATGGAGAGTGGTTCCCAGCTGCGTCCAACGTTCTTTGAGCTAACGACGGCAATCGCTTGGGCCTACTTTCGAAGGCAGGATGCCCTCGTATGGGTGCTGGAGACCGGTTTGGGCGGTCGACTGGATAGCACCAATGTGATTCAAAGCGACGTCACGGCCATCACCTCGATTGGGTTGGATCATCAACATGTCCTGGGCAACACGGTCGAGGAAATTGCGAGGGAGAAAGCAGGCATTCTGAAGCGAGGCGTTCCCATTGTCTGCGGCCGGCTCCAGCCCGGTCCGCGCGCGGTCATTCACCGCGTCGCGGATGAAAGAGGATGTCCCGTCACGCAATTGGACCAGGATTTTTCGCTGGCATCGCGAGCGCAGACGCGCTGGGGTTCCGAGTTGACGATTCGCAACCTGACTTCGCTCCAGTCTCCCATGCAATTGTCGCTGAATCTGGAGGGCCCCCATCAGGCCGCAAACGCGGCGTTGGCATTGGCGATCGTGGATCAGGTCGTCGTGGACGCGAGGATCAACTCCGATGGTTCACTCGCGGGACGCGTTTCCAGGGATGGCTTGGCGTTTCTGGCGCATTTTGAAATGCCCGCGCGCCAACAGCGACATGCCGTCGTTGAGGGCGGCACCGTGTTGCTCGACGCAGCTCACAACGTGGATTCGATCGCCGCGTTATGCGCGACGATTCGAGCCCGTTTCGCAGACGACCGTGTCATGGTGCTCTTTGGAACCAGCGTCGATAAGGACGCGCTGTCGATGCTGCGTCAATTGAACCAAGTCACGGATGAAGTGGTCGTCACGCAGTACCTCGGGAACCCGAGGTTTTATCCCGTTGATGATCTTAGGGCGCGGGTCGCGGCGGATCGCGACTTCACAGGTGCGTCATTTCGCTACGAACCCGATGCGGAACGGGCCATGACGGGATTGTTGGAACAGTGCACGAAGCGATCCACAATCGTCGTCAGTGGTTCGTTTTTCTTGGCAGCCGAGATGGAAGCTATGTTGCGTCGACGCCCCGTTCAAGCCGCCGAGCGTCGCTGAGTCGCCACCGCGGCTGGACCGATGTGATGGGACAGCGCGCTGAGTTCCATATCGAGCAAACGCCGTTCCGATGACTTCGCGTCTGGTCGAACCTGGGGGTCGGGATCCAGCAATTCGCCGACGAGATCCGCGATAGGACCGAGGACCGTTTCGTCTTGCGTGTCGTTATACGTCAGCAGCGTCCACAGCAGTTGCCCCAATGCGAAGGCATCCATGCCCGGCAATGCCGCGATATCAGTCGACCGGCGTTCGTGGGATGCAAAGGCCTCGTCGCCGCGGTATGCGACTCGGATTTGCGAATGGAAGCGTGTGGCCGATCCCAGGTCCAGCAGGCATGCCTGACCTCCTCGATCCATGAAAATGGCCCCCGGATGGATCTCCCCATGAATCCACCCCGCTTGGTGCAGTGCAGCCGTGGCCCCGGTGATTTGCCGGGCGATCCAAAGTACCTGAGGAAGCGGGATCGCGACTTGGCGCAGCAGCATGTCTTGCAGTGTCTCTCCCTGTAGTCGCGACATCACAACGAAGGGAGTCGGCCCCGTGGGTGATCCGTCGCGCGTGGACACCAGTTGTGCGTGCGAAGTCTCCTTGCCCGCCTCATAGCTTGCTGCGATGCGGCGATTCGCTTCGTGTCGTGCCGGACCCTGGCTATCCAGGGGTGCGAACTTGATCAGATAGTCCCAGCGCGGGTTGCCGACCGAATCGGCCGGTTGGGCCAGATGCAATTGTGCTGATTTCCCAGACGCGATCCTATCGCCGACACGCCAAATCCCTAGCAGCGAGGGAACTGCACCGCCAGAGCCGGGTGTCAACGCACCGTTGGGGTTTGACGGGGTGATCACGAGCTTTCCTAGTCTGCGTGTTGGGAGAAAAGTGCCGAAATTCATTCGGCGCCTGAGGTTGCCGCTCCTCGGGGTCATCCGATGCCTGCCAACCGTGCTGGTTACATCGACGATCCGTGCCAGAGCATGCAATCGGTCGAAGGTAGCCAGCAAACTTTGACAGCGATGGCTGGCGGCCTCGACAGGGGATGAGAAACCCTATCGATTAAAGCGGATTTTGCCGCCTGTAGCGTCTTTATGACGCGGACGTATCCCAGTGAGGAACTTTCGATCCGTAAGCAGCATCCCAAGGGTGTGATTTCGTTGACACTGCATCGCCCCCAAGTAGACTCGCACGCGTGAGTTGCTGGCCGGACCGCCCCCAGTGTGGTCCACCGGTCGCACGTTCGATCGCCGGAAACTCACCCTCCAAATCCCTTTTCTGGCCACCGCGGCAGGCGTTCCGCGGCGCACCTCCGGTTCGGAATATTCGATGACCCATCGACAGCCCTCACGTCAATCATCGGACCGCCTTTCGAAGCTCTCAGGGGCAACGGCGACCTCGCGAGAACGTCGGCGTCGCCGAAACACTGGCCAGCGAAAGCGCCGGCTGATGATGGAAGGCCTAGAACAGCGGCGATTGTTGGCGGCAAACCCAGTTCTTGCGCCTGTTACGAGTTTGGACACCTTTGACGGTTCGCGTCACATCGGTGCGGTTCCTGCCTCGACTTACAACGAGCAGGAAAATGTGGGCGTCACAGATGAAAATGACTCTTTCCAAGATGCCGAGCTCGTCCCGTTGGGAAACGGTATTGGACAGCAGCACACGATTGATCTGAGGGGCAACGCGGGTATCGATCCCCGTGCCGGCTTCAGCTTCACAACGGACGTCGACGTCTATCGGTTTGATCTTAATGCGGGCGATATCTTGGACATTGCCGTACAGGGCGCGATCAACCAGTTCACCGTGTTCAAGGCGCCGCCTCTCGATGCAGCGAATCCGGTTCTTCAGCCTGGGGA
This sequence comes from Planctomycetota bacterium, assembly GCA_039189905.1. GTDB lineage: Bacteria > Planctomycetota > Planctomycetia > Pirellulales > Pirellulaceae > Rhodopirellula. Next base: position 5,669 of record JBCCYK010000271.1, read on the forward strand.
GCCCCGACTGTGGTTCGGGGTCGATACCAATGAAGGCATTATAGACGAAGATGGCGACCAAATTGTTGACGACGGAGAACTGTGGGATTCGGCGTATCCCGTTAACTCACCCCTGCAAGCAAACCCTGCAAACAATGCTCAACTAGCCCAGGTTGTTCCCGAAGATGGCACCTATTTCTTGGAACTCGTCTCTTCCAATGCCTTGGGCCAATACACTGTAGGGCTAAGGACGTACCGCCCGGTGGCAGAGAGTCTTCCGGTGGGAAGCTCGCAGGTCATCTTCGTTGATTTTGATGGGGGGACGTTTCAACGATCACTCTTCAATTTCCTCTACGATCCACCCGCCTTGAATGAACCGGTCGGTGGTATTGTCCGCTTGCCCAGTCTTCGTGACACGTTGATCGACCTCGGCGTGGAAGGCATTGATCAAACGGCGGAGACGGACGACGAATACGAGGCGTTCCTGCGAACCATCATTGATGAGTTCCACACAGTTTTCGCCGACATTGGCTTGGTTGGCAACAACGGTAACTTTGCTCTCTCTGGTAATCCAGGCGAGTACGGGGTTACGATTCTCAACAGCCTAGATCATGTGGATCCAGGTGATCGTCCAGATGTCACGCGTATCCTGATGTCCGGGGCCGAAGCCGACTATGGCTTTGCAGCGACCATCGCCGAGTCCAACGATATCGGTAACTTCAGGTTGGACGAGTATGGTGTCGTCCAGATGGACACGTGGTTCCCTGTATCTGGACAGTACCCCGTTGCTCAAACGACCAGCATCTTGGAGGCCTACGCGATATTTGTTGCCCGCGTCGGGATCCACGAAGCATCCCATTTGCTTGGAATACGGCACACGGACGGGACCAACGCGGTCGCCACACAGGCCGATGAAGGGGGCGCCCAAATCGTCGACGACCAAACCCAGGGGATTGGCAACGACGGCATCTACGGAACTGCGGACGACGAACCGTATTTGTTCCGAAATGATCGCTTTTCCAGGCTCGAGGGAATCTTCGGGCAAAACTATGTTGTCGAAGCCTTATCCTGGGGCCTTTCCACCGGTTCGTTATCGGGCGGCGGTGCGGGTGGAACGCTGACGGGACGCGCCTTCGATGATCTCAATGGGGATGGCGTTTTCAGTGTGGACCAAGGGCTGGCCGGTGCCACGGTGTTCCTCGACGTGGACGGTGATGGTGTTCAGGATCCTACTGAGCCATCTGACGTGACCGATGCATCGGGCGTTTACTCGCTCATTGCGGCCTCGGGTACGTATTCGATCGTGGCTGTCCCTCCAAGCAACTTCAACGCGACATCTCCGGTAACACAGGTGGTGAGCGTTGGAACTGGTGCCGCCAATGGGCCCAATTTTGGATTCACGCAAGTCAATCCCGACATCACCGGTTTCAAATTCGAAGACGTGAATAACAACGGGTTCTATGATCCCGGCATCGACCCGGGGATTGCCGATGGGTACATCTATGCGGACGTGGATGGTGACAACACGCCAGATTTAGGGGAACCCTTTGCGATCACCGCCGCCGACGGCAGTTACGTCCTGGATCTCCCGATTCTGGGACGCGCGTACGCCATCCGTGAGGCCACGGAGCCAGGGTTTGTATCAACGGTCCCTGCGAGTGGCGAGTATCTCATCAATTTCACGGGGGCGCCCCTGGGAACCAGTTTTAACTTTGGCGGCCGATTCAGTCGCGATTACGGCGACGCTCCGGATAGTTACACCACCAATCGCGACACGGGCGCCCTCGGCGGGCCCAGCCACGGTATCACGACCGGGTTGACCATTGGCGCCGGCACACCTGACGCGGAAGACGGTGTGGCCGTCGCGTCGATTGATGGGCTTGGCGATGACGTCACGGGCGCCGATGACGAAAACGGCGTTTCCTTGCTTCCGAGCAACCCGGTTTCGATTCTGGGTGGCCAGATCGAAGTTGACTTGGTCAACACGACCGGGCAGACCGCTTACCTCCAAGGGTGGCTCGATCTCGACGGCAACGGCACCTTTGAGGCTAGCGAGAAGATCGCGGACAATCTGATTTTGGGCACGGGCACCCATCTGATCACGGTACCCGCAGGTGGAACCGAGGGAGATACCTTTGTTCGGTTCCGATATAGCTTGACACCCAGTTTGGATTTTGCCGGACCGGCGGACACCGGTGAGGTTGAGGACCACGCGATTCGCATTCAGGCCACCGGAGCCATCGCGGTCGATGACACTGCGGAAGTACCACGCAATTCGATCGCGTTTCCAATCGACGTGCTGGCGAATGACTTCAACTCGGCGACCTACCCCTTACAAATCACGACCCAAGGCACTAGCGCGACTACGGGCGTCGTCAACATCGTCAATGGCAATGTCCCAGGCCAGGGATTCCTGCAGTACACACCCCCGAACGGCTTTGTTGGAACCGACACGATCACCTATCGCGTCCTCGGGCCGGATGGTCAAACCGCGGATGCCGTCGTCAATGTGCTTGTCTTGTTTGAAACCCAGCAACCCATCGCAATCGACGACACGTTTATTGTGCCGTCCAATCAACCAAGCTTCCCTCTGAACGTCTTGGCGAATGACATCACATCGGTTCAGGGCGGCCGGACCTTGGTGAGCGCCACGGGTGGCAGTGCTGGAGGAACCGTGGTCGTTGACCAAGTCAATCAGACACTCCGCTACACGCCCGCGGGCGGCTTCAATGGTACGGAGCAGTTCTTCTACACCATGACGGACTCGCAAGGTCAGCAGAGCAGCGCTGAAGTGACGGTGGTGCTCAATGAAGCGGATCCCAACCACAAGATTGATTTCAAGATCGAGGCCCTTCAGCTCGACAACGACATTCCCGTTCAGTATTTCGACCACCACTTTCCCGGCGACATCCCGGACAGCCCAA
>JBCCYK010000272.1:0-8505 GCA_039189905.1 Planctomycetota bacterium
CCCACCCCCACCCCCCAACCGGCGCCGCACCAATTTCCCCCCCCCGCGGTGGGCGGGGGGTGGCTCGGCCCGCGTCAGCGTGGCCGGGGAGGGTCAGTCGCAAGAAAACATTCGCGTTCTCAAGACATCCTACCCGTGCCCTCCCCGAAATCTCGCTGAAAGCTCGATTGCGACCCTCCCTTCGCTGCGCGTGGGCGGGTGACTTAGGTGCCGATTAGCGAGAAGTGTCAAAATTCCTGCCGATTTTCGGTACCGGATCAAGCATGGCTGAAATTCTACGGCAAGACTTCGAGTTCGATCGCTTGGCTCGTGACGCCGCCATCCAGTTCCGACTTGAGAAACACGAGTCGTTTTCCTGGCGAAGCTTCTGGATCAGCCGTGATGAAGAACTCGCGTTCGTTGGCACCTGCCAGTACGAGCAATCCATTCAGGCCGATGTTATCCACGTAAACACCATGTTGCATATTGCGGCCCGAAAACTCTTTGCCGAATCGCACTTCGCCATCGAACTCAGCCTCCCTTTCGACCCTCACGCGAGCCGTGACCGTGTGACCTCGCTGCACTTGTAAGGTCCAACGGCGTTCTGGATCAGCCAACACGCTCTCCACCCCCGAGGGATCGGATGGCAGGATCACGGGAGTTGCCTTCGTACGCGGCCCGACTTTGATCGGTCCCAGTTCACCAACCGTGCGTTCCAGCGTGCGACCCGCCGCGTCTGCTCGAGCGGTCAATGAAAGCGTCACACCTGCCGACATCAATCTTGGGTCGAGCGGGGTGGCTTCATCGGCATCGGTCCATAGGATTCCCTGAGCGAAACGTTGGCCAGGTTCGATGGTCAAGGGCAGGTTCGTGATCAAACCTTCGGGAATTTGATCGGCATCAATGGTGACAGGACTGTTCAGATCGTCCACGCGATCGATGGTGATCTCAAATTCACGGCCGCCGCCGAGTGGGACGGGTTTCTTCACTTGTGAAACCCGGACGCGGAAATCGGGTTGAGCGGGTCGCAAGGTGAGTTTGTACCCAAGATTTCGAGACGCCGTCTGTGCTTCGGCGACTTCCTGACGTGTGTCCTCAACACGAATGCCAAAGTTGGAATCGAATGGAGCTGTGAACAGCAATCGACTGTTCTTGCCATCGCGGCGTTGTGGGTCGTCATCGTTCTGATAGGGAATCTCGAAAACAGGCAGTCCGTTGGACGCGGCTTGTTCACCGGGTTGCAGTTCACGCACAACGAAAGCGGGTTCCCCTAAGGCGTGCGTGACATGGCTGGTTCCGAAGAACGTGAAGCGGTCACCGCGACCAGGATAGACGTTGAAACCAGAGTCGGGTCCACGGGGATACAACCATAAACGAGTGACTTCCCCGTTGGCATACAGGAAGTCATTCAGGTTCATCTCTTCCCATGCGAATAAGCGAAAGTCATTTGACTGGGCGCTGTTCTTGCCCCGAAACGTGAAATAGCTGTCACGGACAGCTTGCAGACGCGTTCGGAGGACGGGGTTTCCATCCGATCCAACAACCGACACCATTGGATCGAGCATCGAGTCCTTTGCGGCGTCGACGTCGATGGCCCAAACCTCACCGGCGCGCGCAGCCCATTCGTAGACGTCCGCGTCGGCGTAGGAACGGAGCGAGCCTGAGACCACGGCGCCTCGGGGAATGCGGGGTCTTTCGCTTCGGGTGTGAGCCTCGCGAAGCGATTTCTCCTCCAGCTCCGAGAGCGATTCCATGTCCAGGTATTTGGGGACAACCCGCTTCGACGCGGTGTTGATCGAGTCACCTCGACTCGACCGTAAACCGGTGAGTTCACGCTTGACGACGTTGCCGTTCATCAGCGAGACCCAAACTTGGTCGCCGTCGCTGACGGCGTGAAGGTCATTGCCTGTTTCCATGAGTGGTGGCAGTTCGCCGATCGATGCCCAGTCCGATTGGCGGAGCACCGGCAATTTTCCAGACCGGCTCAACACGACGACATGCTCGGAATGCGGAACAAAAGCAAGATCCGTGAGTGCCTCGGTGTCCAGATAGCGTGTCGCCAGCACCGGGTTGATGCGTTGTTCTTGGCGTGAACGAAGCTGCCAGACTCGCAAACGATTGTCCGCACCCACCGCCACGATTTGATCGCCATCCGGCGTGAATGCCACCGCGTGAACCTCGCCTTCGCTCTGGCTCATCGTGTCCAGACGCTGTCCTGATTCGACATGCCACACTTTCACGGTCTCGTCCGCGGATGCGCTCGCCAGGAGTGTGCCGTCGGGAGAGAACGCGAGATCGAAGATCGCTCCGTTGTGACCCGTGAGTTTTCGAATCGCGAGCCCCGTGTTCGTGTCCCACAGAACAATGTCGCTGTCATAGCCCGCCGTTGCGATCAACGATTCGTTTGGTGAGAACTCGGCGGCATACAGTGTGTCGCGGTGCGCCTCCAGCTTGAGCAGGGGCGTTTCGGCATGTTCGGATGCCAAGTCAACAACGATCGCCAGACCGAAAGCACCGGTCACACCGCTGGCCGCCAACAGTCGCGTCCCGTCCGTTGAGAACCGCAGCGAATTCACTTTTCCCGGCAGGTCATCGATGCGCTTCGTTACACCGGCGCGGCCATCGCGTCTTTCGAGCGTGATCGAGGCGAATCGGGCTGTCGCCTGCCACACACCATCCGGAGAGACCGCCACAGCCGTAACGGGTTGCCGTGCATTGAGATTGGATCGGATGGCGGGCACGCGCAGTTTGCGTCGAACGGGAACGCCACCCGCTGGGCCTTCGGCTCCTTCGTCGATCCACTTCGCGAGCGTTTCAAGTTCGTTTGCGTTGAGTCCCTCCATGCCATCCGGTGGCATCACGGGTTGCATCTTTCCCGCGGCCATCAACCAAAGGCGGCTACTTGCATGGACCCCCGGTGTGATCGCGAGCCCCGTTTCACCCCCAGCCAGCAGCGCCTTGTGTTCTTCCATGACGAGGCCGCCTTGTGCGTCATCCGCCGTATGGCAACCGATGCAATACGTCTCCAGGATCGGCAGGATGTCCCTGGCATAGTCAACGGGTTGTGCTGCCACACGATGGATGGAAGCGGGGTGGGCTGCACAGGCACAAGCCAGGAAGCATGTAACGACATACGTGCGGAGTTGGCCTTGTTTTCGCATGACGCCTTGTTCTTGCATGACAGCGTGCGGATCGGGCAGGGGAGGGCGGGGCAGGGCATGTGACGTAGCGGGCGCCTTTTCGAGCTCAGGCGTCCCACTCTATTCTAGTCGTGTGGCCGATGAGACGTGCGTGACGCCGGATGACCGGCGAACGCCATCGATCGTGACAACCGCTTCGCTTCTTTGGTTGGCTGGCAACAGCCGCCGCTCGCTTATCAACTTCCAGGTCAATCCGTGGATAATGCGTCCATCGCGTCCGTTTTTGAAGAAATGGCGGAGCTGCTTGAGTTTCGCGGCGAAAACCCGTTTCGAATTCGAGCCTATCAGAACGGGGCACGCGCGATTCGTGACTTGGACGAGTCCGTGGCTGACATCCTGTCGAATCCCGCCAGGGACCTTTCGAGCGTGCCGGGAATCGGGAAAACGCTGGTCGAGAAAACGCAGACGCTGTTGGAGCTTGGCAATCTGCCTCAGTTGGAGCAACTCAGGCAGTCTGTGCCCGAAGTCGTGATCGCCATGGCACGCATTCCCGGCTTGGGTGCGAAAAAAGCAGCCAAGCTTCATGAGGAACTGGCCCTGGATTCCCTCGATGACCTTGCCGCAGCATGTCGTGAAGGACGCGTGGCCGTGCTGAAGGGTTTTGGGAAGAAGACGGAAGCGACCATTCTGGACGGCTTGGCGATCGCCAAAGCTGCCGCCGAAAGGATCAAGTGGGCTGAGGCGGATACCATTGCAAATGCGATCCAGACTCACATGGAATCATGCGACGGGATCATCAAGATGCAATGGGCCGGGAGTTATCGTCGCGGCAAGGAAACCGTCGGCGACCTCGATCTGCTGGCCGTCGCCGAGGATCGTGAGAAAGCGTTTGACCACTTTGAGGCGTTTCCGGATCGCTCCACAACGATTCTTCGAGGTGACACCAAGATGTCGATTCGGGTCGGCAAGGCGTTCCAGGTGGACATGCGTTTGGTGACGGCAGATCAGTTCGGTGCCGCTTTGCAGTACTTTACGGGATCGCAAGCACACAACATTCATGTACGCCGGCTCGCGAAGCAGCGGGACCTAAAGGTAAACGAATACGGTGTGTTCGATGCCAAGGAGCAGATGGTCGCGGGAGCTAGCGAGGAAGAGGTCTATGCGTCGATTGGGCTGGCTTGGATTCCCCCTGAATTGCGCGAGGACCGACATGAATTTGCGTGGGCAAGCTCGGGTGAAGTCCCGCCGTTGATTGCGCTCGAAGACATTCGAGGCGACCTTCACATGCACACCTTGGCCAGCGATGGTCAGAACACAATTGCAGAGATGGCCGATGCAGCGATCGAACGCGGGCTTGAATACATCGCCATCACCGATCACAGCCAACGTGTCTCCATGGCGTCCGGCCTGGATGCCCGACGCTTACGGGATCAGTTTCAGCTCATCGAAGAGGTGCGGGGCGACTATGCGGGGCGACTGGTCATTTTGAAGGGAATCGAATGTGACATCTTGGAGGCCGGTGGCATGGATCTGCCGGACGACGTGCTGGCAGAAGCGGATTGGGTGCTTGCCAGCGTTCACTACGGTCAGAAGCAGCCACGCGATCAAATCACCGAACGAATCCTCGGTGCCATTGAGAATCCGAACGTCGACTGCATTGCCCATCCCACGGGTCGGCTGATCAATCGGCGCGAACCGTATGCGGTGGATATGGAGTTGGTGATGAGGTCAGCCGCGGAACACCAAACTCTGATGGAACTCAACGCCAATCCCGCGCGTTTGGACCTCAACGACGTGCATCTTTCGGCCGCGAAGCGCTGCGGCATTGGGATCGTGATCAGCACGGACGCGCATCAAACCGAGGGCATGAATGTCATGCGGCACGGCATCCTGCAAGCACGTCGCGGCGGGCTCATCGCGGCGGACGTGGTAAACACGCTGCGATGGACCGATTTTGCGAACAAGATCGGGGCATCGGTCCGTCTGTAGTCTTCCGCCGCACTAGTTGGAGTGCAGGCTTTAGCCGCTCGCAGCCCTCCCGCAAGAGTGACTGAAGGCTGTACTCCAACCCCGCAGCAGCATCGCGGCAGTTTTGTTCGGGTCAAAGGCCTTCGAACGCTTCGCTATAGGCACCGGAAATGAACAGGAAGATCCGCAAGATCATCGTGATCAGGAAGCCCGCGACCGATAGCCAGATGACCCCCGTTGCGATTCCTGCCAGCGTTTTCATCGCCGCGCTGGCGCGCTGATCGTATTCACGCGCCAGGTGGTCGATCGATTCGGAATCCGTCCCCGACAATTCCGCAACCTCAACCGACGTGATGAATTCTTCCGGGAAAATCGACGTGGCATTTAGGGCAGAGGCCAGGGTACCGCCCTCGCGGATATCGCTTTCCGCGTCGCGCGCGGAGCTGCGGTAGTACTCGCTATCAGTCGCATCCAGTGCCAGTCGAATGGATTCGATTGGATTCAGACCCGCGTCGAGCGCGAGTGAAAGTGTCCAAGCGAACCGGGACAGTGTGATGGTCTGGAGGGCGTATCCGACACCCGGAATTTTGTAGATCAGCGGGATCAGATTCTGAACGCCGGCGAAGTTCAGACGAAAGGCGAAGTAGCCCGCCACGATCAAGCCGAAGATCGCTGCCAAATAGCACCAGAAAATGAGAACACCTGAGCCACCACGCAAACCCAAGCCAAGTATGTCGGCCATCTCGCCTCCGGTCGGCGCCGTCAGGATTCCCATCAGGTAGATCAGCAATGAAATCACACCGATGCCGATTACCAGTTGGATCATCGGCCAAGTGATGGCTCGCATGAAGCCGCGTCTCAGCGTGACTTGATTTTCATAGTGCTCCGCAAGCATCAGATAGGTGCGTTCCATCCGGCCCGTTGCTTCGCCGACGCGCGTCATCGATACCAGCAGGGGCGGGAAGAACTCCCGCGTGTCTTTCATGGCATCGGTTAGCGTGCGTCCTGAAAGAGTGGCCTCACGGACGGAATCCGCTGCGGATCGCTGGCGTGGTGGACCGTGCTTGCGTTCGCTATCGAGCAGTCGGAGGACATCCACGCCCGCCCGCAAACCGGTCCCCATCCGACGGCAAAAGTCACGCGCGGAGGCCAGGCCCATTCGGCGACTGATCACGAAGTGCTGGCCTTCCGTCGCGACGGCGCAAGGGGTGTGTTGGGATCGGTTGCGGAAGCGGCCGATGGCAGCAAACGATCGCGTTCCGCGGTCGCGTACGTCAACAGCGACGATGCACGCGACCGCTCCGGCCGGGAGCCTGCGAGTTGGACGGCGCCGCGGAGTTGTGCGAGGGCAGACTCGTACGTTGACGCTGAAAGCGATCTTTGACCATCTTGAAACTGGCGTCGTGCCAGACGCACCAAGGCGGTTGCGGCTCGAATGCGGTGTTCGAACGTGAAGCGCGCCGGCGTGGACTCGAACTGCGTTCGGAAGTCCTCGCCAAGAATTTCCCGATCGATCGCATCGAGATCGATGATCGTGGCGTGGATCGACGCGTGCGAGTGTGATACCGAGCCTCCCAGCGATCGACTTGCGCCCCGGTTCGTGTCGGCGGACGAAGCACGACGGATCCCTCCAAGTGAGGTCGCACCGCGATCAGGCACCAACACGCTTCCCTGGTAGGAGAACGTCTGGAAGCTGGGAAGTTGCACGACGGCAGGCACCTGCGCAACGGCTTCTTCACCGCACGCGATGACAAGGATGCAAACGCTCCCGACCCGGACCCAAAGCTTGCTCACGGGCTGGCTTCCTGCGTGTCGGACTCCTTCGGTTGGGAAGACTTCAGCTGGTCACGGAAGACGTTCTTCGTCTTCTGCACTTTTGGCCTGACGACGGCCCGACAGTAACCGGCGTATGGATTCAGACGGAAATAATCCTGGTGATACTCTTCCGCAGGATAGAACTTAGAGGCAGGTTCGAGTGTTGTCACAATGGGCTCCCGGAACTCGTGCGCTTTGTCAAGCTTCTCGATGAAGGCCTTCGCACGCTCCTGCTCTTCTTCTGACTGATAAAAGATGGCACTCCGGTACTGCGTGCCGACGTCAGCCCCCTGCCGATTCAAGGTGGTGGGGTCGTGCGTCTTGAAAAAGATCTTAAGCAAGTCTTCGTAGGCGATCACGTCGGGATCGTAGTACACCTCCACCGCCTCCGCGTGTCCGGTGCGCCCGGTGCAGACCGCCTTGTAATTGGGGTTCTCCATTTGTCCGCCGATGTAGCCGGAGACCACGTCGCCAACGCCGTTGATTTCTTCGAAGACGGCCTCGGTGCACCAGAAACACCCCCCAGCGAGGATTGCTTTGGCGGAATAGTCATGATTTGGGTTCAAGGTTCGCTCACTCATTTTGGTTTCTCCTCGGCAGGCAACGTTTCCTATGATCAAACCGCCGCAAACCAACACGGCCAGACAGTACCAAGCCAATGCAGGCATGGTATCAGGCCGATGAGCCCTGGCAGACACCAACGGATCCGAAACGGCATTGGAGGGGTGACTGGAGGGTCGGTTCATGGAAAATCTCAGCACTTGAGTCGTTGAATTCTCAGAGGGCGAAAAAGGTTCATGGAAGAATGCCCCTGGGTCACCATTCTAGGCATTTGAGGTCGCTGACAATAAGTTTTTCAAGCTGAAATGGTTCGGAACACCGCGCACCCGCCAGTCTGTGGGTGCATGGATTCGACACGCGCCCCTCGGAAAACGCTTAGGCAAATCGCATTGAAACCCTATTTTGACTTCCGCCACGAGGTGGGTGCCGAAGAGATCGACGCTCAGGAGCACGTTCACAATCTGCGTTATTTGCAATGGACCCTTTGGGCGGCGCGAGATCACTCAGCGGCGATGGGCTGGGATGCGGCAGACGCCCTGAAGCGTGGCCTTGGTTGGGTGGTGCGTGCCCACGACATCACCTACCGCGCCGCCGCGTTGGCCGACGACAAGGTTCTCGTTCGCACCTGGGTTTCCGAGATATCTCGTTACGCATCCATTCGACAGTATGCCATCTGTCGGCCCGCCGATCGTGTGGTTCTGGCTCGTGCCAAGACCCGCTGGGTGTTCGTGGATCTGAAGCAGCATCGGGCGTTGATGATCCCGCAAGCGGCGAAGGACGCCATCACGGTGGTACCCAAGACGCCACCGCTTCCCTGGGAGCGTTGAAGCTCGTTCCGCACGGATGTTTCGCGTCGCGTCGCCATAACTCGAAGCGTTAGCGAGGCGAGCCTGTTCCAGATCTCGTCCTCGCTAACGCTTCGGGTTGTGAATAAATCGACAAGCCTCCAAGAGTTTCGGCCCGCCCAAGAAAGCCGAAAGACTTGGCGTCTTTCGCTTCGGATGTAACCACAGATTGAGCTGCGGAGGAACACTTGCGTTCA
>JBCCYK010000273.1:0-8432 GCA_039189905.1 Planctomycetota bacterium
CGCAAATTAAGACGAACGCAGCAGATGCAACCCCGTGACGCATATAGCCGACCTTCGACAAGTTCTTGGGAGCGTTGGCATACTCATAAATGGACATTGCCAGGACCGTGGCATAGACCAGTGCGAGGACGCTCGAGCAAAAGATCCCCAAAACACTTCGGGGCGAGCCGGCGTCCGTCTCGGGGACAGTGCTTTGCGAATCGGGTGGCGGGGCAAACGGATTGTTCAAGTCGGGATCCTAGGGCGAACGCAGCCCGATTCATGACATGAGCGGCACGGAAATCGGTCTGTCATCGCGTGCTTGGGAACACCAGCGATCGTTAAGCTCAAAACCAAAACCGGAGGGGTTCGCGTTTTGACTTGGTAATGGACGCCAAAAGTCGGGTAAACTAAGCGTCGCTACGATACATTCTGGGTTCGTTGAGTTTGCATGCCTCCACTGGAAAACCGACTGATGTGCCGTTCGTTTCAGCCAACGCTCACTCGCTTCGCCATATCCATACTGACGCTGTTGATCGTCGCCCATTTGGTCTCAAGCGTGGTTGCTCAGGAAACCGATCGTCGGCCGACGCGGAACCGCGAGATGCAACGAGCGGCGGTCGAGGTCAAGGATCCCCTGGAATTCGCCAAGCTGACGGACGACACGGTGTTCTCGGGGCCACAGAAAGGGGAGGTGATCCCGGGGTTTGACGTTCGGGATGCGTTCACGGAACAGACGGTGGGTTCTGCCGACGTCTTGGCGGGCCAACCGCACGTGATCTTGTTTCAAGACGACACGCCAGCGGGCCTGCGGGGATTGGCGGGGTTCTCCCGCTTCATCGAGATGCTCGCGAAGACCTCCGATCGCGAACTGAATGCCTGGGTCGTGCTGTTGGGTGACGATCCGTCTCAATTGACCAAGATGGCATCCAAGCTGCGGCCATACACCTCAGAACGCCTGCGTCTGACCGTGTCAAAGGATGGCCGTGATGGACCGGGCGCGTTGGGGCTTAATCGCAACGTGGCGCAAACCATTCTCTTGGCCTGTGACAACAAGGTCCTGCACAACTTTGTCTTCGCCCAGCCGATGTCGCGGCCCGATCCCCACGTCCTGGGTGGAATGGCCGAGTTGATGGAGGTGGAACGCGAACAGCTTGTGGCGTGGATCAAGAAGGGGTCGGTGCAAAGAGCCCGTCAGAACGGGATGCAAGGCAAGCGAGGGGAAAACATGCAGCGGGAAAACACGCGGCAGCGCGGGAGAGGTGCTCAAGCCGATGCGGACGATGCCGCCATGGTTCCTAAGTTGAGCAATCAATCCATGCTGACCTCGATCGTGAAGTCGCCCAAGGAGTTTTACGCTGCGGGGCAGCCGATCTTCTCAGGACCGCAGCCCGGCGAGCCGCTGCCGCCGATGACGATCACCGATGTGCGAAGCGATGCGTCAGCAACGGTGGTCGGAGATGACCCAGGTCAGCCAGTGATGTTGATTTGCATGGACGATTCGGAAGTGAGCGAGAAGATCACGTATTACTATGGTCGGCTTACGAAGGCACTCGCTGCCGTGCCCGAGACGCGATCGTTGCGGGTCGTGATGGCAATCCTGGGCGACGATCCTCAGGAACCCTTGGCGATGGCCAGGCGAAGCCTTCGTTACGCCGCGCCCAACACCGTGATTGGGATCGGACGTGACGGGCGCGACGGACCTGGCGCCTTTGGTTTGAATCGAAACGTCGCCGTGACAATTCTGCTGGCAAAGGACGGACAAGTGACGCACAACTTTGCGTTCCCGAGTGCCACCTTTGAGATCAACCCGCACGTCTTGGGCGGCCTGTCGGAGTTGCTTGAGGTCCCATCGCAAACATTGGCCGCGGCGGTTTCCGCGTCGACACAGAAGTCGGGCCAGTCAAAAATGAAATCGGGTCAGTCAAGCATGAAATCGGCTGTCGACGCATGGGTCGCGTGGGGCAATTCGGCTTCGAACGATGAGATTCAGGCGGCAATGTCGAGCAATAAGTTCACCGCGCTGCCGGACGCCCAGCAGGAAAAGATTCGACGTCAATTGCTTCCGTAGCGTGGGCACGTTGGAGGATGATTTTCATGGCCTGTTTTTTCAGATGCGTTTCCAAACGACAAAATTGAGCAATCCATTGGATTGGCGTGCGTTGCGTTCCTGTTGCGCGATTCTCATTGCGACTCTCATTGCGACTTCGCTACACGGATTGGCTGCGGATGTTCCCGCGACGGCGATGGTGACGTTCGAAACGGACGTCGTTCCGATCCTGACGCGTTACGGCTGCAACTCCGGTGCCTGCCACGGTTCCGCTGCGGGACGCGGTGGCTTGCGTCTGTCGTTGTATGGCGGCAATCATGACGCCGACTACGACGCGCTCGTGTACGACTTGGAAGGCCGTCGTGTTAACTTGGTCGATGCTGACGAGAGCCTCTTGATTCGAAAACCCTCCGAAGAGATTTCGCATGGCGGGGGCTATTTGATCGAGGAGGAGAGTGATGCGTACTCGATCTTGACGTCGTGGATCGCCGGCGGCGCACGTCGGGCGACGACGTTGCGACTGACGCGTTTGCAGTTGCATCCAAGTCGCCTGGTCTTAAAGGATCTGGGCGATGAAAATCGGATCGTCGCCACGGCACACTATTCGGACGGCAGCCAACGGGATGTGACGCCCTGGCTGGTATTGGAAGCCGAAGATCCTGAAGCGGTGACGGTCGACCAAGAAACGGCAAGTATTCGAGCCAATCGTCGTGGGCGACACATCGTGATCGCACGCTTCGTCGACCAGGTGGTTCCACTAGAAATGGTGATTCCGTTTGAGGGTGGGCCCCGACTCGAGAAGCCTTCGCCAGGCAACCCGTCCAGCCCACTTGATGCCTGGGTCGACCAACGCCTCGATGAGATGGGCATGCAGCCAACTTCAGCTGCTCCGGGCGCGGTCTGGCGGCGGCGCGTCTGTCTTGATTTGGTGGGGCGATTGCCGTTCACGATGCCGTCGCGGACTGAGCAATCACTCGCAAACACCGTGAATTCGGATCGCTCCGTGACCTTGGATCGTGCGGCGTATGTCGACGAGTTGCTCGCCTCGCGCGAGTTTGTGGACTACTGGACGTATCGCGTCGCCGGATGGTTGCGCGTGGGGGCTCACTCGATCGACGCGGTGGCGACACAGGCCTACCACGCGTGGTTGCGGGATCAGATCGAAAGGGGTGCGGGATTTGACAGGATCGCGCGCGAACTGATCACGGCTCTTGGCGACACACAGCGCGACGGGCCCGCAAACTTCTATCGCAGTGTGGAAGGACCGCGCGAGCAAGCGGAGCTTTTCGGCGAGTTCTTCATGGGCACGCGATTGCGGTGTGCCAACTGTCATGACCATCCCTTGGATCGTTGGACGCAGGATGACTATCACGGTTTAGCGGCGATCTTCGCGCGCGTTCGAATGGAGCAAACGGTTTCGTTGAAAGAACGTGCTGAGGTGATTCATCCCGGAACCCTGCGGCCCGCAGTCATGCGAATCCCCGGGGTGTCAACGTCGCTGGCCGCAGATGAATCCCAGGACGTTCGAATCCCGCTGGCGGACTGGTTGTTCGAATCGGACAACGCGACCTATGCAAGGGCCATCGTGAACCGACTGTGGCAGGCGATGATGGGACGCGGGTTAGTGGAACCTGTAGATGATTTCCGAGCTACCAATCCGGCTACCCATCCGGCACTGCTTGACTGGTTGGCGGAGGACTTTGTGGCCAGCGGCTATGACCTGCGGCACACGCTCCGCATGATCGCTTTGAGCCAGACCTATGGTCGTTCGTCGGTGGCCAGAACGGGGACGCCGAGCGAGACGGATTTCTACGCCGTTGCGCCGCGTCGGCGGTTGTCGGCGGAGGTGCTTGCCGATGCGATCTCGGATGTGTTGGGAGTGGCGGATCAATACGGTCGGAAGCGACCCACACGCGCGATCGAGCTGGCGAGTCCCAAGGTGCAGTCCGTGACGTTAGATGTCTTGGGACGATGTGATCGCAAAGCGGCTTGCACCGATTCCGGGCAGCAAGCGATGGGGCTGTCGCAAACGCTTCATTTGTTCAACGGTCCGTTGTTGAATGAACGGATCGTGGATTCCGGTGGTCGTCTGAATCAGCTGCGTGAGAATGGCATGAAGTCCCTGGCGATCCTGGAACACATGCAGCGACTCGCCATCGGACGCCCCATGACGCGTGCGATGCGAGGAGAGCACGCGGGCGTTTTGGCTGCCCTGTCTGAGGCAGATGTCGATAAGTACTTGGAAGACTTTGTATGGGCGTTGCTTTGTTGCGACGACTTCACGAGCAATTGGTAGTCAGCACGCGGCCGGATCGGGATGGAAACAGAGGGTGATCACATGAGATCGTTTTACGAATCGCATCGCCGGCATTTCTTGCAGGCGGGCGTGTTGCCAGTCTTCGGTCTCAGCTTGCCCCATGTCGTCTTCCCAAACGCGCGGGCGCACGCGGCCACACCGCCACGGCGTGCGAAGTCATGCATCTTGATCTGGCTCGAAGGCGGGCCCAGCCATCTGGAGTCGTTCGATCCCAAGCCGGACGCGCCATCCGAGGTCCGCGGGCCGTTGGGGACCATCGCGACAAAGTTGCCGGGAGTTCGGCTGAGCGACTGCATGCCGGCGACCGCGTCGATGCTGGACCAAGTGGCCATCGTCCGATCCATGACGTCACCACTGGGGGAGCATAATTTTGGGACCCATTACCTAATGACGGGATACAAGCCATCGCCCGCGCTGGAGTATCCGACCTATGGGGCAACCTTGAGCGAGGTACGCGAATCGACGGGCGTGCTTCCGCCACATGTCGCCGTGCCATCGTTTTCGGACAACGTGACTGGGAGTGGCTACTTGCCAGCGGACACCGCGCCGTTCTCGATCGGCGGGGATCCCGAACGATCCCAACTTCGCGTCCGCCACTTGGATCCCTACCCAGGATTGGATCTCCAAAGACTGAGTCGACGACGCGACATGGTGGCGAAGCTGAACGGTTCGTCATCATCGAGCACAGCGGACCAGGATGCTGTGAACCGGGCCTACCAATTACTGGCATCGGAGGAAGCGCAGGCTGCGTTTGATCTCTCGGATGAACCCGCCAGTCTGGTCCAGCGTTATGGCCAACGCGGCGCTTCCGGTATCGGCCAGAGTTGTTTGATGGCGCGGCGATTGATCGAGCGTGGCGTTCCGTTTGTGACGGTGGTTAGCCGAGGTTGGGACACGCATCAGAACATCGCGAATCTGAAAGAGCGTTATCCCGGCGATCGATCCGCCCATCTTCCGTCGATGGACCGTGCGTTCGCTGCGCTGGTTGGTGATCTGCGTGACCGTGGGATGCTGGATGAAACCTTGGTGATGGTCATGGGTGAGTTTGGTCGCACGCCAAAGATCAATGCGGCGGCGGGACGCGATCACTGGCCCAATGTGTTCAGCGTTGCGATGGCGGGCGGTGGCGTTCAGGGCGGTCAAGTGATCGGCAGCAGCGATGCTTTGGCGGAGTTCCCGCACGAGACGCCGATCACCCCGGGTGACCTCGCGACAACCGTTTATACCTTGCTTGGCGTTGATCCCGCTCATCAGCTACACACGCGGGATGGTCGACCCGTTCGCGTGGCACCCGATGGTGCTCGCGTGATCCCGGGTCTGATCTCGTGAGAGGAATCATCGTCTTTGTCATCGGTTGGACCACTCTCTCTTTACCCGCGTGGGGACAAGTCTCTGCTCCCGTGACGGATTTGGTCGTCACGCCGAACGGAACCGACGTGGTTGCTTGTTCGCAAGAAGGATTGGTTGTGTACGCGGCCGACAGGCTTGAAACGCGCCACACGATTCCACTCGAGTTGGCAAACCCACACTGCCTCGCGTTTTCGCCCAGCGGATCGCTCCTTGCCATTGGGGGCGGTGATCCTGCCGTCTCGGGCAGCGTGGTGGTTGTTTCATGGCCGGACGGTGCGATCGTGCAGACCCTGCGCGGGCACGGGGATTAGGTGATGGATGTGGTTTGGCTCAGTGAGGCGACGATGGCTAGCGCGTCGCTTGATCATCACGTGCATGTTTGGCATCTGGGGGAGGCGAATCCGCAGCGAGTCCTTTCAGGGCACTCGCGCGGGGTGACCGCGCTTGCGTGCCTGGACGAACAACAGCTCTTGATCAGCGGCGGCTTGGATGCTTCGATCCGGGTATGGAATCGGGAGACATGGCAAATGGAACGCAGCCTGACCATCCATACGGGGCCGGTGACGGCGTTGGAGGTGAAGCCTGCCGAGGCCGGACTGCCGATGATCGCGTCTGCCAGCCGTGACCGCACCATCCGCTTTTGGCAACCGACGATCGGTCGCATGGTCCGATTTGCGAAGACGGACCGCGTTCCTCTCGACCTGGCCTGGAGTGTCGATGGGACCTTGCTTGCTTCGTGCGATGACGGCAGCGTTCTGTGCATCGATCCGCTCTCGGTGCAGGTACAACCGGAGGTGCCCGGTGACGGCGCCCCTTGTTTTGCACTGGCGGAAGGACCCGGTGGCACGATCACTCGTAGGCTGCTCGCAGATTGAAGTTGGCTGCTTTTTGCCGCTCGCCAAGTTCAAAAGCGGAGAGGGCATTCGACTTCGGCGAAGTCGGCGACTGTCTCCGTGTTCGCCGCACGCGGTTGCATCCACTCATGGCGAAACTCGCGAAGAGTTTCGGCCCCGCCCGGGACTCGCCGAATGTCTCGGCGACATTCGCTACTTGTTCTTCTCGGGTTCCGGCACTTCCGTTTCTGGGAGCCAGGCAGCGAGTTGCGTCTTGATGCTGGCTGACTCGGGGCGGTCGGCTAGGTTGGTCCACTCATACGGGTCTGCCACCACGTCGTACAACTCTTCGTCGCCGGTCGCGTAGCGGATGTAGCGATGCGTCTCCGTTTTGACGCTATGGTTCCCGCGCCCGTGTGTGGTGATGGCAGGTCGGTTCCATGCTGCCGACGGGTCGCGCAACAAGCTCACGATGCTCTTGCCGCTGACATGATCCGGCGTGCTAAGCCCGGCCAATTCGCAAAGCGTCGGGTAGATGCTGGTCAGATCCACACTTCGGTGACAAAGTTCGTTTGCGTTGGTGACGCCCGGCACGCACCACATCATGGGCGTCCGGGTGGTTTCTTCCCAAAGAGCAAACTTGCGCCAGTGTTGCTTTTCACCCAGCGACCAGCCGTGGTCCGTCCACAAAACCACGATGGTGTTGTCACGTTCGGGGTGCTCCTCCAAAGCGTCCAAGAGTCGGCCGAGATTCATGTCGGTGTAGGCGACGGTCGCCAGGTACGATTGAATGGCTGCTTTCCAACGGCCCGACTTCAAAAACTTCGCGTGGTCGCCCTGCGGTTGTGCCATCTTTTTCCCGGCTGCCGGGATGTCTTTCAGGTCGTCTTCGCGATGAGGAGGCAGCTGGATGTCCTCCAGCGGGAACGCGTCGTAGTACTTCCGCGGCGCCACAAACGGCAGGTGAGGCTTGTACAAACCACAAGCAACGAAGAAGGGTTTGTCCTGGGCCGCCTTCATGTGGTCGATGCAAAAGTTCACCGCGTGCCAGTCGCGTAGGTCTTCGTCCTTGAGATCGGGATGCACGACATCGTCATGGTACCCATCCATCTTCTTGACGCCCGGCCCGTCGTTGCTGAGCCCTTCGGGCGACATGTACGCGGACCACTCGGAATCATAGTGACCGTTGCTGTGATAGATCTTTCCCGCACCGGCGACGTGGTAGCCAGCGGCAAGGAATTGAGCGCTCAAACCCTCGCCGGCCGCCTGATGGTTCTTCCATTTGTGTCCGTTCTTGTAACACCCGCTTACAAAGGGCCTTCGTCCGCTCATCAGGGCACAGCGAGAAGGCTCGCATGCGGGGACAATGCAATGGGCGTTGGTGAACGAGATGCCCCAATTCGCCAATCGGTCAAAGTTGGGTGTCTTAGCTTGTGGGTTGCGACCGAGATGGCCGAGCCAATGGTTCATGTCATCGACGGCGATGAACAACACGTTGGGGCGCTCATCGGCCCGGGTCAACGAGGGCGTCCACGCCAAAAGAAAGGCAACCAGCAACAACGCGAAACGAACCATGATGGGATCCTGGAGGGAGTGGGATTCGGCAGAACCAATGATAGTTGATTCTCAAACGCCAATCGGCGTCCCACTTCGGAGATAGTCGCCGCGTTCGCCGAACGCGGGTCCAAGCCTTCTCACGCGATTCGCCTTCATTTGGCTAGGAGCGATTTCGGCAGAGTGACCAGCTTCGAGGCGCGGAACCGACTTCGGCGAAGTCGGCGACTGTCGCTGCGTTCGCCGAACGCAGGTCCGCGCAAGGCTTCGAACCCCGGAGGCAGCAGCCGACGAACCTGGGAGCCAATCGCTGAGGATCGAACGACCCGACTTCGGCGAAGTCGGCGAC
>JBCCYK010000274.1:0-8429 GCA_039189905.1 Planctomycetota bacterium
AGAGCGACTCGGGGAAAGTGGACCCAGCGTGCTTGCCCTTCTCACTGGCCAAACAGACCGTTGTTGCAAGGAAACGAATGCGCGTCATGGTGGGGGCGGGAAACGAAACGGTGGGAAAAGGAGGGAACGACCACTGCGGGTGCCGTCTTGCCCAGTGTAACCAACGCGGCAACACTTGCCCTTGGGTCTTGACTCAAAGAATCGTTGGGTTTGCTATTCGGAGATTTCAGTGGAACAACGTCGACTAGGACGCAGCGGCTTGGTCGTTTCCGACATTTGCATGGGGACGATGACATTCGGCAGCACGTGCGACGAACCGACGTCGCACAGCATCTGCGATTTGGCATTGGAATCCGGGATCAATTTCTTTGATGCGGCCGAGATTTATCCCGTGCCGCCCCGTGAAGACACGGTCGGCGTGACGGAGGAGTTTTTTGGGCGTTGGCTGCTGCGCCAGGATCGCGACCGCATCACCGTCGCCACGAAGATCACGGGTCCAGGTCACGGTTGGTTCTGCCCACCCGTTCGACATGGACGCACCACCGTGGACCGCCATCAGATCATTCGATCGTGCGAACAGTCACTCCGACGCTTGCAAACCGAGTACATCGATCTCTACCAAATTCATTGGCCCGATCATGGCATGCCCTATGACGAGGTGCTGGAAGCGCTGACGCACCTGAGGCGTAGCGGCAAAGTGCGTGTCGTCGGCTGCAGCAATGAAACGTCTTGGGGCGTCATGAAAAGCCTGTGGACGGCCGACGTCTCTGGCTTGGACCGGTATGAAACCATTCAAAACAACTTCAGCCTCATCAATCGCCGCTGTGAAAACGAGCTGGCGCAGGTTTGCCGGCAAGAGGGCCTCAGCCTGCTTCCGTATTCACCACTTGGTGGCGGTGTCCTGACGGGGAAGTATCAGAATGGTCCTCCCCCGGGGGCACGTTTCACCGACTACTTGGTCGATGGGGGTGAGCGCCAGCAGCGCATGGCCAAACGTTTTGTGAACGATCGAACGCTCGCGACCACGGCAAGACTGATGGCGCTGGCGGATTCCATCGGGACATCGGTGACAGCGCTCTCAGTTGCTTGGAGTCGTCAGCATGATTTTGTTGCGTCGACCATCGTGGGCGCCAACAGCATCGACCAGTTGACAGAGATCCTGGTCGCAGATGAGCTGGTACTGGATCAACAAACGCTGGATCGCATCGATGCGATTGATGTCGAGATCCCAAACCCAATGACCGAAGACGGATTGCGCCGTCTTTGAGTTCGCAAGGGTGCGGCGAATTGCAGCAGACGCGTGTGTCCCGAGCTACTTTGCATGATTCCGCCCGGTTATGCTTACCGTAGTAACAAAGTTGTCGACCGACCACGCTTTGCGACGCTCATGATGACTCTCCCCGACCCGTCCGCCATCCCCCCCCTGTCACCAGCCGTCGCTGGCGATGACATTTTTCGCGCTGAGGACGTGGGCGCCTCCAGCATTCTATTGGTGGACGATACCGAGGTTCTTCGGGAACGCTTGGCGATGGCCATGAGCAGCCGCGGATTCACGGTCGTGACCGCAGGTGACTACGAGGAAGCCGTTCGCAAGTTTTCGGCAACCCCGACGGAGCTTGCCGTGCTGGATCTCAGGATGCCGGGACGAAGCGGCCTCGATCTGTTGCGTCGTTTACTGGAGATCGCGCCTGCCACGCGCGTGATCATGTTATCTGGGTTTGGCAGCATCCCCGCCTCGATTGATTCCGTGAGAGCGGGTGCGGTTAACTTCCTCAGCAAACCCGCCGATGCGGATGACATCCTGGGTGCCTTCATACGCGGGGACGGCCCAACCGTCCCCGAAGGTGGCTTGGCTTTCCCCGCTCCTTCGCTAGCTCGCAACGAATGGGAACACATTCACCGAGTTCTCTCGGATTGTGGCGGAAACATTTCGGAAGCAGCCCGTCGCTTAGGGATTCATCGACGCTCCTTGCAAAGAAAACTCCGCAAACGGGCACCGCGCGAGCCGCTCACACCGGAAGCGGACGACGTCCTCGAGACCGACGAGTCCGCCGATGATGCGCTGGGATCATCCAGCGATGGGTGACCTGTTCCACGGATCTCTCTTGGCTTGGTCACCCTGACACTGCCCATGGCCTTTCAGAGGGTGCGTCGAGCATCGCCGGTCGTCACGCGCGACGGTTCTCACGGCGGGTGAGCTGCGTTAAAAACTGCGGCGTGATGGCCGCATCACCCAACGTCCGCTCCTTGCACTTGTAAGAAACCGCCTTCATGCTCGATCGCAAGTTCATTCTGCAGAACTCGGAACGTGTTGCTGAAAATTGTCGTCGCCGTGGCGTGGACGTGGATGTGGATCACTTCTGTGAACTGGAGTCCGAACGACTCGCGGTGATGCAGCAAGCGCAAGAGCTCAATCGTCAAGCCAATGAGACGAGCGGCAAGATCAAGCGTGCGCCCGATCAAGAATCGCGCCAGGCTTTGATCGAGGAAGGGCGTCGCTTGCGTGCGGAGAAAGACGCCGCAGCGGGTCGCGAAAGCGAACTGGGCCAACAGATCGCCGCCTTGCAAGCGTTGATCCCAAATATGACGCATCCCGATGTGCCGGAGGGAGGCGAGGAAGATGCGAAGCAGGTGGGGTTAGGCAAGACTTCGGTGCCAAGCCTCGGTTTTAAGGCCAGGGACCATCTGGAACTCGGCGAAATTCACGATCTATTCGATTTTGAAGGCGGCGCCCGTGTCGCAGGAGCCGGTTTCTATTTTCTTCGCAATGCCGCCGTGCGCTTGGATCTGGCGCTACAGCAATTCGCGGTCTCCTACTTGTCCGACAAGGGCTTTCTACCGGTGACGACGCCGGATTTGGCGCTCACCAGCGTCTTGAAAGGCATTGGATTCAACCCACGCGGGCCGGAAACGCAGATTTACAGCGTGGAGAACACGGAGCTGAACTTGGTCGCGACCGCCGAGATCACATTGGGCGGTATGCTTTCTGGCCAGGTCCTAAGCAGCGACGAGCTTCCTCTGCGACTGTGCGGGCTGAGTCACTGTTTCCGGACGGAAGCTGGTGCGGCTGGACGTGCATCGAAAGGGTTGTATCGCGTCCACCAGTTCACCAAGGTCGAAATGTTCGCGTTCTCGGCTCCCGATCAAAGCGATGACCTCCATGAGGAACTGCGGCAGATCGAATGCGATCTATTCGATGCGTTGGAGGTGCCCTACCGGATCGTTGACACCGCGGCAGGTGACTTGGGCGGACCGGCTTATCGTAAATTTGACCTGGAAGCCTGGATGCCGGGTCGCGGGGATGGCGGCCAGTGGGGCGAAGTCACCAGCACGAGCAACTGCACGGACTATCAGGCGCGTCGCTTGAACGTGCGTTTCAAGACACCGGGCGAGAAAGGGACTCAGTTTGTTCACACCCTCAACGGCACCGCCTTCGCCACGGGTCGGGCGATGATTGCGATTCTGGAAAACCATCAGCAGGCGGATGGCTCCATCAACGTGCCGGATGTCTTGCGACCTTGGGTCGGCAAAGACGCGCTCTCGGTATAAAGCTCGGACGTCAGTTTGCGAATGGATCGGATGCGAACGGATCACGGGGACTCGTGGGCCCGCCAAATGGGTCGGACGATGCCGGCACCGCTGGTTGCTCCTTTATCCTTTGGCGTTTCGGCTTCGCTTCGGTCGCCGGATCGTTGCTTCGCCCGTTGGCTCCGGTCTCACTGGGACTCGGCTTGCCATTCTGGAATGCATCCGCGGCTGTGGCAGCGGCCGTTCCTCTCAGCGCCGTAAGCAGTCGATCGATTCCTTGATGCATGCGATACGTCGCTGTGATGACAAAGTTGGGCCGATGCCCTGAAACCAAAGCGATGGTGCAGTTGCCACCCATTGTCTCCCATTTCTCCGGCGATACGGTGGCTTGAATCGCTTCGGCCAGTGCCAGAATCGCATCCGATTCGCCTTCCTTATCGATGCCGAAACCTTCCAAGAAGTAGATTCGCGTGGCTAATTGTTCGACGGCTGCTTCTTCGGTCGTAACGAGGAGGTTGTTGTTGACCATGTGGCACTGCAGGTCGAGAGGTTTCAGCATCACGGTCAGGAAGTCGCCGAGCCGGACGCCGGTCAATCGAAGTTCAACGGGGAAGTCCTCGGTCAAGCCAACTGCCTCCACGGCAACACGATCAAGCAAGATTGGGAAGTCGACCTGTTCAGCGATCATCTCCAATGCTTCGTCAAGCGGCGCTCCAGCAAACGCAAACTCAACCTCTCGGCTTAAGACCGACTCTGCCTTGGCCACCCAGGCTTCGTCAAGACTGACCCAACGAGTCGTCGCAATCCCATCACGCACTAACTCTTCATAATCCGGAATAATCACGAGCCCGTGATCCCTCACGACGGCCTTCAAACGCAGCGGCGTCAACATTTGATGCAACGCGGACCTCAGCGGTAGGCCCGCGACTTCCTGCTCGATGATCTCGCCGAACTCGACTTGGGCGATGCTCAAGGCTTTGCGATCCAGCTGCACCGGCATGTTCAAGTGATGCTGGAGGTCGCTGGCCAAGTCCTCGACGCGGGTCTGAATTCGGAAGTCCTGGTTCTCATCCAGCATGGCGGTGAGTTCCTTGGCAACTCGCGTGGCAGGCCCGTCCGATGCTGGCTGACCTCCCTGTAAGTCCGGCCCGACCACGTTGCGAGGTACCGAGAACGCGGAATCAGATTCGGGTAGCTCCTCGGACGTCGAACTCGATGCCTCGGTCAAAACCGAATAGCGTGAGGGTTCTGTCCCGCGTTCGTTCTGGGGTGACGCAGCGACCTGCATGGTGAGGAACTCGCCATTGTCGGTCGCTTCACCAGTCGGCGCCGTCAGAAATGCTGCGGCTGCAATGAGAACGCCGATCGCGGCGGTGACTTTTGCGGTGGTCATGACGGAAGTTGATAGGGAGAGAAGGGGAGGGAGGTCAGGCGGAGGCACGGGCACCGGAGGAGTGGGTTGATCCACTAAAGCTCCCACGTCGCGCACGAGTTCAGCCGCGTCTGCGTGCGATGCACGCGTCACGAGCGCTGCGCTCATCGCAATCACCGGGATCACGCCACGCTGACGCAGTTGGCGTGCTAGCTGGCGTTTCCCGCGATGGAGTCTGCCACGAATCACGCCAATGGAGGTTTGAAAATGGTCCGCAAGCTTCTGAATCGATGTCTCATCATAGAACTGCATCAGGATGACGGATCGATAGGTTTCCGGAAGCTTGGCCAGTTCCTCGTCGAGGATTGATGCGTCGTGTCGGTAGGCGATCCGCTCCAACACCTCTTCAGTCTCCACCATCGGTTCGGTTTCCAAAGGTTTGGTTTTGGATCTTGACCGGTTGATTGCATCGGCACAGCGAATCGCGACTTGGTGAAGCCAACCTGGAAGCCGCGCTGGATTCTTGATCTGGTAGGCTCGATGAGCCAGCGTGAGGAACGTGTTCTGGAAGGCGTCGTCGGCATCGCAGCGATGCCGACTGCGTCGCACACACACACTGAGAACGATCGGGCTGTATCGATCAACCAGCGCGGAAAGGGCGGGCGCGTGCCGGTCATGGACCCACGCGTCCAGCAACTCGCCGTCCGACAAACAGGCCTCCGACAATTCGGATGCAGCCCGAGCCATCTGCATCCGCGTCTGTGGGGCTCGCGGCTGCCTCGTTGGGTCGACGGCGGTGGTGCGTGTCTGTTCCATGGTGCGTCCACCATGATGAGGAACGAAGCCAACGAAGCGCACGCAAAAAAAGAAAAGAAACTCGGCACTTCTCAGGGATCGCCATTCAATTCACCTTCCCACGCGCAGCGTAGGGAGGGTCGAAATCGAGCCTCAAGCGAGATTTCGGGAAGGGCACGGGTTTGATGTCTTGTGAACGCGATGCTTTTCTTGCGACGTGCCCTCCCCGGCCACGCTGATACGGGCCGACCGTCCCATGGCGAGCCGCGGGTGAGTGATACTGATTTGGCATCGTTTCAGTGGTGGCGATCAGCGAGAAGTGCCAGAGATTTCCAAATCTTGAACGCACAGTCCGTTCAAAAAGCTATTGAGGCCATTCAAGGAGCGGTTGGGGCCGTGTCGCCTGCCTGCCAGGGGACGTGCCCGGCGGCCTGAATCTGCGACGCCATCGCCCGCTTCAGGGCCGTCACGCGTTGGGGTTGTTTGGCCGCTAGATCCACCTGCTCCGTGGGATCCTCATTGAGGTTGAACAACTCAACCGCGGAAAACGGATCGTTCTGCATCAGCTTCCATCCATCGCGGATCAAGGCGTGATAAGCCTGACCTACATAGCGGGCGTTTCCCTCGCGACGCACAAAATAGTGGTCGCGTTCTGGGAGTGGTTGGCCATCGCGGATCATGGGAAGCAAACTGATGCAGTCCAGATCCGGCGAGACCTCCGCGCCGGCAAGGTCCAGGAACGTTCCCGACAAATCAAAGGTCATCGCCGCGATGTCGTTGACGGTTCCCGGCTTGGTGATCCCTGGGATGCGCACATAACACGGCACGCGTAAGCCGCCGTCGTAGTGACTCTGTTTTCCATCACGAAACGGTAGGTTCCGTTGTGCATGTGGCAGAGAGCCCCCGTTGTCAGACGTGAGCACAATGGCCGTGTTTTCAGTCAATCCGAGCTCATCCAGCGTCGTCAGCACCTTTCCGATCTCGTGGTCAAGATGCTCCACAAATGCGATGTTCGCCTGCCGCTTCTCCGGTGCATTGGGATGTTTTTTCGTGGTTGCGGAAAGCCATTCGGGCGGGGGTTGAATCGGAAAGTGCGGCGCGTTGTACGCCAAATAGAGATAGAAGGGGGTCTCTGGTTTCTGGGAGCGATCGTTCAGATAATCCATCGCCCAACGCGTGAAGATCTCCGTTGCATGCCCCTTCGGATGCACCTTCTGAGTGCCCAATCGCATGTAGTGCTCCCCTTGGCGGCGATGATCGTAGTAGTCGTCCATCATGTCGCCGAGAAAGCCGTGAAAGTGATGAAAGCCGCGATCCGTGGGACGATTCGGAGCGGCTAATCCAAGATGCCATTTTCCGACAATCGCGGTGTGATAGCCGACGTCACCGAGTCGATTGGCAATGGTCGGGACGTCCGTTCGCAAGTAACCCCATGAGTTTGATGGCGTTGTCCGGATCACGCCCGGGACTCCGGCACGATCCGCATAGAGTCCCGTGAGAATGGCGGCACGTGTGGGCGAACAGACGGTGCAGTTAGAACGCATCCGCGACAGCGTTAGGCCCGACTGAGCCAGGGAATCCATGTTCGGTGTCTCAATATCGGGTGCACCGTTGATCCCGACGTCGCCAAATCCAAGATCATCACAAAGGATCATGATCAGATTGCGTGATGGCTGCTGCCCGTGCGACGATTCCATGCGGGCCAACGTCAGAGCGAGAACCGCCATGAACGGGAACCAAACGCTCGCGCCAGTTGCGAGAGCTCGTACTTGCCCACAAGATCCCAACCTAAACATTGGCACTGGCCGCCTGAACCGAGAGGTCATGGTTTTTGAACGAAGAACCTACGCAGAAACCCGAAGAGCATCCCACGCACCCCGTAATGAAATCAAAACTTCCGCTCGGCCATTTCGAGAACACGGCCGAAGTGCTGGAGCGGGAAGAAATGATTGCCGGAGAAAACACGTAGCGTGAAACCCTTCGACGTCATCTTACGCCAACCTGACATGGAGATGCGGTCCGCGGCCCGATCGCTCGAACCCGCCAGGGCGCAAATGGGAAAGGGCAACGCGGGTTGGGTTTCATACCGGTAGCCATCCAAGAGCGCCAGATCGTTTCGCACCACGGGCAGGAAGACCGCGAGCGCCTCCGGATTATCTCGAACGGTGTCGGGGATCCCGCCGTACCGCGAATCAAGACTCTCGACAAACGCGGCGTCATCGAGATGAGAAAGCGATTCATCGGCAGCCAAGCGATCGGGGGAGGACATCGCCATCACGATCAGACCCAACGGGGGGACTCCGCGCTGCGTCAATTCCAACGCAACACCATAGGCCAGCAGGCCCCCCAAAGAATGCCCCGCAAGAATGATCGAACCTGACAGCGCCGCAATTTCTTCGGCCGCCTCGCGCGTCGCTTCCCCAAGCGAGCTGACCGGAGGTTCATGGAAACGATCTTCTCGGCCCGGCAACTGGACTGCATGAATGTCCAACCCGCGTGGAGCTTCGCGGCACGGACGCACGAGGGACGCTGCCCCGGCACCCGCGTGCGGAAACCAAGCGATGTGGATGGCGTCGCGGCCTGTTTCCGGACTGGCACGTTGAATCGACCTCAAAATGCCAGGATCCCTGACAGCCGTGCTTGCGGAATCTTCCCCTCCACTCGCCTTGTCGGCCTGGCAGTGAGTTTCGATCGGATTGACTGAGATTTCCATGGGGAACGCGGCGGGCACATC
>JBCCYK010000275.1:0-8422 GCA_039189905.1 Planctomycetota bacterium
CCGGGCCTTGGTTCAAATGGGCCAACTGAAGCGTTGCGATCGTGCTAAACGGTTAGGGATAGGCTTTCCCGCAAACTAGTCAAGAGCGGGTTTCCCAGGATTCCTAGGACGAAAAGTCGTTTCTCCCGCGGTTTGGTGCCGATTCAAGTGGCTATGTATGGGGCAAGCCTCGGGTGCAAAGGGCTGTTACGGATTCGATGAGTGCTGGAAGCGCGTACGCTGAGCGTGTTCGCTTCGGCAAACGTTGCCATTGAGGGAGTTCGTGTCGATTATTCCGATTCCTTCCGTCGGTGTGGAGCCGATAGCAAGGGTGTTCCTCATGGATCCGGCGGGCCGCTCTCGTCCGGTGGACCTCGTTGGTAGATCACGCGTCGTTGCCAATCCGTCACCAGCAGCACCTTCATATCGCCGCCACAGGTCTCGCAGCGACATGATGGGTCGGGGCTTTCGGTTGGTTCGTTGTGGCTGGTTTGCAGCACGAAGGTCATGTCAAGATGGATGAGGAACAGCCAACGGACTTTCCTCGAAGGAAATGCAATGGCTGGGACTCCGCCAGCCGTCGCAACAGGTCCGCAACTCGACGATCTGCAGCCACAAAGCGACCTTGGGTGGGACGCCCGGATTGTGGGTCAGTCGTTGTCGCTATCGCCGTCTGGCAGGATACCCTTCTCTTGATCACGCTGTTCGTTCTCACGTCGAATGCGCGCCAAGATCTCGCCGACGACCTGTGCGTTTTCTTGCCCACGGTCGATCTCGAACTGAAGCCGCGGTGTGTAACGCGTGTCCAGGCGGGCGGCGATCTTGCTCTGCAAGAACCCAGCCGAGTTCTGCAAGCCCCGGAGCGAAAGCTGCTTTTGCTTTTCGTCCCCCATGACGGACACAGAGACCTTGGCTTCGCGCATGTCGGGCGCGACATCGACGCCTAACACGGTCACGTCGCGAACGCGCGGATCTCGGATCTCGGTGAGGACAGCGGTGGCGACCACTTCACGGATCGCCTCCGCCGCTTTCAAAAGTCGTCGGCTGCCCATCAGTCCAGCGTCCGCGCCACTTCTTCGATGTTGTAGGCTTCCAAGACATCGTCTTGCTTGATGTCATTGAATCCCGCCAATCGAATCCCGCATTCCATGCCACGGGGTACCTCGCGAACATCTTCTTTGTGACGCCGCAGGGTATCCAGAGCGTAGTCGCCGATCGTTCGGTTGTCTCGGTTAACGCGAACACGGCAGTTTCTTTGAATCTGACCCTGCATGACGTAACAACCGGCGATCGTACCAACGCGGCTGATCTGGAACGTCTGCTTCACCAAGGCGCGTCCCAATTCCACGACGCGTTCTTCCGGCTTCAAACGCCCTTCGATCATCGCCTTGATATCGTCCGTCAGCTTGTAGATGACATCGTAGCGTCGAATCTGAACACTGCGTTCATCGGCCAAGGATCGGGCTTGCTCATCCGGGATGACGTTGAAGCCAACGATGACCGCATCCGAGGCGCTGGCCAATGTCACATCGGCCAGCGTGATGCCACCGACGCTTCGCTGCAGCACCCGGATCTCGACTTCCGGATGGTCGAACTTGCTGAGCTCCTTATCGATCGCTTCCAACGATCCTTTCACATCCGCGCGGATGATCACGTTGAGTCGGATGCGTTCTTCGGTTTGTCCCAAACGTCCGTCTTCCAGCATCTCTTGGAAGTTCTCGAACGAGACTTTCGTGGTGATGCCCGACAGGCTCTGTCGGCTGACCTCTTCCGCTCGCGACTCAGCGATCTCGCGTGCTTTGGCAATGTCGTCCAGGACGTGGAACCGATCACCGGCGCCCGGTGCGATGTCCAGGCCGATGAGACTGACGGGCGTGCTGGGGCCGGCGTCCGTGATGGTTTCACCCGTGAGTGTGTTGGTCATCCGACGCACCCGACCATGCGCGGGTCCGCAAACAATAATGTCACCCGTTCGTAGGGTTCCGTTGCGCACGATCAGCTTGGCAACGACACCGCGGTCGCCCTGTTGTTCGGCTTCCAAGCAAATTCCCAGGGCATCCCGTTCCGGGTTGGCGCGGTACTCGTGAAGTTCCGCCACGGTCAGGAGTGTCTCCAAAAGGTCGTCCATGCCTTCGCCGGTGATGGCACTGGTCCGGACGACTTCCACATCGCCACCCCATTCGCTGGGCGTGAGCTGATGTTCGGTGAGCTGCGTCATCACGCGATTGGGATCAACCCCTTCCAGATCACATTTGTTAAGGGCCACCACGATCGGAACTTCAGCGGCTTTGGCGTGGCTGATCGCCTCTTCGGTTTGCGGCATGATGCCGTCGTCCGCTGCGACCACCAGCACGGCGATGTCCGTGACGTTGGCGCCTCGGGCTCGCATCTCCGTGAACGCTTCGTGGCCCGGTGTATCGACAAACGTGACGCTGCGGCCATCTTTGTCGACCTCATAGGCACGGATGTGCTGGGTGATGCCACCGGCTTCGCCCTTGACCACATTGATGCCGATGAGGTTGTCCAGCAGGCTGGTTTTCCCGTGATCGACGTGGCCCAGAAACGTCACGATCGGGGGACGTGCCACGAGGCTGTCCTCATCGTCCACGATGTCTTCGATCTGGCTGATGACCTCGTCTTCGAGTGTTTCAGCGGCCTTGAGTTCGATGTCGAGATCCAACTCCGTCGCGAGCAGTTCGGCCGTTTCCAGATCCAAGTCGGCATTGATGTTGAGCATCATGCCCATGCCCATCATGACTTTCATCACTTGGGCCACTTGAATACCGGCAGCCTCGCAGAAACTGCGCACGGTACATGGCAATTCAAGTTGTACCTTTTCCTTTCGGGGAGCTGCGGTGTTGGTTCCCTTCCGGCGGAGCGTCTGTCGCTGGCGCCGTCCACCACGATCGTCGCTCTGGCGTAGATCGCGTCGACCGCCACCCCCGCGTGATCGTTCGGCGCGAGCGCTGGCCATGCCGGCCAACTTCTTCTTGCGAGAGCGTTCTTCTTCTTCGAGAATCGCCTTGCGGTCGGGCGCGAAACTACCCGAACCGGTCTTTTTCCCACGTTGTTTCTTTTCGGCTTCCGTGCGTTCGAGCTTTTCAAGCGGCGCTTTCATGCCCTGCTTGTGACCCTCGATGACATCACGCGTTAGCTTGATGTCGGGCTTTTGCGCAGCTTGGCCGGGGTCAACAGGTGCGGCGGGTTTCGGCGCGTCGGGCATCTGTGCCAGGTTGAGGGCGATGCGTGGCTCTCGCTTCTTGCCACGGCCAGCGTCCGCCGGGGCTTTCGAATCTTCCTCGCCTCGCCGAGCGACGCGATCGAGCGATCGCATCCGCGAACCGCCCGCACCTTCGTCCCGTCTTGCGGCGGCAACGGGCTGACCAGGTGTGTTGGGGACCACACGCCCCACGCCAGAATTATTGCCCATCCGATTGGCGATTCGACTGGCCAGGCCGCCGCGTCCGGGCTTGGGAACAGGCTTAGGAGAATCGCTCTGCTTCGCCTTGGCCTCTTCGGCCGCCCGCGCCTGTTGTTTCAGTTCCTCGATGCCGGCTTCCGGCTTCGGTGAATTGGACGGACGCTCCGGCTCAGGCTGCGTGGGTGCCGGTGCCAACTTGGGCGCCCGGAGGGTTGGCGTTGGCTTGGGGTCATTGGTCCGCGCCGAAGGAGCCTCCTTCGCGCGACCGCCCGCGGCCAAAGGACCGGGCTTCCGATTGACGTCCGCAGGCGTTCGCGGAGCGGGGCCCGCTGCCGCGTCGGCGGAAGAGGCAACTTCGTCCGGTGTTCTCTTCGAACGTCCGACGTTGATCGCGGCGGGCCGACGCGAGCCACCGCCACCGAGTTCGCGGACAGGGGCGGCGGGCTTGGCCGGCGCCGAAGGTTTGGCAGCCATCACCGCGGCGCGACTTCCGCCGGTTTCGGCGGGCGCGGGGGCACTGCCAGAGTGCTTTTCGCGGACCAGCGCTTCCTCGTCTTCGGTCAAGCTTGCAAGAGCAGAGCCTTTCCCGGAAATACCGTAGCTCGGTAGGAGATCGACGAGTTCTTTGCTATCGAGTTTGAGTTCTTTTGCGAGCGCGTAAATGCGTACGGGCACGGGGGTGGGATCCTGTCAAAATGGTGGAAACCTGGGCTGGTCGAACGCGGACCAGGCGGTCTCCAGAAACTTGTATCACGTCACATAAATTTCGCCTCCATCGCCACGAACCGCTCCGGAACTCACTCGGTTCGGTTTGGATCGTGTCGGGGAATGTATCACGGGCAACGCCACCATGAGCCGACGGCGATTCGCTCGCCGCGGCATCCGAAGGATAACGCAACAGTGGGGTTCACGACAACGGTTCCAAGTGAAATCCCGGTGAAAGAACTCGGGGACCCCCTATTTGAGACCTACCTGGCATGGCCGGAGGGGCGCGACTTACTCTGAGATCTGGCTCGAAAGCACGTGAGGCATTGCGTGGAGCCCCTCGCCCATTCCCCACCAGGATGGGCTTTTCGCCATAGCGTGCCGACGCATGGCCTGTCTTTCTGGCCGGAAAGATCGCCTTTTCGACCCGCCAGCGCCCCAGGATGCTAGGTTTTACCGCCCAGAAATTCGTCGACGGCACAGGCAAGACCTCCATCCAGGGAATTGATTTCAATGGCATTTTCCAAACGTCGCCGAGGCGACTCGGACGGGGACGCGGGAACCCTTCCACCGGATCGCGGTCAAAACCCGCTGGCCCGGATCTTTGGAGCCAGTGGCGTCCTGTTCGTTTTCGCCGGAATGGTCCTGCTGTGGTTTGCCTACACCAGCTGCCGCATTGAAGTCCCCAGCCGACACATCGCCGTGCTGGTGAAAAAAACCGGTGAAGAGCTGAAGAATGCTCGCGAGGTCGTGTCCGACGCCGATTTTGGCGAGTACAAGGGAATCCAGGAGCGGGTGCTGACTGAGGGACGCTACTTCTACAACCCGTGGAAGTGGGAATGGAAAATCGTCGAGCAAGTGGAGGTACCCGAGAATCGCCTGGGCGTCCGCATTCGCCTCCACGGGGATGATTTGGCGTACGGGAACCTGATCGCCTACGACGAGAATCAGAAGGGGATCGTGGCGGAAGTGCTGCGTCCGGGGCGCTACGCTCTGAACGCGTTGACCTACGAAGCGGGCCAGAAACCAACCGTCAACCGCGACAATTACATTGAATTTGTCGAACTCCATCGCCCCGTCGTGGTGCCAGCTGGTTTCAAGGGCGTTGTGACCTTGCTGTCAGCGCCGCTCGCGGATGATCCCAACCAGTTGATCGTTCCCGAGGGAACTCGCGGCGTCCAAGAGAAGACGCTCAATCCGGGTGTCTACTACCTCAACCCCTATGTCGAAAGAGTCTCGTTGGTTGATTGCCGGAGCCAACGCTTCAACCTGTCGACGGGCGGCGAGATGGGCTTTCCCAGTCGTGACGGATTTTGGGTTCGGCTGGATGGTCGAATCGAATTTCGAGTTGACCCTGAGCGCGCCGCAGAAGTCTTCGTGACGTACAACGACAACGAAAACGACAACGGATCCGACGCGCGAGTCGAAGAAGAAATTATCCAGAAGATCATCCTACCCAACGCACGGTCGTTCTGCCGTTTGCGTGGTAGCGACAACTCGGGCCGCGATTTCATTTTGGGTGATAAGCGTCTGAAGTTCCAAGAAGACTTTCAGCGCACGCTTGAGGAAACGTGTCGTCGTCAAGGCATCGAGATTGTCCAGGCACTGATCACGCGAATCTCGCCTCCGCAACAAATCGCATCCCCGGTGCGTGATCGCCAGATCGCAACACAACAAGCGCAGCAGTACGAGAAGGAGATCGAGCAGCAGGCCAGCGAACAACAGCTTCGCATGGAACAAGAGCTTGTGAAACGAAAAGAGATTCTGGTGGAAGCGGAGCGGTCGGTCGTCCGATTGACAACGGACGCGCAGCGAAAACAAGAGGTCGCGGTGATCGAAGCTGAACAACGACGCAAAGTTGCTGAGGTGGAACTGACGGCCGCGAAAGACCAAGCGGATGCCGTGCTAGCCAAAGGCAAGGCGGACGCGGAGGTCATTCGATTTGAAAACGAAGCGGAAGCAGCCGGTTGGGCCAAGTCGGTGGAAGCATACGAGGGCGCCGGGGACAAGTATGCTCGCTGGGTCCTGCTGCGAAAAATGGCGCCGAGCTTTCGACAAATGATGGTCAACACATCCGATAGTCCTTTGATGGACATCTTCAAAGAATTCAACGAGGACATCGAGCGTGCGGTTGCACCGGAGTCCATCGCGGAGTCACCAAAAGGCCCGATCGCGGCCCAACTGGCGACCAAGCCCTTGGACGAATCGGACTCCGCCAATCAAACCAACACGCCCGTCGAGGCTAACGAAGTGACCCCTTCGGGAGACGAATCATGAACCTGCGTCGCAACAAATCCGTCATCGCGTTCGCCTTCAGTTCCGTTTGGGTTCTGCTGGGGCTCTACCTTTCCTTTCAGTGGTTCGTTTGCCGGTTCTACGTGCCCGAAGGCCATTCGCTGTTGCTTCGGTACAAGGGCCCGTTTCTCCTGTCCGCAGAAGGGCCGCCGTCCAACCGTCTCGCACGCGACAATGAGATTGGTGTTCACGAACAAATGCGCGGACCAGGCCGGCATTTCTACAACCCGATCTACTGGCAACGAGATCTTGTCGTGGACGAGGTCGTGAAACCTGGGGAAATCGCCGTTGTGACCAGCAAGGTGGGCGATGATTTGCCCGAAGGCGAGTTCCTGGTCGATGGGGATTTGCAGGGCGAGAACCGGGTGACCCAAAAAGGAACCCTGCGAAAGGTGTTTGGGCCGGGCCGCTATCGCGCCAATCCCTATGCCTATGAATTCAAGATCATCGGTCGAGAAAGCAGCCAACTGGCGGGCCAGGAGAAAGTCAACGGTTGGGTGGAAATCCCAACGGGCTACGTCGGTGTCGTGACCATGAAAGCCGACAACAAACTCCTGGGACTTTCCAAGGGTATCAGCGATAAGGTGATGCAACCGGGACTTTATCCCGTCAATCCGAACGAGCAGGACATTGACATCATCAACATCGGCTACACCGAATCATCGATCACGGTGAAACAGCAGCTGTCTCAGAACGGCCAACTGGCTTACGACGAACAGGGCGAACCAATGGCCGTGGCCGACACCGGAATCAACTTCCCGTCCAATGATGGCTTTGACATCCAGTTGGACTTCTCCGCGATCTGGGGTGTGATGCCAAAAGACGCTGCCAGCATCATCGCTCAGTTCGGCAACATTGAAGCGGTCGAGCAAAAAGTGATCGAACCGCAGAGCGAGTCGATTTGCCGCAACAACGGTTCGAAGATGGGTGCGGTGGAGTTGCTGGTCGGGGAAACCCGTGAGCAATTTCAAACCGACGTGAGTTCGGACTTTCAGGAAGAGCTCTCAAACGTGCATCTCTCCTTGCTGTATGGGCTGATCCGCCACATCTACATTCCGCAAGACGTCCGCGCTCCGATTCAGAAGGGATACGTCTCGGACGAACTCAGGCTGACTCGTGATGAAGAGACCAAAACGGCACGCATCGAAGCAAACCTCCGTGAGGCTGAGAAGAAGGTCGAGTTGGAAGCCGAGCGGATCACGGTTGAGACCGAGCGTTTGAAAGCGGGGGTCGAGGCCGAAGGTGAGAAGCGTGCCAAGGAAATTGAGGCCGAAACGGTCAAGTTGGTGGCGGCCATCGATCGAGAAACCGCAACGCTGGAAGCAGAAAAAACGGTGCTCCTCGGCGAAGCGGGGGCCCAGGCGGAGCAGCTGAGCGAAGAGGCCAAGGCGGATAAGTTCCGCTTGGCAGTCGACGCCTTCGGCTCGCCGGACGCGTTCAATCGCTGGGAATTCGCCCAGCAGTTGCCAGAGGAACTGGACTTGAAGCTCCTCTACGCGGGCGAAGGCACGCTTTGGACGGATCTCAAGAGTGTGCAGCCCACCATGCCGCTACGTGCCCCCAAGAAGTAAGCGCATGTCGAATGGGATGGGTACGCAATCGCGTTCGCTTCATTCCGAGTCGACTGGGCGATGAACGATCACAGAGTCGCTTTCCATGGCTTTGCCATGATCCGGCAAAATCGTCGCCGAGAGGCGAGCGGAAGCCGCCGGCAACTCCAGGTGCAAGATCGATCCATTTGCAAATTGGATCTTCTTCGCATGCGTGCCTGTGATCGCAGCGGTTTCTGCACGAGCCAATTTTTTGGGTCCATCCGGCATTGTCGTGGTTCGCTAGGGCTGATGGATTTTCGGAGGGATGGCGGTGGTGTCCGAGTGATTTGTCCGTGAGAGAGCGTTGCGATAAATTTTCACCGCCGCGAGAAACGGAAGCAGGCTCTGCGGGGACGCGGGCCTGCCAGGGATATCGCGGTCGGGGTGCGCCGAGAGGTGTCTCTGGCCGGTGGTGGCTTCGTCCGCCACC
>JBCCYK010000276.1:0-8374 GCA_039189905.1 Planctomycetota bacterium
ATCAGCGTACAGTTGATGGTCAATCGGTGTCGCTTCTCGCATTTTGGCTGCATGATCCCGCGCGGCTGCCGCGTTGTTGACGGTTTCTTGGTAGCGTGCCAGGTTCGAAGAGTCCGGGATCAGCGGGCGGAGAGAATCAAGGCTCGCCTGGATGTCTGCGTGTACCAGCCCCGCTTGTTGATTCCATTGGCGGGCCAGTTCGATCGCGTCTCGAAATGACTGCTGGCTTGTCGCGGTGAGAGTCGCTTCTGCTTCTTCCAGCTGCTCAATCGCTTCATCATAGACCGCGAGGCGTTCCGTCCTCAGGTTACAGAGAGTAAGCGGATTGGCATTGCTAGTGTAGAGTTTTGAATCGGCAGCGTTTCCTGTCCCGATGGCCAGCATAGCGTTTAGTCCGGTCTTGATGGTCCCTGATTCCTTGCGTCTGATCTCAACCGTGCCCAGCAGCGACCGCAGATCCTCTTCTATCTGGCCTTGCAGTAAACCTTTCAATTTCAAGACGATGTTGAGCCGGTCCTTGACGTCCTTCAGATGTTTTTTCAACTTATCCACGCACCTTGCGTGACAGATGCCGCTGTCAGGTTGGCACAAGCAAGCTTTATCCGAAGTCGCTTCCGTGATGGACTTCTCCTTGACAGAAAGATCAGAAACTAGTTCTTCGATGCGATTGAGAGCGATGAACTGATCCAGAGGAGCCGCTTTGACGGTGCCAAATGCTTCATCAATTTCCTTAACGAGAACCTCGTTTGCGCCGGCTTGCTGTAGGACAAGGGAGCTCATCGTCTCCGTTTGTTTCCTCAGTTCGAAACCGCGATCGCGCAAGAGATTCAGGGAGGCACCGTCTCGGCATGCGAAGTCTGCCTCGCACCAGTTCGCTTCCGGTGCCTGTTCTTTCCAGATGGGCTTTCTGACGGATGACTTGCAGCTCCGCGACCCAGGCCCCTCACATGAGTCCTGGCCAGCCGTTGACGGTCCCGTTTCAGCGGCGCCTGGCGTCCCAGATGGGTCAATGCAATCGGAGCCGTCACAGGAAACGAGGTTGAGGTTCAACACTGGGCTGAAGTTCAAATGGAGCTGCCCGACAGCGTCTTGAGCGACTTGAACTGCCTCTTCTGCGGCGGCAACACCGGCTGGAGACGCTTTATAAGCAACGGATGCCATTTCTGTTTCTCCGTCGTACAACGCCAGAGAATCGGAAACTAAGCTTGCCAGGTCGTCATTGCTTGTACTTGGAGGCGTCGGAACGCCAGCCTTTGAAGTCGACGTCGACGGATCGTGTGTTGGTGACAATGTGCGTTGGCCGGATGGCTGGGTCATTCGAGGTTCGCAATCCTCATTGCACATCGCGAGTACGTCCTGATCTGTCACTATTGCGACCGGATGCGGAGGACGCGGACGAGGCAGGTTCTGGCTCAATACAAGATCACCAATGAGTTCGTGCGTTTTGACTTGGGTTTCGTGGTTGTAAAGGTCGATCCAGATCGATCGTGAGGGTTCGCTCGTGATACCACAGCTTGCCGTTCTTGCCGCTCTGACGGTAAGGCGGTAACGCCCGGAGACAAAGTCGTGCTGCAGATCGAATTTGGTGCAGCAGTTGGCATCGACCACTGTTGGCGCGATCGTTTTGCCACCGACTTCGACGGCGATTTCATCGCCGGGGCGAACTTCAGCGAGTTTTAGCGTCACTTGGCTTGCGACCTCAATGACGCCATTCTTGCTAAGTGGTTGGGGTGTTTCCCCGTTCGCGGCAATACCAATGATCTCAGGGCGTGTTGGCGGTCGTAATTCGAAGCGAACCGGTGAACTCATCACGCTCCAAATATTCGCGCGACGGTACGTTGCCTGAACGAAGTGTCTGCCTAGTGGAGGGCAGTTCCATCGATAGACCAGATTGCGAATCGGGATGCCTTGATGAAGTGCCATGCTCTCACCTGACTTCACCAGTTCGTCCGTGCCAGCTTGCTCGCCATCAACCCACAATCGCACGGCTTCGATGGGGTAGTCGTTGATCGCGGGTGTTTGAACGATGAGTTCCAGTGGGCCATAAGACAATGTTCCCCATCGCGCCGGGACATCCTCGTTGACCAGAGTCTCGTCGGGCTGGTGTATCGACCGAATCATCAACCGGGCCGACACGTCGAATGTTCCCAGGCCAAGGGCCGGCATCTCTGCGGACTCAGTCCACAGACCAGAGTCGAACGCGAGGCTCGAGAGTCCTGTGCCCGCAGAGGGCAGAAAGCGTTCCCAGCCCGGAAAGCATGGTTCCTTGGCAGCGCTCGTGGCCACCGAGGCGAGCAATGCGAAGCTGGCCAAGAAGGGAACCGATGCCAGTCGTCTTCGAATCTGAAAATATCGCATGGTCACACGCTGGGGGGATCTGCTTGAACCTCAGGTCTTGTTAATCGCACAGCGGGGACCCCATACGTGGCCCCCACTCGATTCCCCCAGGCTAGTTGCGGTTGCCGGCCTCTTGGTAGGATCGCACCCGGCAGCATGGAAATGTCGTGGCACACATCCGGTATTGACGATTCTTCACGTTATCCCACCACGACGCCAAGAGGCTGGAACATTCGATCCCGAAAAAGCCCACTCCGGCCGTCTGCAGCTCACTTCGTTTCCGAGCGATAAGCGACATTCAAGAGTTCGCTTGAAAGCGAGCCACAACCCGCGCGGACTCAGTCTTCAAACGCCGCACGTTCCTTGACACAACGCTTTGGCTTCATGATGGGTGGCCTACGAGCTGCATTGCGCGTCCGAACGTGAACGCGCGTTGAAACGGACCTTCTCATTCCCATTCCTCAACGGACGGTTCGAAGGCCGCGTCCAGCCACGCAGCGCCCAGATGCCCCGCGATCAAATTCCTCTGTGGCTGGCCGCCACCTTCATCACCCGCTCCCTTCCACAGCCAGTCTCTCCAGGTTGTCATGGCTGCCTCTCTTGCGAAGGGGGATCAAGTAGTCCACAAATTGTATTCAAACTACGTGGATCCGAAGCACCAGAGTCAGCATTGGGGAGAAACGCGTGAGCAGTCGTCGCGCCGTTCTGATTGGCATCGAGAACTATGAACCACGGACGGGATTCTCACCTCTTCCGGTTGTTCACGCTGACATTGCTGTGATGGCCGACGCGCTGGAGTCATCCGGCTACGAGGTGGAGGAGCCGCTGGTGGGCGAGGTCTCAAGGACGAACCTCCTGCATCGGATTCGTGCATCTTTGCAAGATGCCGTTCCCGAGGAGACCCTATTGATCTACTTCAGTGGACACGGTGTCTATCGCGACCGAGACACCTTCCTGGTGCCGAGTGAAGCTGGGATTCGAAACCCGGAGAACGACGAGGCGCACACTGCCGAAGAACTGCACGACTTCCTCGTTGCGACGGACAAGTTCAAGCGTGCCATCGAGACTTCGCAAGCGCGGAACGTCATCTTTGTCGTGGATGCCTGTCGCCAAGGTCTCAACATCAACGTCGACGAATCACCGCCAGGATCCAAGGGTCGGGTCGAGGTCGCGACCCTCACGCCCGGTGAACTCGAACAGAAGGCGGGCAAAGCGGTTTGGTTCGTGTATTCATGCGCGCCCGGCGCGACCAGTCACTTTGGCGAACTGGCTGAACACGAATCCATCAGCTACTTCACGTTTTGTGTGGCTGCGGCCCTGCGTTCCGAGACGGAACCAAGGGACATCGCCTCGCTTGAGTCACATGTCAAAGAGCAACTGAAGGAACTTGCCGGCAGAGGAATCACCGAGCAGGAAATCCGCATCGAACCAACGGCGCCAGACGATGCGGAGTACCGTGAGATTTGCAAGAGTTCCGCTGCAACCAGCGAATTCAATCCATGGCGGAACACTGTGGAGGAATCCAGTCTGCTTGCACGCGATGAGAAGGACTGCCTGGCCGGCCAGTTTCGTGATGCCGTGTGTGCGATCGTGGATGTTTGCTGGCAGCAATGGTGCGTAGCACGCGAACGGTTTGAACAAGATCCCTGGTTAGACGAAGAGTTTCCGATTCGGGTGATTCGTAAGCTCGAGATCTTGATCGAAGAGTATATCGACGAGACCTCGCTCCAGATCCCCGAGCTGGCCTTGCTCTTGGTCGCCCCGTTCATGCGCGAAGCCGCTTTTGCATCCGCCCGCTTGGCGATCTTGGAATCGGATCCTACGGGGTATGAAACAGGCTGGCTGGATGCCAAGCAACGATGTGTTGAGGTTATTCGCAACGGGTCGCCTCGCATGCTTCGCAAAGTCGAACGCATGCGTGAGAAAGGTGAATGGGAATCGCTGCACGCCACTAGTGGTTGGATCCTGCACCAATCGGTCCTTCGATCGGCAGAGGTCTGGCAACCGGGCGCGGATGAGCATTTGCCACAAACCGTGTTCCAGGAAATCTTGGACGCGGTGCCGAAAGAAGATCCCCTGATTGCCAAGACCTTTGATCGAGACAGCCTGATTCGGTTGTCGCGAGTCATCCACGCCAATCCCGATCGCTTGTTTCGGACGGATGTGGTGGATTCACTGGACTTCCACGATCAAACGCTGGAAGAGAGCGCGGGTCGACGTTGGCACATTCGCCAGCAACCCTTGGGAGGCTTGCTTTGTTTTGCGGGGTGGCTGGCGATCGATGTTCGCACCTTGGACACGGTCTTGGTGGATCACTTTGGATTGTCTCAGGAACTGTCGCTCGCACCTACCTCGGTCATCGACTGCATACGGAAAACGATCGAGCTGGTGATCGCATCTCAGGATGGTGAGTACCGCATGCAAGGGAGCATCTCTCACGCGGCATTGGATAAAGCCCTCCGGAACCAGGCGGACCTCATCGCGGAAACCAGCCAGGCGTTGGTCCAGGGAGCTTGGGCCGATGATCAAATGATCCTGGACTGGAGAAACATGCCTTCTCGTATCGCGACCCACAACCTGAAACCGGCGATCCGAGAAGAGAGTGGGCAACGTGTTCCTGCATTTTCACCGGACAAACACATTGAGTTTCAGTTGGCCGATCGTGAAATCCGCGATCTGTTGATGGGTGAAAAACTCTATGGTGATCCCACGCTCGCCATTCGTGAGCTGTACCAGAATGCCTTGGACGCCTGCCGATTTCGCGAAGCCCGATTGACCTACTTGGATCGCAAGAATGGTTCCAACTTGGCAGAGCAATGGGATGCCAAAATCCAGTTCGATCAAGGCGTCGATGACCAGGGCAACGCCTACATCCGGTGCCGTGATACCGGGATCGGAATGGATCGGACAACGATCGAGAACTGCTTTGCCAAAGCGGGCGGTCGGTATGCGGAGGCGACCGAGTTTTTGGAGGAACAGGCCCGCTGGCGAAGCCTGGAAGAGCCTGTTGAGTTCCACCCCAACAGCCAATTCGGCATCGGCGTGTTCAGCTATTTCATGCTGGCCGACGAAATCCTGGTGCGAACCCGTCGGCTTCGATCAGATGGACACATCGGGAACGCGATGCTGGAGGTCCGGGTCTCGGGCTCCGGGAGCCTCTTCCACATTCGGGAAGTGGACGGGGGCCTGCACGAGCTGCCTGAGGCTGGAACGGAGATCACCTTGTTTCTCAACAAGACCGAGCACGAGGTCGATGGAAAGAAACACCCGATCTCGGCAAGAACCACGCTCCAGCGTTTGTTGTGGATCGCTGAGTTTCCAACGTCGTCCGAGGATGATGGCGGGATCGAGCAGTGGATCCCCTACGAGCTCAAGCTACCCAATAACTTGAATGAAGGCTCGTATCGACATGAGACCAGGAAAGGCGCTAACGCAGATTTCTGGTGGTTGTCTCAGAAGGAAGGACGGTTGCTTTGCGACGGCGTCGCGACGGACACCGAGTATCCGTTCGCCGTGGTCAACTTGCGTCGCAAGTATCGCCCTGAGATGACGGCGGATCGCAAGTCGGTTCGGCGTCATCCACGCGGGCATGTCACCGATTTGTTTGAAGCAAGTATTCCGGACCTGCTACCACTTCCGACATGGCTGACAATGGAGTGGCTGTGGGAGCTGAGCTGCTGGAATGACCGAGAGGCGGAGTCCTTGGTCATGTATCTCATCGGAGCGGATGTACGCGTTCGCATCGAAAGAGCTGAACAAGAAGCTTGGGTAAGGCTAGCCTGTGTTGGTTGTGTTGTTTCTGACTATGGACTCTTGGAAAGGAACAAGAAACTACCATCTTTTGGTTGGCGACGTGAATTCCGATCCGATAGTTCCCGATTTCGACCAAGTCGCAGAGTTGCCGTTCGCGCGCACGCTTTGCGGTCACAGCTGTGGTTTTGGGGGCTTGGTCTGGCGGAGGCTCCCGATCAAGGGTCAAGACTCCGGTTTCTCACCTGCACTGAGTCAGACTCCATCGTTTTGTCGCGTGACTTGGATGGAAAAAGTCCTTGGTTGGAAGGGGATGTATCGGGCTGGCACGTTTTGCGGGCCTCGCAAAAGCTGGACGAATCTGTTGCAGCAACGTTCGCGCGGCTCCAACGCTGGGCGGGACTGTTGGACCTGGACCTCTCGCAGATCGATGTCGAGAGGCTCTCCGACCTTGTCCCAACTCGGGAAGACTTCGTGGCCCTGTCCCGTGACTTGCGTGGAATCGGTCCTTGGTTGGAAGGACGAGTGTCGGGCTGGCACGTTTTGCTGGCCTCGCAGAAGCTGGACGAATCTGTTGCAG
The DNA here is from genome assembly GCA_039189905.1 of Planctomycetota bacterium. Classification (GTDB taxonomy): domain Bacteria; phylum Planctomycetota; class Planctomycetia; order Pirellulales; family Pirellulaceae; genus Rhodopirellula. The sequence goes on from JBCCYK010000276.1 coordinate 6,668, forward strand.
CAACCTTCTCGCGGCTCCAAGGTTGGGCGGGGTTGTTGGACCTGGATCTCTCGCAGATCGATGTCGAGAGGCTCTCCGACCTTTTTTCAACTCAGGAAGATTGCGTGGCCCTGTCCCGTAACTTGCGTGGAAACGGTGCTTGGTTGGAAGGGCGTGTGTCGGGCTGGCACGTTTTGCGGGCCTCGCAAAAGCTGGACGAATCTGTTGCAGCAACGTTCGCGCGGCTCCAACGCTGGGCGGGACTGTTGGACCTGGACCTCTCGCAAATCGATGTCGAGAGACTCTCCGAATTTGTTCCAGCTCAGGAAGATCTCGTGGCCCTGTCGCGTGCCTTAAATGGACGCGGTCCTTGGATCGACGGTGAGTGCTCGGTGGAAAGAACGCTGGCCGTGATTCAGACAACGGGGCGTTCTGTGGCTCGAACATGTCAGCGACTTGTCGAACTGAGTCGCTTTGGCGTGCTGTCCTGTGCACGGTTCGATCTCGAGAGCACTGAGGATCTCGTTCTACGCGATGAGGATTGGGTGATGTTGTCGAAGTATCTGGATGGCAAGCGACCATTCTTGGGGCATGTGAGTGCCGAACACATTGGCTATGCAGCGATGTATCAGAATCGATCGGAAGAAGAGATCCGCGAACGGTTGCAAGACTTTGCTTGTTTGGGTGTGACGTTTGATGCGGAGCAGGTGCCGGATACGGTTGGGGATCCCGGGGATGGAGTGAATTAGCGCAACGGTTCGGGCGTTGCTGTTGGGTCCGCTTGCTCACCACGGCACCCTCCCCGGTTCGCTTGCTGAAAGCTCGCGAACCGACCCTCCCAAACGCTCTGCTGGGAGGGTGAATCAAGGGAGTACGCTGCGTTGCCAGTTGTCGTTGCCGCAAATGTTCTTGTAGAGGTCCTCCACATGCTTGGTGCGTTTGCAGCTCAGGATCAACTGCATGGCGCAGACACCCAGAGTGTCATGTCGGTGGTCGTCCTCCATGTCGGTTTCCAGCGTGTCGAACCAAAGCAGTATCAACTCGTCGCGGCCCAAGTTGGTCAAACCACGCCGCAGCTGACCGCCGGTCATGGCGGACAACTCACTGACACACGGTGAGAAGGACACGCCTTTGGAACGCTCGTTGGATTCCGTCAAGGGCGCCGAGTCGGTGGTCAAGAAGTCTTGAAGCTTGGCCAAGCCGACATCGTAGTCCCGTAAATCGACGTACAGTTTGGGCTTCAATAGGGGTGGGATCTCGCACTCATCGATCACGACCGGCAGAACCACCGTCGATTGGCCATCCGCCTCGGCCATAAACGCCGCATCGGTCTCCATCTGGACCCAAGCGGAATCGATGGAGTGCGGGGACAGCACCACCAAGAAGAAGTCGGCTTCCTCGAGCCCCTGGTTGATTCTGGCCGCAATCGAATCACCGGGCTGGATCGATTCGCGATCGTAAAAGCAGTTCAGGCCGAATGACTCCAGGTCCGCATGAAGACGATCGACGAATGGCTTGTCTTCACTGGCGTGCGAGAGAAAAACATGGGTCGGACGTGTGTTGGCCATCTCGGGAGGTGGGGAAATGAGAATACGGGTTAAACCGGTTTCCGTTTGCGGTTCGTCTTCGCAGAGGTCGCACGATCCGTCCACGGTAACAATTTGATCATGACGTCGGCATACGGATACTTCCTCCCGTCGAAAGCCGGGCCACTGGAGGAGTTCGTCG
>JBCCYK010000277.1:0-8211 GCA_039189905.1 Planctomycetota bacterium
ACGCTCACCAAGGGAGTGAAGATGACTTGATGGAAACGGTTCTTGAACGCCTTTCGATTGCCATGAACGATTTATCCGTTGATGGATCAGACCTTAGCGGTTTGCGTTTGGCGTTGGAACTGGAACCGGGGCCGATCTACTTGCTACGCAACCAGGAGACGCTGGAGAAGTTGGCGGCAAAGATCGACTCGTATGATTGCCAATTGGTTCGCTCATACGTCGGATTCAATTTGGACGTAGCGCATTGGTGGCTGGCTGATAAAATCACCGCGAAGTGGCTAGACGAGGATGCATCTGAACAGCTTCGCAGTCGGATCTATCACTCTCATATCTCAGGCCACAGTCACCGCGGACACTTTGGAGACTACTCGCTTGCAAGAATTCCCAGCGGGCAGGCGGTGGATTTCAGAGGTTGGTTGAGAGCCATCACCCGACTATCGACCGTCGACCACGTGTCGTTGGAGTATGAGGCAGCACCCAGTCAACGCGACGTTGTCGAATCGGTTCAGGCACTCAACCGTTGGCTACGTCGGCTGGAAAAAGAAACTTCGACGTAGGCCGCCGTCAACGGGCTTGTTTCTTCGCTTCGGAGCCACTAGTCAAGCTGGCGAAAACAGACAACTGACCTGCTTCTTGCCAAGCCTCGGCCACACCGGGCTCCATCTCTTCGAGCACATTCGCCAGTAACTTTCGCTCGTCGATGTTGGTTTCACCGGCGGCTTTCAATCGTTCGACTTCTTCCACAAACCTCGCCGCGATCGATTCGCCTTCGGACATCAGGATGAACTGTCGAAAGGACTCGAGTTTCGATGCGTTGTTCAGGTCTAACACGATGTTGTCCTAGTGGTACCAATTGAACATGAATTACCCGAAGCAGAAGCGGTTAGCATAGCGAATCGAGCGGTCTTCGGAAGCGGGCGTCCGTCGTGAACTGACCCCGGAAAGGTTTTCCGAATCAGCCGTGTTCCCTCCTTATCATTCACTTCGGCTCGGCAACTCGTCCGAAAACAGACCCGTCGTGATTGCTAGGCTAGTTGGGGCAACTGCGGAACTCAATGTAAAAGCGCTGCTTGGCAGGACTGCGATAATCGGACCACTTCACCGGTCCTCGTGGAGCTTCTTGTACCCAATGGCCCTGCTTCCTGTCAGCATCAGTTACCATGGGGATGGAATCTGCCAGTCCGCAGCCACAGAGGCGCAGGCGTCGCCTTTGAGACCTGCTTTTCCGGCGTGACCACTTAGTCAGTCGTTCGCGTAATGGGCACCGGCCGTGTGAAAGCGACCAGGCTGGTCGGAGGTCGCCACCCAGTCACTAGCCGGTCCGGCAACCGGTTCTGGGCAGGTGGTCTCAACAACCGACGCAGTTTAACTCTGCGCCTGCATCGGTTTTTGGGCCGCCAGAAATCCGAGGCAGGGATCCGAGCGGTCAGCCGATGCAACCGAGGCGTCGGAGAATGTGGGAAACTCGTTTTGGTCTGCGAATCTCAAAGAAGCCTATCTGCCAGTTCGCTTCGAGCACCTGCGTACGCTCAATCCGAAGTTAGGTGAACCCGATGGCGACCAAGTGCATCTACGTGAATCAAAACCCGTCGATCGGGTGCAGCGTCAATTTGATGATGATCGCGTTGGCTCGGGGCGACTCCAATCGAGTGCGTGACTCAGGCGTTTCGATACCTGTTCACGACGCTTTTTGGTGAGATTCTGATGCCCGCTTCCATCGGTTGGAAAACAAATCCTCAACACGTACAAATTTGAAGCAAGTTGCTGCCCGTCAGGCATCAACACCGTTTACCTGTTGAACCACGAATCCGTTTAATGACTTTTCAGGAAAAGTTCGCAGAATCCGAAAGCCGAGCACTTTCACAGCTAGTGGCGACGAAGCTCGATGGCGAAATGCGAAAGCTGCGGTCTCAAGCGAACTCTTCTCCCACAGCTCGGAGACGCTGGGGCTGGGAATTGATTCAGAATGCGAAAGACGTTCACCAAGGTACGGGGGTGATCATCGACATTCATTACGATCAACGGAACGACTCGTTAATTTTTCGTCACACGGGGAAACCATTTTCGGCGGACAACATCCGTTTTTTGATCGAACAGATTTCGACCAAAGACCGTGGAGTGGACGAGTGTGGTCTGAGAAAACAAACCGGCAGGTTCGGCACAGGATTTTTGTCAACGCATCTCTTATCGGAAGTGGTTCACGTATCTGGAGTCGCCGAGGAGCCCAGCCACGGAAGAAAATCATTCGAATTCACGCTCGATCGTAGCGGAACTTCACCTGAACAATTCACTGCGGCAGTTGAAAATGCAAAGCAGTCGGTCCAAGGGCTCGATTCAGCGCCAGACCTGGCAACATACGACCCAAACCAACTCAACACTTCGTTCCAATTCGCACTTTCAGACCCTCTAAGCCATCAAGTGGCTATGGACGGTATTGAAGACCTCAAGCAATCATTGCCCTATACGTTGATCTATGTTCCCGAAGTCCGCTTGGTCTTTTTCCGCGCTACTGGCCAGCGTATTCGCTGCTCCTACAACGAAACAATTGGGTCTGAGTTGAAGCTTTCCCAAGTGGTCGTCGAAACAGGTCAGAGCCGGCAAGCTCTTTACTCGATCGTGACCTTTTCCAAAGGCCTTACGAGTGTTTCGCTACCAGTGGAGGTCTTGGAAAACGGTTACCGACTCTCGGAAATCGATGCCAGCATGCCACGGCTGTTCTGTGATTTTCCATTGGTTGGTTCGGAAGCATTTCCGTTTCCCGCGATCATCAACAATCCCCATTTCCAGCCGACCGATCCGCGAGATGGTGTTTATCTGCTGGAATCTGAGAGAGAGCATGAACTCTCAGCAAACAACCGGTCAATCATTTCTGAAGCTATCGAGTGCTACCAAGAAATTGCTAAGTGCGCGATTGCGGGTGGTTGGGAGAATTTGCACCTACTTGCGGACATTCGACCTCTTCGGACGAAGCTCAGCTGGGTTTCGAGCAGTTGGTTTAATGAAAATGTAGCAACGCCGATTCGCAGGATTATTTCAAACGAACGCATCGTTACGACAGCTGGCGACAATGGCCTATCCTCGATTCTGGATTTTTTTGACGAACCAGAAGTGCTGTTCCCTTGCGGCACAAAGAGCGAACTCCGTGATCAGATCTGGAACTTGGCGGCTCAATGGTTTCCCGACCAACTTCCAGCGAAAGAACATGTTGACTTGTGGCATCCGCTTCTATGGGACGAATGCGGGAAGTTGGATGCAGAAGCGTTTTGTGATCGCGTCGCACAGGTTGGTTCAACGGCTGAGCTTGCTCGCCAGCTAGTCGGTGGTGATGCAGAGGAGTAGCTCTCCAACTTTTACGCAATGTTGGAAACCGATGAGGGCAACGCTCAAAACTTGGTCCACACCAAGGAGATCTTTCCGAACCAGCATGGCGTATTTGGTACGCTAGATTCTCTATACGCAGACGCAGGGGATATCGAAGAGGCGTTGAAGAACATTTTGCAGTTGCTCGGTGACGACGTGCGGAGCTACCTCGCCGACAGAGCTGTTGCGTTCGAGTTGCCTGGTAGTCGCATGCTCGATAGACCCTGGGTTGTCAGCCGGATAGATAGCTTGGTCAACGAGAAGTGTAATGACGCGGAAGTTGCGAAGAGTTTTCAACCTGCATTCGACGCGTTGCTCAGGTGGTTTCGAGCAAACCCGGAATTGGCATCAGCGACTTTTCCCGCGCTGTGCCGGGCAAAATATCGTCTGTACGACGAAGAGTCCGTTATCGAGAACATGGACAAAGCGGAGCAACTCGACCAAATCTTGGCTGAATCAGGCTTGGAGAACATCGGTGCGCTCAGAGAACTTGTTGCACAGCAGAACCCCGAGCCACGCTTGCCGCTTTCAGAGGCCGTGCTCGCGAGTCTCGGGATCACTTCAATTGATGATTGGGAAAAAGCTCTCGAAGACAAAAATTTAGCCGAGATGTTCTCTCATGAATCAACTCCCACCACGGAGATGTTCCTTTTCGTCCAAGGCTTGATCAGCCGAGCCAAGAATGCGGTCGAAGCACACCTTCGTGGTCTAGCCGAATATGACCTCGATGAAATGGAAGAAACGGCACCGACCGTTCTGAGTGGAATCAAGAAGCACGGCAGAGAGATCCAAATCGTTGTGCGGCCGGCATATTCTGGAGAAGTGATCATCTACTACCCTGCTGAGCGAAGCGTCCTAGATTTCGTGGATGGGTCGGAGCTTTGGGCTGACACAGGTGACCGGCAGTTCCAAGTCACGCTCGGTCACATCCTCAAGAAAACGAAAATTCAAAAGTTTCCGATATAGAAGCCAATGAACGACACCGAGTCAACTGCGACGTATCTTTCGCGCGGAGAAGATGAGTCTGTCGAGTATAAGGCGGTGCTACCTCCGTCGAAAAGCATCGCTCGAATTCTTTGCGGCTTGGCGAATACACATGGCGGTGCCTTGATCCTCGGAGTTGACGGCTCATCAGGCAATCCGAATCCCGTTGGCTTGAGTAGAGACTTTCATGCGCATGAAGTCACATCCAAGGCGGTTACTTTGCTCGTGCCATCTATTCTCGTTCAACATCGCTACGTTGACTACGACGGCAATTCGCTTTACTTGATCGAAGTGGCGAAGAGTGACACTCCCGTAACAGTGGAAGGCAAGGCATACTCTCGCTCTGGCACACAGACTGTCGCCAGCCAGGAAGAATTTCGTCCCAAGCAGTCGTGCGAGAGTGCAGAGCAGCTCGCCCAGAAGCTTGCGCGATTGGCTGCATCTGCGACGGAATCGAAAACAAACTTCGTCGAGCACTATCTGAGTATCTTGAGAATCATTAATGATTTGGGATCGTTGATGTTTCCCGTATCGTCAGACACGCCGACCGACAATCGAGAAGAAAGAATTCTCACGAGAATTCTGTTCTCATCGGCCGCAGATACCTTTGAGGGTTATCTGTCCGATCTCCTTTACGAAATTTACTTGGCCAATCCGAATACGCTCAAGTCAAATGAAGCGGTAACGGTAAAAGACGTCCTGGATTGCGCTGACCTTCGAGAGTTCATTGATTCATGGGCAAGAAGAAAACTCGCGAAGCTGGAAAGAGGAAGTGTGAAAGGCTTCATCGCCGAAAACAAACAGATCCGAGACTTAGCTGTCATTGAGAAGAGCCATCAGGACCAGCTCGAAAAGATCCTGCAGATACGGCACCTCTACACACACAAAAATGGAATCGCAGATGAAAAATTCTTGAAGTACTTTCCTTCCCTGATTTTGAATGACGAGCACCGACTTTCGGTCGACCAAATGGTGTCGATGTTTGACTACCTAGCTTCAACGGTCAACCAACTCGACGTAGCCGCCATCGGGAAGTACCGTCTTGCAACGTTAGCTTGATCAGGCAACTGCGATCCCGTGTTGGCTGGTACCAATGATCCTACTGATTGCCCGAATATCTTGAAAGAAACTTCTGTCTCAAACGTGTTCAAGTGAAGAAGTTTGGCATCAGTAGTCCAAAGGTGATCGCCAAGCGGTGAGACGTGTAGGGCTTTTGCCAATTGACGCCATGTCATACCGATCCTAACTCGCAGCAGTTTGACCGGCTCGACCAGCGCCGGGCAAAGTACCCGGCCGAGCATAACGTCGGTCACTTGTACGAAGCCGATGAAACGCTGCGTCAACACTACGAATCGCTCGACCCAACGAACACCTTCAATCCCGGAATCGGGAAGACGTCAAAGCGTGCGGCATCGCCGCAGTAAACGTGGCCGAGGTCAACAGCATGGCGAGTCCTCAGACAACGAGCGATGGTGGCAAAACATCGTGCGCATTCACGTCATCGCCGCGCGCAAAAGATGGTTGCGATTCGTTCCGTGCAGATCAAGTTGGTGCCAGGCTCAAAGATGAGAACAATTTGCATTAGCAAGAAGCGGCAGTAGCCGATTTGGGACACGCGGAGTTTTGCCGCATGCATCATCTGGCGAAAGCATGATCGCTTGCCGCTGAGTGGTTCACAATCCACCTGGAGAGAACATGTATAGCCGCGCTGAATCCCTCATTCATGCCAGTCTACTGGCGCTTGGAATTTCGATCGTACTCGCCAAATCTTCGACGGCGGATGAAGTCGTCAACATCGACTTTGCCGCGGACGGTGACGGGCGATTCATCGACTACTTCTCTGAGGCCTACGCACAGATCAATTTGGATCCCGACGGAATGTACAGCCTTGTGAACGACACCCCTTTCGGTCCCGTCAATGCTTTTCCACTGGAGGGTGGGTGGCTCGGTGTCGGCGAGGTGATGTCGAATCAAACCGCTACAAGAGTCGGAATCGAATCGCTGTCAATCGACAGTGCTTCGTTCGACTTTCAACCATTTGTCGACGGGCTTGTTCTATCGCTCTACGATGGTACAGCCGGCAACGGATTCTACAGCACAGCACTGTCCGGCGTTGCCGGAACTGTTGAACTGAATGACGGTATCGTGACCAATCTCAACCTGACGTCGAATATCGCGTTTGAACACCTCGGCGCTCTCGGTACACCCTACAACGGCACGCTGACGATCACGAATAATACGTTCGACCTGTTCGTGGATGACACCGAGAATGGCATTCGACAAGCTTGGGATTTTGCGGGTACCGCGAGCGGAACGATTACGGCCATTCCTGAACCGTCCAGTCTTGCTAGCCTCTGCGCTATGGGTGCGACCCTCATCTTGCGTCGTCGCCGAGCTAGGTCGAAGAAGACCGATTCTGCTGGCTTGAGTGTCGCGTAGACCTCTAGCCTCTTTGGTTTGTTGTGGCTGGCTGTGAGTGAGTCGTTACGGCTTGGTCGAACAACGTGAGCATTCCGGTTACCCGTAATCACCCACCAATAACGCGAGATACACCATGCTAAAGTCTCAACGAACTGTCTCGATTGATCCGAAACGCTGGGCTGCGTACGCGTGCGCCGGATTGGCAGCCGCTAACGCGGGTGCTCAAACGGCTGAGGCAGACACCATCACGCACATCGTTGTCGGATCGGCGAACAATGGTGAACTGAACGTAGGCGACACCAAGTTCTTCAATCTTGTCGGAAGTGGTGCTTCTGCCTTCTCGATTTTCCTCGGCAATTCCGATTTGGGTGGGGGCGCCGGGAACGCCCTCATGGCGATTGCCGATGGTTCGGCCTTCGGAACATTTGCTGGTTCCGTAGCGGGTCCTGTGCTTAGCAGCTTTCTGTACGCATCCCGTCTAGACGCAAACGTCAATATCTCCGCGCTAAACTTTGCTCGTACCTATGGCTATTTGGCCTACTCAGCGGGAGGAGCTAATAGTCAGTTCCTTGGTCAATCTGGGTTTGTCGCGTTCGCTTTCGACCAAGGGGCGGGAAGCCAGTACGGCTGGGCGAGACTAACCTCGGTTTCCGGAGCACCCGCCAACACATTTGTCTTGGAAGAGTATGCGTTCGCCGACGTTGGGACACCAATCTCGACTGGTCAGGTCACTGCCGTTCCCGAGCCGTCTTCATCGCTTGGACTTTTGGCAATGGGTGCGGCGGGTCTTGCCGCCCACCGACGTCGTCGCAAACCTGAGACGTTGAAGGCCTAGTTGCCCGGTCTCGACGGCGATCGGCAACCAGGCTGTATTTGTAAACCCCATGCTCTCATCCACGGATTTCAAACCCAAGAAGAATAGAGTCTTACTGATCGGTTGGGATGGGGCAGATTGGCAACACATTCATCCGTTGCTTGATCGCGGGTTGCTTCCAACTCTTAGCAAGCTGATTGACGGTGGTTCGATCGGAAACCTTGCGACACTGCAACCCATGCTTTCGCCGATGCTGTGGAATTCGGTGGCAACGGGAAAGTTTGCCGACAAGCACGGCATTCACGGGTTCGTTGAACCCGACGAGGACACCGGAGGAGCACGTCCCTTTTCCAATCTCTCACGCCGTTGCAAAGCCGTCTGGAATATCTTTTCGCAAGTCGGTCTGTCTTCCAATGTGATCAACTGGTGGGCAAGTCATCCGGCCGAGCCGATCCGTGGTTGCATGGTGAGCAATCTCTTCAACGGTGTTCAGTACGATCCCAATCAGGGATGGAAGATCAGCCCGGGCACGATTCATCCCGAATCGTTTCAAGGAGATTGGGCGTCGCTAAAGTTCTTTCCGCATGAACTAGAGCCCGAGCACATCCTTCCGTTTATTCCCAAAGCGGCCG
>JBCCYK010000278.1:0-8199 GCA_039189905.1 Planctomycetota bacterium
ACGATGAAGTGGTCGAGATCACGCCCGAGTCGATTCGCTTGCGAAAGATCCTGCTGCGGGAATCGGATCGCCGTCGTCAGGGCCGTGCAGGAGGTCGCTGATGCGTTTGCATCTGATTCGCCATGCAGAAAGTGAAAACAACGCGCGTCCGGCCTATGAACGCACCAACGATCCTTGGTTAACGCAGCGGGGTCTGCTGCAAACCGAGCACTTGGCACGTTGGACAGAGACGCTCCGCATCGACTCGCTGATTACCAGCCCGTTTCGTCGCACGCTGCAAACGACCCAGGCGATTCTCGCTGCCAGGTCGCAACCGGTCGCCGTTTGGCATGACGTTTTTGAACACGGAGGCTGCTTTGATGGGCACACACCCGACAGTTTTCGAGGTGCTGCTGGGCTCAATCCCGAACAAATCCAGAACGTGTTGAAGTCGGGTAACGAGTCCATCGACGAGAACCAAATCGCCATAGATCCTTCGATCGGAAACGAAGGCTGGTGGGCGGGTAAGCCTCGCGAGTCATTCGACCAAGCAATGGCCAGGGCGGATCGCGTTCACGCGCGATTGATCGACGCATTTGGCGGCCAGGACATCACGGTGGTGCTGGTGATTCACGCGGACTTCATCCGTTGCCTCTTGAAAGTCATGCTCCCGAACTGTGTCGACGTGGATGCGATGCCACCGGTGCGAAATGTTTCCATCACACGCATGGATCGCAATGGAGATCGATGGGAACTGCAATGGCTTGGGAGTGTCACGCACGTCCCTGACCGTCTGATCACGGGTCAAGATTCCGTGTTGGTTTCATAAAAGCCAATCGAGCCTTGTGACAGGGAGCCCCATCCTGTTGCGATGCCAGGTACCATCTGGTGCATGAATTCGTTCTAGCCTCATTTTCAGGAACTCTTCCAATGAGAATTGGCACCGTCGCTTCGGTTGCTCTGATCACGCTTGCTGTCGAGCTCACCGGTTTCGGATTCCCGTCTCCGGTCTTTGGGCACGACGGTCCAGCCGATCATCGCCATCCGCATCAGCATGCCGGACCAGCGGCGGCCGGTCGGCTCTTCACAACCCGCGACGGCGCTCGGATGGTTCCGCTGACTCGCGAGGAGGATGTGTTTCATTTTGTCGTCTATGGAGATCGCACGGGAGGGAACCCTGCGGGGCTGAAAGTGTTGCAGCAGGCCGTCGCCGATACCAACCTCTTGGATCCCGACTTGGTCATGACCGTTGGAGATTTGATCCAGGGTTACAACATGACCGACGAATGGATGTCACAGATGCGACGGTATCAATCGATCATGGGGAAACTCTCCATGCCCTGGTACCCGGTCGCTGGGAATCACGATGTCTATTGGCGCGGCAGCGTCGCCCCACCACCCGGGCACCATGAACGAAACTACGAAGAACACTTTGGTCCGCTTTGGTATTCGTTTGGACACAAGAACGCGGGCTTCATCGTGCTCTACTCCGACGAGGGTGTCAGCGAGACCAATGAAAAGGGATTCAGCGAGGGGCGGCTTCAGCGGATGAGTAGCACTCAGCTCGACTTTCTCAGGGGGGCGCTCGCCAAACACGGGGAACGCGACCACGTGTTTGTGTTTCTACATCACCCACGCTGGACAGGCGGCGGATACCGAGGCGGCAATTGGGATGAGGTTCATGCACTGCTGAAAGAAGCTGGCAATGTGACGGCCGTGTTCGCCGGGCATATCCACCATATTCGCTTCGACGGGCCACGTGACGGGATCGAGTACTACACCCTGGCCACCACAGGTGGTCATCTTTCAGCAGACATGCCGGGCGCCGGTTACCTGCATCACTACAACATGGTGAGCGTGCGACCGAGCGGCATCTCCGTCACGGCCATTCCTGTTGGGACGGTGATGGACCCCAAGCAGTTCACGCCGGAGTTCCTCGCGCAAGTCGACGCGGCACGAACCGTACGTCCCATACCCCTTGATGGTGCGATCGCCTTGGAGGTCGATGGTTCAGCCTCCGGGAGCGTCACCTTCACGCTCAAGAACCCTTGTGAGCACGCGCTTGATGTGACCCTTCGTGCCGCTGGCCGTTCCTGGCAGTCGACGCTGGACCACGCGCACGCATCGATTCCGCCCGGGAAACAACACGACTTTGATATCGGTTGGCTGCGTCCGGCAGGCTTGAATTCCCTGTCATTGCCGCAGCTCGAGATGGAGGTCGAACTTTTGGCAGAGAGTGGCCGCATTGCGTTTCCAATGCGGCGGGTACCTGTTCCCCTCTCGCCGTCTTCGTTCCCGGCAGACTATTTCACCAGCGGTGTGAATGGTTACCTCACCGCGGGTGACGAGAAGTCAGCCATTCGCATCAATAACAGTGAGTTCGATCTGCCAGATGGCCCCTTCACACTCGAGGCCTGGGTGCGTCCCCGGGACAACTCCGGATACACCGGCATGATAGCCAAGACCCAAGGGAGCGAGTACGCCCTGTTTTCCGACGAGGGTGTTCCGCAGTTCGACGTGCATCTCGACGGTCGCTACATAACCGCCACCGCGCAGACGAAGTTGCCCATAGAGCGATGGTCGCATCTTGCAGGTGTCTTTGACGGACAATCGGTCAAACTGTTTGTTGATGGCGACGAGGTCGGCCGCAAGGAGGCCAGTGGCTCGAGGACGAGCAACCGTTTGCCGCTGTGGCTGGGCGCCGACCCGGGCAACGCGGGCGAAGCCACGCGTCCGTTTTGGGGCGACCTCGATGAAGTCCGACTTTCGACGGGCGCTCGCTATGCGGGATCGTTCGAACCAAACCGGCGTCACGAACCCGATTCTCAGACGGTCCTGTTGTTTCATCTTGACCGCACGATCGGCCCGTTCGTGATCGACCACAGCTCATCCGCGGCGATCGGCACGCTTCAGAACCAGAGGGCGATCCAAAAGATTCCCTGATAGCGTCCGCGCGATAGAAGACCGGCGAAAAAGGGTCAGGTACCAATGGCCGGAACGGCCCTTTGGGTGCTTCGCACCATTGGTACCTGACCCTTTTTCGCCTACCGAATCGATTGATCAACCGTGCCTAGTATGACGCAAAGAGTCGCTCAAAGGATTGCGCGATCACACCCCGCGCCTCGTCGCAGTGACGCGACGCCGCGTGCGAGTCATCGTATCCCAACAAGGCGGCCAAGAGCGTGACTTCGCGTGCTTGCGAGTCGTGTTCCCCAACGGTTTCTTCGTCAACGATCGGCAAGGAGTGACGATCCGGACTGTCAAGCAATCGCAATTTTCCCTCCACGCGTCGAAGCAAACGATAACTGTCGATCACGTGGTTGCCTTCCGAAGCATCCAGGTGACCTGCCTCAACGGCGCGCGCCAGCCACTGCGTCGTGTTTGTTCCGACCAGCTCGGATTCTGAGAAAAGGTCTCGCGCTCGGGAAAGAACAAAATGGGCTGCGATCAGATCTCCGTCTACCGTTCCTCCCGCCCCGCGCTTGAGGTTGCCAGGCCCTGCCGTCGCGACCGATCGATCGCGCCACCGCCGTAGTTCGAACAGCGTCCGAGGCGAGGGCTCCTGACGACGCAAGTATTCTTCTCGCCTTGAATCGAGCAAGGCACGTGATCCCGCCGTGCCTGACATCGCTCGCGTCTTGCACAACTGAAATCGCTGCCAGACAGGGGCGGCATCGTTTCGAAAAGCACGAAAGAAACTGTCAAGCGACGTCGCCAAGAGCGCTTGGTCTGGCCCTTGAGCCATCGGTGCATCGACCGAGAACAGACGCGATCCACCATCACCCTGCAGTCGATCGATCACGTTTCGTGCTAAGACATTGAAAAATTGACGATTTGAGATCGTCGATCGTGGACCACCCACCCGTCGCTGAGTTTCCCCTTCCGACGCATAGACGAACGAGAGTTCCAGAGCACTGTGATAATTGGGTTCGCGGCCGCCCAATCGTCCCATTGCGATCGCAACCAGCTCGACCGGCTCGCCTTTTTGATTGACCGGGTCACCGAAACGACTTGCAAGCTCGCGTTGCTCAAACTCAAGCACCCGACGCACACAGCACTCGGACACATCGGCCAATGCAAGACCGATCGCTTCCACGGACTCCTTACGAAGCAGGTCGCGGGTGCCGATCATGAGGTGAGCTGCCGTCTTGAACGATGCCAGGATGGGATCGATGTTTTCGGCGTTCTCGCACAGCCACGACGACTGGGTGTCGAGGCGTTCGGACGTGGGCAAACGGTCCATCACCAAGGAGTCGATCAATTCATCGACCATGCCTGGATTTTGCACCAGGATCTTTGTCAGGTAGGGAGACATCCCGCAAAGCCGCACCAACAGATCCATCGTCGCCGGCGTGGAACGCAACAACTCCCAAAGGGTGGCCTTTGCCCCAATGGAATCGGCCACGGTTGCCATGTTATTCAAAGTCCACTTGGGGTCAGCGGTGGATTGAATCTGCGCCAGCAATGCCGGTGCGACCGCAGCGAAGAAGTGTCGGCATCTTGTTTGCGAAAGAAATGAGACGGACTCTTCGCTGAGGGATTGCAAATCACTGAGGATCGCATCCGCGTCCGGCAATCCGGTCGCTTGCACGGCTGCACGCAACTCGTGCCGATCCATCTGCGGGTCCAGCAAAGCCTCGGTCAGGCGTGCCGCCGTTTCGCTATCCATGGAGCGGGGCGAGTTGGCGCTCGCACCTGCCGCACCCGCCACCGTTCCAGCGGGAGGCTTCTTCGCGTCGTCGGCGTTTGTTTCGGGCAACGACTCGCCATCGGGCCCTACCATCAAATGGTTGATGATCCGTCGATTGACTTGAAACGTTTCATCCAGCAGTCGCATGAATCGCTCCGCGTCGCCACGACCGTCATCATTGCGAACGCCCAATCGCCAAGCGATCCGTTCCTGAATGGAAGAATCGCTTGGCAAGTGCGATACCTTGCGGTCGAACAGAACCGCCAAATGGTCCTCGAGGCGGCAGAGTCGCGCGTGGTTCTCTGACAGGATGGTCGCCTCTTGCTGCGTCAGGCATTGGGAGCGCGCCATCGCCGAAATGGCATCGAGCGTCCCGGTGGTACGTACCGCCGGCACGTCGCTTCCGTAGAGCAACTGCAAGAACTGGACGGTCAATTCCAGGTCGTGGCGTCCGCCGGGAACATCGGCAAGCGGCGCTTCACCTCCGACGGTGTCCTGGTGCGCACGCTTCTCGAGTTTGCGTCTCAGGATGGCGATGTCCTCGATTTCATTGCGTGTGATGGCGTTGTGATAGATCCAGGGCTGCAGCGCCGCAAGCAATTGCTCCCCCGTGTCCTTGGCACCCGCAGCAACGCGTGCTTTGACAAAAGCCAATCGCTCCCAAGTCCGTGCCGATCTTCCAAGTCGCAGAGTGATCTCATCCACCGAATGAAAGTCCGACTGCATTGGGTGGGCAGCCCTCATGGCACCGTCCGGCGGATCGGTCTTGTCGCCTGATTCCCTGGAATCACCCAGAATTGCACCCCCAATCACCGGAGCATCGACGATCTGGTTCAAGACATTGACCTGCACCGAGAGCACTTCGTCACCGTCGGACATCAACAATGATTTCAGCAGCAAGGCGATAGAACGTTGATACTGAACATGCTCTTGGTTCTTGCGGTCGATTTGATCACAGACCAGCAGCAGATCGAGTGGTGACGCGTAACCGATCTCTTGTCCACCGAGCCCCCCCAACGCAACGATGCAAAACTGAGGCTCCGATCCATCCACACGCTGGGGAGCCGCATGTTCCGCTGTCACATGTCGTATTGCGAAGCGAAGCGAAGACTCCAAGAGGGCATCGGTGATATGGCTTAGCTGTTGCCGTGCCCGGAACGGCGGCATCATTCTAACGAACTGCCCGTAGGCGACTCGGAGTGTCTCTCGACGCACAAATCGTCGTAGCGTCACAACGGCGCGACCGACCGACTGCACGGTTTGCAGTTCGCCGCTCAATTCGTCGAGCAAGACCTCACGTCCGTGTGCCTGCCCGTCACTGGCTCGCAGCAAATCAAAGCTGTCCGGGTCACTGAGCAACAACTCCGCAATCCGCGGGCTCGTCACCAGAACCTGGAGGAGCGAGCCGAGTGCATCGTCATCACGTTCGAACAGTGACAAGAGCGCGACGGGACTGCGCGACACGGCAAAGTATTGCCGCAATCGGTCCACCGCTAAGTCGGCATCATCCACTCGCTTGAGGTGGGACGCCAAACGCGTCATCAGGACCGAAACCAATTCCCTCGGGGCGCCGCATTGCTGCAAGCACAACAGGCTTTCATACGTCCCCATCGGATCGCGAAAAAACGCCTTCTGAAGCGGTTGAAAGACGCTCCAGTCGTGCATCGCGAACTCCGAAAAACCACGGAACTTTCCCCGCCGGGACACATCCAAGGTCCCAGCCGCATGCGAGTGTAAACGGCGGGGGAATTTTGTTGAAGTCGCCGCGGGTTTTCCACCGGGAAGCTTGCGAAGTGACCTAACGTTTGACATGCGATTGCCGGGGGGCGTCGCGAGGTGTCACGACGCGACGAAAGCGCGTTGATTCGGCAGATCACCCGTTGCGTTTTGGAAACATCGATGAGGTTTCGGTGCATCCTTGCGTCGCAATTCATCGCCACTGCGGCGACACCTTGATTTGCCTAACTCCTTGCCCAACAACGGCTTGCCCCCATGGAACTTCTCTCCGCAGAGCGGACCGGCATCGGTCGTGCTTGGTACTCGGCTGACAACAGCTTTGATTCATCACCGGGTGCCGAGGAGTCTCTGATGGGTAAGAAATTCAGCCGACGTTCGCTTCAAGACGATGCCTTCGACGCCGAGGATTCCGTCAGCCGTCGCTCCCGAACGATGGGCCAAGACTTCGCGGAAGCGGTCGCGGATGAGGCCGATCTGGTGACCGTCGAGGACGACACCCCTCATCGGCGTGACGATCCCAACGCCGACCCCTCCGAAGACCCGGTTCGCATGTACCTGATGCAGATGGGACAGATCCCTTTGCTGACGCGCGACCAAGAGGTCGCGGCTGCCAAACAGATCGAAGCGGCTCGCGATCGGTATCGCCACTGCATGATGGCGACGGACTTCATGTTGCAGGCCGCTTTGAAACTGCTGCAACAGGTTCGTGACAAGCAACTGCGACTTGATCGCACGATCGAAGTGAGTGTGACCAACGCGCACGAGAAGAAGGCGATCATGAAGCGGATCGTGCCCAACACACAGACACTCGAACATCTCTTGGAGCGCAATCGCTCTGACTTTGTCATCGCCATCAACAAGTCCTTGCCCATGCGACGCCGCCGAGCCGCGTGGCGAAACCTCGTCATCCGGCGGAACAAAGCTGTTCGATTGGTTGAAGAAATGAATCTTCGGACCAACAAACTGCAGCCGATCTTTGAAAAGCTTCGACGCAACTCACTGCGAATGCAAGAGATACGCGAGCTGCTGGCGGATGCGCGTCGGATGGCGATGCCCGGCATGCCCTCACGCAGTGAACTCCGGGGCGAATTGATCGAGCTGATGCAGCTGACTTACGAAACGCCGCGGACCCTGAGCCGCCGCGTGGACACCTGCGATCAATTGCGTGATGACTATGACGCCGCGAAACGGGTCTTGTCGGCAGGTAACCTTCGATTGGTTGTCTCGATCGCGAAGAAATATCGAAATCGCGGTTTGTCCTTCCTGGACCTCATTCAGGAAGGCAACACGGGTCTGATGCGAGCGGTCGATAAGTTTGAACATGCTCGTGGGTACAAGTTCAGTACCTACGCAACCTGGTGGATTCGTCAGGCGATCACCCGCGCCATTGCCGATCAAAGCCGAACGATTCGCGTTCCCGTTCACATGATCGACACCATGAACAAGATTCGCCAGATCACCCGTGACTTGGTGCAAGAGTTCGGACGGGAACCCACGGCAGAAGAAGTCTCGCAAATCAGCGGCCTGTCCCTCGACGATACCCGCGTGATCCTGAAGATGAGCCGACAACCGCTCTCGCTGGATCAGCCCGTTGGCGAACAAGAAGACAGCGTTTTCGGTGAGTTCTTGCAAGACCATCGTGACGATGATCCCTTGGTGGAAACCAACCGAGAAGCACTCAAGCGGCAGATCGACTTGGCGATGGAAACCCTCAATTATCGCGAACGTGAGATCCTGCGTCTTCGCTACGGTCTGGCCGACGGCTACACCTACACCCTGGAAGAGGTCGGACG